>CALLWY010000219.1 GCA_938015865.1 uncultured Planctomicrobium sp.
GCTTGGGAGAGGTGATCGAATAGACCCAGAGAATTCCTTCCACCTGCTTCACCAAGGGGTTCTTTTCGAAGATCCGCATTTCGCTAGTGGCATGCGCCAGGGCCTCGCTGGACCCATCCTCCAGAATCTCCTCCGGCTTGCTGACATGGCAATGAGGCATGGTGATTCGGAGGACATTCTCTGGACGCTCCTGAAGCAGGTCCCACACTTCGCGATCCGACTGGAATTCGTCGTAGTTGGGAGCGCTGACTTGAAAAGCTGCAGCGGAATCAACAGGCACAAGGGCTTTTATAATCGGGCGAAGTGTCGGCATGGAGCAGGAAATGGGTCAGGGGTTAGCGGTTGACGTCAGACTCGATCAGGCAGGATTCATTAAAAGCTGTCCGCCAGTTATCAGCATGTCCGGGTCATGGAGACTCTATCGTAACGGGTCACACGGACATTCAGAAGAATGCCCGTGTGTGCAGCGGGAACAGATCAGAATTCGTCGTCCTGTCATTTCAGTGGACGATACTTCAGACGGTGAGGCCGATCGGCATCCGCTCCGAGCCGTTCACGTCTCTGAATCTCGTACATCTTGTAGTTCCCCTCGAACCAGACCACCTCGCTGTTCCCCTCGAAGGCGAGAATGTGAGTGGCGATCCGGTCCAGAAACCAGCGGTCGTGCGACGTGACGACAGCACAACCACCGAAGTTCATCAGACCTTCTTCGAGCGAACGCAACGTTTCCACATCCAGGTCGTTTGTCGGTTCGTCCAGCAAAATCAGGTTTCCGCCGGAGCGAAGCAGCTTCGCCAGATGAACGCGGTTTCGTTCCCCTCCTGACAGATCCCCGACTTTGGTCTGCTGTTCAGAGCCCTTGAAGTTGAACCGTCCGCAATATGCCCGGGCATGAATCTTTGTCTTCCCGATCTCGAGGATATCCTGTCCCCCGGAGATCTCTTCGTAGACTGTCTTATTGGGGTCGAGTGCATCACGGGTCTGGTCAACATATTGCAGATCGACGGTTTCGCCGATTCGGAGCGAACCCCCTGTCGGCTCCTGCAGGCCCATGATGATGCGGAACAAGGTTGTCTTTCCGGCTCCGTTCGGCCCAATCACGCCGACAATTCCTCCGGGGGGAAGATTGAAGTTGAGATTCTCGAACAGCAGGCGGTCTCCGAAGCCCATTGTCAGGTTTTCCGCGCGGACAACGAGGTCGCCGAGTGGACGGGTGACCGGAATCTGAATCTGGGCTGCTTCGTCCCGCTCGTCGTACTGCTGAGCCGCAAGTTCCTGATACCGTTGGAGACGGGCCTTGTTCTTGGTGGCCTGTGCCTTCGGAGACATGCGGACCCACTCAAGTTCCCGTTTCAGGGCACGCTGACGCTTGTCTTCCTTCTTCTGCTCGACTGCCAGCCGGGCCTCCTTCTGTTCCAGCCAGGAGGTGTAGTTCCCCTCGTATGGATATCCGCGTCCCCGGTCCAGTTCGAGAATCCAGCCCGCAACATTATCGAGGAAGTATCGGTCGTGGGTAATGGCGACGACGGTCCCGGGGAATTCGTGGAGATACCGTTCCAGCCACGCGACCGATTCTGCATCAAGGTGGTTAGTCGGTTCGTCCAGCAGGAGCATATCCGGGTTCTGAAGAAGCAGCCGGCACAGTGCAACGCGTCGTTTTTCCCCCCCGGAGAGATGTTCGATTTTGGCACCTCCATCCGGAAGCCGCATGGCATCGCAGGCCATTTCGACAGTGCGGTCGAGTTCCCAGAGGTTGGCGTGGTCGATCTTTTCCTGAACAGACGCCTGCTCTTCGAGGAGGGCGTCCATTTCTTCCTGAGTGATATCTTCGCACAAACGCTCGTTGATGGCGTTGTATCGATCCAGAATGGCTTGCGACTCCGCAACCGCTTCGGCAACACATTCCTGCACGGTCTTGGTGGGATCGAGTCGTGGCTCCTGCGGGAAATACCCGATTTTGACCCCCTTCGCCGGGCGGACCGACCCCATGAAGTCCTTGTCCTCACCCGCCATGATCCGCATCAGCGTACTTTTCCCTGATCCGTTATCGCCGATCACGCCGATTTTTGCCCCGGGAAAGAAGGAGAGCCAGATGTTGTCCAGCACGACCTTGTCGTCGTACATCCGGGTCAGACCTTCGATGGACATGATGTATTGCTGAGACATTTTGAAAACGCACAACAAAGAGGATTGGGATGTTGGGGGCAGACTCGATTCCCCGGAAAAAGAGGAGCAGCCGGAGTATTTCGTCCGGCTGCTCGCGGAATTCTAGACCATTCCACTTCGGAAGAGAAGACTCCCCGAAGTGCGTATGCAGTGTGGGTTATGCTTGTTTCGTCTTGGCTGCCGGGACGACGTAACCCTTGCGGTAATCGCGGGTCAGCAGTTTGTTTGCGGCATCGTTGTTGATAAACCGCTCTTCTGCCGGGTCCATCTCGAGCCATGGACCGACCTTGATCTTCGGATCGCTGATGTCGAGTCCATTGGCCACAAGGTGCTCGGTCATCCGCTTGTAGGAATCGGCCCACAGCGGAATTTTTGAAACTTCCTTCTCGATGTCCGCAGCGGACTTGTGCTCTCCCAGCAGGTGGCTGATCGCTCCTGTGTGACACAGGGCGCTGGAGAGATGTCCTTCGAGGATGTCCCCATTCAGATCCGTGTGCTTGCCGGATCGAATGGCATCGAAGAAGTTGTCAAAGTGGCGCCGGTTGGCGTCGCCGCTCGTTTTCCACTCTTCGAGTTTTTCTCCATCGTTTGAATAAGCGATGGCCTGAACATAGCTCGGGATCACGACATATCCCTGCTCGCACTGGATGATCACCCCGACGCGAGAACCGCGGTATTCATCCATTCCCTTACCCCAGTCGAGATCCTTCTTTGGAAGTCCACGGGTCTCGAAAATCAGCGGGGCTTTTTCGTAGGCATGGTAGACGATCTGGGTGTTGGGGGTATCTCCAGCATCGTCGTAGCCAACCCGTCCCCCGATGCTCATGACGCGTGGTGACAGGGCCGACTCCCCAAGGAACCATCGGGCGATGTCCATCTGATGGATCCCCTGATTCCCCATGTCCCCGTTTCCAGTGTTGAAGTCCCAGTGCCAGTCATAATGCAACCGGGGGCGATACAGATCGACTTTGGCAGCCGGTCCACACCACATGTCGTAGTCAATGCTTTCCGGAATCACGAGCGGCCGGTCCAGTTTGCCGATGCTCTTGCGGGGCTTGTAGCACGTACCAATGGCATACTGGATTTTGCCGAGCTTTCCTTCTTGCACGTATTTCTGAGCTTCGTGAAGGCTCGGGCTGGAGCGGGACTGTGTCCCACACTGGCAGATCTTGTTGAGCTCGCGAGCCCATCCGACAATCTGCCGTCCTTCCCAGACGTTGTGCGAAACTGGCTTCTCGACGTAGACGTGCTTTCCAGCCTGCATCGCCAGAATGGAAATCAAGGCGTGCCAGTGGTTTGGTGTGGCTGTGCTAATGACATCGACATTGGGGTCTTCCAGTACTTTGCGGAAGTCCTGAACGATCTCGGGCGTTCGCCCCTGCTTCTCTGCGACCGATTTGGCTCGACTTTGGGCGGCGCTCAGGTCGACGTCGCACAGGTACAGGACTTCTGCATCAGAACGTGATGCAAGCTGGGAAAGATGTTCGCCCCCACGCCCTCCCGTTCCGATCATCGCAACGCCGAGTTTGTCATTGGCGCTTTTGCTGCGAGCTTTTTCCTGAGCTTCGACTCGGTGGGACTTAATCGTGCAGGCTGTCGTAGCGACGGCAGCAGCCTGCAGAAAATAGCGGCGGGTCAGAGACATTGAGAACCTCGTTGTTTCTGGAAAGACTGATTGGAGAGGGGCCGTCAAAGCATTGATGATGTTTTGATGGCTCTTCCAGTTTAGAGGAGTCCCAGAGTCCGCTGCAAACCCCCAGTGTTTTTTTTGACCGCGCCGATTTTGTGAACTAGGTTTTTGAAAATAGAGTGATCACCTCCGTCGATAATCGAGTGTCCCCGAACTCCGGTCTGTGCGTTTCGCAAGTCGTAGATGGATAGCAGGATGCGAACGGAAGAAGACCCTTCAATTATCAGCAAGACGACGATTCTGATTCTCAGCGGCTTCCTGATCGGAATGTCGTTTGCTCAGCCGTTGGGAGAGTTGGGATACTACGTCTTCAATTGCGGTCTGACGGGATTGATTGCCTGGATGACGTTTGAGCTGAGCGGTGTCCGGCAGGATCATCAGGAAATTCGCCGCGGCCAGCTCCTGATGGAGGCGCGACTGATGCGCCACGTCGGCTTGTCCGGGACGTCATCAATCGTCGATGCACGCGAAAAAGACCGTCTTCTGGACTGGCTACGACGTGAGACCGATGGTCTTCTCCGCTGACAGAGCGTTGTCGATCTGTAAACAGCGCCGACATCTTCCACGTCACTTAGTCTGAGTCGAATTTCGCTGAACGTTCGCTCTTGTGCTCGCGGCCCCTGGGCTACCGTGGTTGAACACTGAGCCGAACACTGAACAGACCCGAAAGTATTGCGGGTGGTGCGGGATTTATGGCTTGTGCTGGTTTTGCTTCTGATGCTGTTTGGGGGCAGCGAGGATGATCGGTCAGCCTCGAACTCTGTTGATGTGAGTGTTGTTGCTCCCGGGCGAGAGGGGGCTCTCCGATTGACATTCCACCTTTGAAATCTATACTCCCGTACAGTACGCTGGTGGCCACCGTACATCACTATCTTGACGGGAGTGTACTGGGCTTATGCCGATTCGTCGGATCTTTCTCAACTGGGATCGCCCGGTATTGCCGAAGCTGGTGGACGACCTTCTTCAGCGAAGCCGCAGCACAACGCACATTGATCTCTCTCATCTGATCCTGGTTTTTTCAGGGCGACAGGCAGAACGACGGTGCCTTGAGATCCTGACAGAGCGAGCTGGTGGAGCACTCTGTCCCCCCATGACAGCCACAGTCGGACGGCTGCCGGAACTGCTCTATCTTCCGAAGCGGCCCTTCGCATCGACGCTCGTCCAGCAGATGGTCTGGGCGCAGGCACTGCAGAAGACTCCCGAATCGAAGCTTCGCAGGCTGATGCAATCGATTCCTGATCCGGAAGATCAGGCGGCATGGCTCCGACTGGGAGACCTTCTGCGTCGTCAGCATGCAGAACTGGCGGGGGATCAGCTGGACTTTGCAGAAGTGTGGAAGCGGGGAACAACTCTTCCCGGGTTCAGCGAATCCGAACGATGGAAGCTGTTGGCCGCCATTCAAACCGATTACTGGCGGTTGCTGGATGCTCTGGAACTATGGGATCAGCAGACGGCCCGTCTGGAGGCGATTCGCCGTAAGGAGTGCCAGACCGATCATGACATTGTCACGGTCGGAACGGTCGATTTGAATCGGACGACCCGGGCGATGCTCGAACAGGTTGCAGATCGTGTGACGGCCTATGTCCCGGCGCCTGAGTCCATGGCCGATCATTTCGACGAATTTGGTTGTCTTCTGCCAGATCGCTGGGCGGATGAAAAGATCGATCTTCGCAGCGATCAGATTCTGATGGCCGATGACAGCAAAGGCCAATGCTCACAAGTGGTTGCCGTATTGGCCAGCCTGAATGGGGAATATTCTTTTGATGACATTTCCATTGGGGTTCCCGATCCTCAACTGGTGATTCCGTTGCAGAGGACGCTGGCAGAGTACGACGTTCCCAGTCACTGGCCGATTGATCGAATGCTGTCCGCGACCGGGCCGTTTCGGCTGCTGGAAACGGTCGCCGATTTTCTTGAAAACCACTCCTCCAGCCAGTTCGCTGCGCTGATTCGGCATCCCGATGTCGGGGAGTGGTTGAATACCCGCGGCTTGAACGAGAACTGGTTGTCCGAGTGGGATGAGTACTTCGTCCAACATCTCCCGCCCAGTCTGGATGATTTTCCTGAAGGGAAGGGGGCTGACGTTGCCTGGAAGCTCAAACGGGAAATCCAGACGCTCCTGTCTCCCTTTTTAAACCAGAAGAAGCCTCTTCTGGAATGGGGAACGGCTGTCAATTCTCTGCTCATGACGGTCTATGGGGATCGGACATTTCGCTCCTCACATCCCGAAGAAAGAGTCGTCGTTGAGGCGTGTCAGGAGCTGCAGAGAGTTTTTGCTGTCGAGGCAGAGCTTCCCGAGTCGCTCGATCTTCCGGTCTCCGCAACGGATGCCATTCGTCTGCTGTTGTCCAATGCTGACTGCGAACTCTATCGCGGGTTCGATGGCCCGGCGATCCGCATGACGGGATGGCTCGAATTGCCATTGGACGATGCTCCGGTCGTGATCGTGACGACGATGAACGAGACTTTCGTTCCGCAGTCGGTCAATCACGATTTGTTTCTCCCGAATCAGTTGCGAGCGCATCTGGGCATCGAGGACAACGCACGACGTTACGCCCGTGACCTGTATCTGTTGTCGTCACTGGTCTCCTCGCGAAAGGTCTTGCGGCTGATTGTTGCTCGCCGGGATGTCTCACGAAATCCGCTCGCTCCCAGCCGACTTCTTTTCGCCACCGATCCGGAACAGATTGCTCAGCGGGTTCTCGAGTTCTACGATGAATCGAACAAGGATTCGACTGAGAAGGCCCCGCTTCCCGTCCCTCCATCAACCCGTCAGCTGGCGGGACAGGCGGCGGTTGCGCTTCCCCGACCGGGGCCACTGAAAAAGCCGCATACCGAATTTCGTGTCACCGAGTTTCGCGATTATCTCGCATCACCGTATCGGTATTACCTGCGGCATATTCTCGGGTTGAGCGAAATCAGCGATGAAGTGACCGAACTGGACGGTGCCGCGTTTGGAACGCTTGTCCATGACGTTCTCAGTCGGTTTGGCAGCAGTGCCGCTAAAGACTCTCGAGATCCATCGAATATTGCGGAGTTTCTGGATCAGTCCCTGAGTGAAGTGGTCCGGGAGCTATATGGGGAAGACCCGCTGGCAGCCATTCTGATTCAGAAGGAGCAGGCACGGCGACGCCTCAATGCATTTGCTGAGTGGCAGGCGGAATGGCGAAGGGAAGGGTGGCAGATCCACGCGGTCGAGCACAAGATTGAAGATCCGGTCCCATTCGATCTTGGAGATGGGCGATCCATCTTCCTGAAAGGGCGACTCGACCGAATTGATGTTCACCCCTCGACCGGCGACTGGACGATTTTCGATTACAAGACAGGAGACGCGGGACTCTCTCCGGATAAGACGCATCGGTATAAGGAGGACTGGATTGATTTGCAGTTGCCCCTTTACCGCTATCTGGCCAGTCCGATCTGTCATGGAGGGACGATTGGACTGGGCTACATTATCCTGCCGCGGGATGTGAATGCCGTTTCGGCACAGTTCGCACAATGGTCGGAAGAGGAACTGCTTCACGCAGACGACACGGCCCGGCAAATTGCCCGCCGAATTCTGGATGAAGACTTCTGGGAGCTTCTGGAAGCCCCACCGGCAACCATGACCGAGTTCGACACGATTTGTCAGAGTCACGTCTTCGGACAGGAGGTCTGGCTGTGAGTGTACGTACTTCGGACAAGTCCCGGAAATCTGCAACAAAACCACAGGGGACGTTCTCCCATCGGCTCCTCATTCGGGCCTCTGCCGGAACGGGAAAAACGTTTCAGCTGTCGTCTCGGTACATCGCGCTGTTACGGGAGTCGGCGCCCGAAAAGATTCTCGCATCCACCTTTACCCGCAAGGCCGCCGGGGAAATTCTGGAACGGATCCTTCTCCGGTTAGCGCGGGCCTGTGTGTCTCCCAAGTCACTCAAGGAACTGGGGGCCTCGATCGGAGACAGTTCTCTGACACGGGAGGAGTGCCTCCAGATCCTCCAGCGACTGACGCAGCAGCTGCATCGAGTCCGCATTAGCACTCTCGATTCATTCTTCGCTCAACTTGCGGGGAGCCATGCTCTGGAGCTGGGCTTGCCCTCGGGTTGGAGAATTCTCGACCCGACGGAAGTGGATCAGCTGAAAGAGAGGGCTCTGGAGCAGATGCTCCGGGAGGGAAATCAGTCGGAACTGATTCAGCTGATGCACATGCTCGACAAGGGGGACTCCTCCCGAAGCGTGAGCGGGTTGATGAGGCAGACCGTCGACGACTTGTATCAGGTCTACCTCGATTCCCCTGCGGAGGCATGGGACCGGTTCCCCAATCATCAATTCCTTTCGCAGGAGCGCCGGCTGGAGCTGATCGAACAGATTGAGGCGTTCCCGTTCGGATCCGCGAGAACTCAGAAAGCGATCAAGGTTGCGTGTGAGGCCGCCCGGCAGGAGCAATGGGACGAGTTCATGGGTAAGGGGCTGATGCCCAAGATTCTGACGCCGGAGCGAAAATACTATTCCGATGTCATCCCGGATGCATTGTGCGATCTATATCTGCAGCTATACGAGCATGCTCAGGCGGTCACATCAACGACGTGGCGGCATCAGACCCGAGCTTCCTGGAGTCTTCTTCACCAGTACCATCAGTACCTGGAGCGTCTGAAGCAGTCCGCAGGGGGAATGGAGTTTGGCGATATCACCCGTTGCCTTGCGGAAAAGGGGGGACAGCAGTCTCACGTTGACAGTGCCTATCGAATGGATGGAGCAATCGAGCACCTGATGCTCGACGAGTTTCAGGACACCTCGCGCGCCCAGTGGCAGGCGATTCGCCGATTCGCCGAGCAGGTCTGTCAGGGGGAATCCCGGTCCTTCTTCTGTGTGGGGGATGTCAAGCAGGCGATTTATGGCTGGCGGGGAGGGGAGGCCGCCATCTTCGACGCCATCTGCGACCAGCTTCCGGGACTTGAGTCACAACCATTGAACCTGAGCTATCGGTCGTCACCTGTGATTATTGAGACGGTGAACAAGGTGATGACCGGGCTTCTTGAGCATGACAATCTGGACGATCACCGGGATCTGCTTTATCGATGGTGCCGGGAATTTCCGCTTCAGGAGACCAGCCGTCACGACCTGACCGGATACGCTTGTCTGGTGACGGGGCCCGAAGCACCGGCTTCAGAGGGAGAAAAGCCAAGTAGTCGTGAAAAGAAGGATCTCTTTCAGAAGTATTGTGCATCCTATATTGCCGACCTTGCTCGAAGGCATCCGAAGTGTTCCATCGGAGTCCTGACCCGCGGCAATGCCGCCGTTGGCTCATTGATCTTCGAACTGGGGCGTCTGGGGATTCCCGCCAGCGAGGAAGGGGGGAATCCGCTCACCGATTCTGCCGGGGTTCAGTTGATTCTGTCGCTGATGAAGATCGCTGATCATCCCGGTGACAGCGTGAGTGCCTTCCATGTCGCCCGCTCTCCGCTGGGACCGATTCTGGGGTTCGAATCGCATGATGATCCATTCGCCACAAACCGGTTTTCGCTTCAGTTGAGGCGGCAGCTTCTCCAGCAGGGATATGGCGGAGTCATTCATCATCTGGCAATGCAACTGATCCCCGTTTGTGATCGACGGGAGCATCGCCGTCTGATGCAGCTGGCAGATCTGGCAGACCGGTTCGACCTCCTGTTCCCGACCCTGCGACCGAGTGAGTTTGTGACGTATGCCTGTTCGCAACGGTGTGAAGAGCCGACCGACGCCCAGGTGCGTGTAATGAACATTCATCAGTCGAAGGGGCTGGAATTCGATATCGTTGTCCTGCCGGAGCTGCACGGCTTGCTGATTCAGCCACCAAGATATGTGACGAGGATGAATCGTCCCGGCGACCCTCCAGAACTGGTGGCGACCTATCGGGGGGAAGAGTTTTTCAAGGCCATTGGCGGGGAACTGCTGATTGCCCGGCAGCAGACACGCGACCGCATGATTCAGGAAGCGCTGTGCGTTCTTTATGTGGCACTGACTCGTGCCGCACGGAGTCTGCACATGTTGATCCCATTTGAGACCAGTGCGAAACTCCCCAAGTCATTTGCGGGTCTGGTGCGGGCATCGCTGGCTCGTGATATTCCGCTGAAGCCAGAGACGACCCTCTGGGAATGGGGGGATCGAAACTGGGATCAGGAGGCTTGTGAACCGGGGACTTCTGCGTCGGATCACCCACCAGAAATCGCGATTGAGAAAAGTGCCCCGGTGACACTGACATTCAAACCCTCGGAGTCGATTCGTCATGCCCCGCGCACGAGTCCGTCTGGTTTGAAGAAGAACGAGGCGAAAATCCCATTGAAGACCCTCCTGACAGCCAGTGACAGTGGAGCGGCGCGAGGAACGCTGTTTCACCGATGGTTGCAGGAACTGACCTGGATGGATGAGTTTTCGCTCGATGCCGACAGGCTCCAGCGATTGGGGCGTCGTTTGACCACGTCCGACCAGCAGTTGACAGCATATCTGCAACAGTTCCGGAAGACACTGGAAATGCCAGCGGTTCGCGCACTGTTGTCTCGTGAGAGCTATCGGTCGCGAGTTGCACAACTGGCAGCAAGTCAGGGCGTTTCTGGAGCTGAGATTCAGTTGTGTGTGCGGAATGAACTTCCGTTTATCGAACATCAGAAATCAGGCACGATTCAGCAAGGGATCATGGACCGGGTGGTTGTCTTCGAACACGATGGACGCCCCCTGCATGCCGAAGTGATCGACTACAAAACTGACCACGTTCCTGAAAACGACGGTATTTCAAAATTAGTGGAGTTCTATCGCCCACAGGTCGCTGCGTATCGGGAGGCCATTGCCCGCCTGTTGAATCTTTCCCCTGAAAAACAGGTGACAGTGCGCCTCGCTTTCCTGAGTGTCGATTCTGTCGTGGATGTGGACTGAATTCCGGTTTCAGTGATGGCAGGTCTTTCTGCGCAGAGTCGAGGAAGATGGATCTCGTCTCGACAGCAGGGGGAGAGGGGATGACCAGGCACGGTACAGGCGGGTGACAGTGCGCCCTTCAAAATGACTCTGGGGACGTACTAGAATCCTGCGGAGCCGTTTCCGTTTCAATCAGGTCACTCATGTCTGCCGCGTCGACAGGAACCGATTCTTCCGAACCGTCCGATTCTCCTCGGGCAGTTGATCCGATGTCGACTTCAGATCTGTCCGCTATGACTGAGTGGACTCTGGAGATCACTCCGCGGCATCGGTGGCTGGAAATCCCGATCCGGGAGATCTGGGACTATCGCGACCTGCTCTTTCTTTTAGTTCAGCGAGATCTGGTGGCCCAATACAAACAGACCATTCTGGGGCCGATCTGGTTCGTGCTTCAGCCACTATTGATTACGGTGATGTTTGTTCTGGTCTTTGGGAACATTGCCAATATCCCGACAGAAGGGGTTCCCCCCGTCCTGTTTTACCTTTCGGGAGTGGTCGCCTGGAGTTACTTTTCCGAAACCTTCCTGCGGACATCAGGGACATTCATTGCCAACGCGGAGATCTTTGCAAAGGTGTACTTTCCTCGGTTGGTGGTCCCGCTGTCCCAATTTCTGAACGGGGGAGTGAAGTTCCTCGTCCAGCTGTCCATTTTCCTTTTGATCTATGCCGGAATGTGGGTGGCAGGGGCAGATGTGCATCCCAATCTGATGCTTCTTCTTCTGCCGGTCTTCGTCGGACTGATGGCACTGATTGGAATGGGCTGGGGGATTCTCTTCAGTGCTCTGACAACGAAATACAGAGATTTGAATCTCGTCGTGCAGTTCGGGGTGCAACTCCTGATGTACGCCACACCGATCATCTATCCGATGAGCCTGCTGAGTCCAAAAATTCGCAATGTAATGTGGTGGAATCCACTCTCTCATCTTGTCGAAGCGATTCGGTATGGTTTTTTTGGATCAGGGACTGTGACACTCGCTGGTCTGGCGTATTCCACCCTCTTTACCATTCTGGTTGTGGTGATCGGGGTGATTGTCTTTCACAAAACAGAACAGAATGTTGTGGATACTGTCTGAAGACGAACCCTTGCTTTTACCTGGTGTCGGTCCCTGATGGCGGAAACAGTCCTCGAAGTACGTGATGTGTCAAAGCTGTACCGGCTGGGTGAAGTCGGGACCGGGACGCTGGTTCACGACCTGAATCGCTGGTGGAGTCGACTGCGCGGCGGAGACGATCCTGAGTCCATCGTTGGTCAGATCAACCGTCGCGATCAAGCCCCCTCGGGGGAGTACGTCTGGGCTTTGCAGAATGTCAATTTTGAAGTCCGGCAGGGAGAGATCCTTGGTATCCTTGGTTCCAATGGAGCCGGGAAATCGACTTTGCTGAAGATCATTTCCCGCATCACTTCTCCGACGACAGGTCGAATTCGGGCCAAAGGGAGAATTGCGTCGCTGCTGGAGGTGGGAACGGGAATGCACCCCGATATGACCGCCCGGCAGAATGTTTATCTCAACGGCGCAATTCTCGGGATGCGGCGCAGGGAGATCGCTGCGAAGTTCGATCAGATTATCGACTTCGCTGGTTGTCAGATGTATGTCGACACCCCCGTGAAGCGATTTTCGTCCGGGATGCGGGTTCGTCTTGGATTTGCGGTGGCGGCATTTCTCGAATCGGAAATCATGATTGTCGATGAGGTGCTCGCTGTCGGAGATGCCGAGTTTCAAAGGAAATGTATTGGGCAGATGCAGGAGGTCAGCACATCAGGGCGGACCATTCTATTCGTCAGTCACAATCTGGCCACGCTCCGTCGTCTCTGCACACGCGGGATTGTGATGAATGCGGGAAGTATCAGCTTTTCAGGGGCGACCCAGGATTGCATAGATCACTACTCCCAGCTCTTTGAAAAGGATGCTGCCCGCATGATTCGGGATCAGATCACAGAGCTTCAGCAAGGGCTGGAGATCACTTCGATTGAAGTCAATCAGTCAACGCGGCATCTTCAGATTCTTCCCGCTGGTGCGAGATCGATTTCTGTGCGGATCG
Organism: uncultured Planctomicrobium sp.; assembly: GCA_938015865.1. Taxonomy (GTDB): domain Bacteria; phylum Planctomycetota; class Planctomycetia; order Planctomycetales; family Planctomycetaceae; genus Planctomicrobium. The sequence goes on from CALLWY010000219.1 coordinate 12,821, forward strand.
AAGGGACTGTCCACTCCCCGGTTCAGGGGGCTGTCGACGTTCGTTTCTGTGATTCGGCAGGGGGAATCTTCGCCTCATTTAGTGGAGCGACCCATTCCCGGCAGGGGATGTTCACACTTGATGGTCGCTTCTGTATTGAATCAACCATCGACATCCCTCCGATGAACTATGGTGATTTCGTTTTGGATCTGGATTTAACAGGCCCCCGCTCCCAGTCATGGATGAAGTGCCCCGCTGCTGTCCGATTTCACAGTGAGGGATTGGCATTGAGCTCACCCGTCGCGGCTCCTGGCAAGGATGAACGAGGGTGGTTTTCGCTCACGGGAACACAGGCATTAGGGAGTTTCAGAGAGAGGCCTGCGGAGTAAAGTAAGGAGATTCTGAATAGAATCCCGGTGTGCATTAATGGCAGATTTTTAGTTGCGATGTTGAACAACTGATGTTGTTAATGAATCGCTTCCTTTGAGAATTTCTGCCAGGCGAGGGACATGTTTTTCGATTGAATAGTTCGCTTCGACTTTCAATCGGGCCGCTTCTCCCAGCTTCTGAGCCCATTCTCGATTCTCAAGAAGTCGTTTCAGGCATCTGTACCATTCTTCCTCTGTGGAAGCCAATAACCCATTACATTCGTGATCGATAATTTTGGAATTAACGCCCACCGGGCTCGCGACAGCGGGTAGGCCACAAGCCATGTACTGAATAAGTTTGAAGCCACACTTATAACGTTCCCACTCCCCATCAAAGAGTGGCATGATGCCGATATCAAATTGCTGGATTTCACTGATCGCAGTTTGGGGATGCCATTTTTGAAAGGAGGTTTGTACTCGTTGGACAGGCAGTTGTCTCAGCACATCACTACTGCTGGTAATGATTTTCAGTATGAATGAAGAATCCCGGGCCAGTCTTTCCAGGGCTGGGAGAGCAATATTCAGGTACGGTACGTTCGAAGCGGTTCCTATCCATCCAATGACCGGAGTCCGATCAGGATTGAAAGAAACGAGCCGATTGTATTCACGCAGATCAACTGATGTGGGAATGACAGTGACATTGGGGCAATAGCGAGCGCAAAGATCTGCAATGAGCGAGTTACCAGCAACAACTACATCTGTTACGCCTGCAATTCTGGAGAATTTTTCTGGATAGCGGAGGAAGATTCCATCGTCGACATCGAGAATGAATCGCTTGGCGACTTTCCGGAACTGCATTTCCATAAAGCAAGTTGAGTCATCGAAAAGTTCGCGCTCCAGGACGATGGCATCGTAGCGTTTCTGTCGAGACCTGATCAGGTCGGCCAATCGCATGGCATGCCGAACCAGATGACTGGATCGCCATCCCAGAAAATTGATTTTCTGATACTTTTCTGGGAGGCTATGCGCAACATCGCATTCAAATCCGAGGTCCCGTAGATAAGGGATATATGGAAGGATTCGATAGCGGGTTGACGGGACATTTGGGCCCGATGTCAGAAAGAGGACTCTGAAAGCTGTCATTAAACGATCCCGGATCGTCTGATGCTGGAGCGCATTTCACGAACGATGACATTCCAGACGTGAAAAACACTGTGTTTAAGTGACGAGTAACCGCGACACTCTCCCTGAGACCGGGGCTGATTTCGTTCCAGTGGTCAGAAGTTCGCCGTGGCATTCCGATGGTCAGATTCTGGGGCCGGAGGGGAAAGGAGCCCTATCAAAATGGGCCGGGAGAAGATCCGACATTTTTTCGCAGAGACGTTGTCTTGCGGGGTGGTTCTCCTTTCCCCCTTCTTGTTGATCAGCTCTTCTCGCAGGAAATACCGCAGGGTTATTTCAGCCGCACATCCACACTGTTGCGATGGGCGGTCAGACCTTCCTTATCGGCCATTGCCCGGACCAGATCGGCATCGGCAGCAAGTGCTTCGCGGTTGTAGCTGATCACGGATGATCGCTTCAGGAAGTCGTTGGCGCAGAGGCCGTTGGCGAACCTCGCTGTTCCTCCGGTTGGGAGGACATGGGATGGACCAGCGACATAATCGCCCAAGGCGACGGGAGTGTAATGGCCCAGAAAAATGGCTCCTGCGTTCTGGATCTTTCCGAGGAGTCGTTCGGGGTCCTGTGTGGAGATGTGCAGATGTTCGGTGGCCAGCTCGTCAGCGAGCGCAGCTGCCTCATCTTCATCGCGGGCAAGAATCAGCGCCCCGTATTCTTCGAGACTGACCCGTGCCAGATCTCCCCGTTCGAGTCTCTGTAATTGTTGACTCAATTCCATGCGGACGGCATCCAGAAGGGGAGCATGCCAGGTGATCATCACTGAAGAACCGGGACTATGTTCCGCCTGTGAAATCAGATCGCTCGCTATAAAAGCAGGATTGGCTGTTTCGTCTGCAATCAGAACGACTTCACTGGGACCGGCGATACTGTCGATGTCGACTGCCCCGAAGACGTGACGCTTGGCCAGTGCAACAAACAGATTCCCTGGTCCAACAATCTTGTCGACCCGCGGGATTCCTTCGACGCCATAGGCGAGCGCAGCCACGGCCTGAGCGCCGCCGACCCGGTAGACTTCGGTAATTCCCAGTTCGTGACAGGTTGCCAGAAGATCGGTGTTATACGCACCGAATTCAGTCGGAGGGACAACGATGGCAATTTCCCGTACCCCCGCTGCCTGTGCAGGGACTGCGGTCATCAGGACGGTGCTTGGATACGCTGCGGCTCCCCCCGGGACGCAGATTCCCACTCGCTTCAGTGGAAGATACCGCTGACGGAGTTCGATGCGGGCATCGTCGAATCGCCGCTGAATGGTCACATCCTGAGACAGGATGGCATGCTGAAACTCAAGGATGTTCGTTCGGATCTGTCGAACGGTCTCAAGAAACGCCGGGTCCGCCTGTTGATGTGCTGCCTGCAGTTCTTCTGGAGAGACACGTAAGGTTTGGGGGGTGAGCGTCTTTTTGTCGAGTTTTTCGGTATAGCTGAGGAGAGCAGTGAGCCCCAGATGCCGAACGTCTTCACAGATCTTTTCCACAACCTGCTGAGGAGTCAGCGGGGCGCCGAACAGTTCCATGGTCCGCTGCCGGCCTGCTTCCGAGACCACATTTCCCTGCGGGCTCAGTTTGGCTCGCAGCTCGGCAAACAGTCGCGGGGCCTCACCACTACGACAATCAATGGCCCGCATGTTCAACGGCATGGTCCCCGTCCTCATTCACTCTGTGGGTCAATAGCGTGGATCAACAAAAAAAACATTGCTGCACACCAATGGCATGCAGCAATGAGATCATAACAATGAGATAACCGCTTCGGAACAATCAGCCAACGCCGGTTGCCAGAGAGAGTCGCTCCAGAAAGCCCTGCAATTGTTTGGACCGCGCCGGGTGTTGAAGTTTGCGAACCGCTTTGGCTTCAATCTGCCGGACCCGTTCCCGGGTGACCTTGAAGATCCGTCCGACCTCTTCCAGCGTGTAGGTATATCCGTCCCCGAGGCCATACCGGAGCTTGATGATTTCGCGCTCGCGGTAGGTCAGGGTCTTGAGGACCTGATCAATCTTGTCCTTGAGCATCTCGGATGTGGCCTGACTGACCGGGTTGTAGTCGCTGGTGTCTTCGATGAAATCACCAAACAGGCTGTCATCATTTTCTCCCACCGGCTTGTCGAGACTGACCGGAGTCCGGGACATCTTCATGACCCGAGCTGCTTCGTCGATGGGCAGGTCGGCTGCTTCGGCAATCTCCTCGATGGACGGTTCCCGTCCCAGTTCCTGAACCAGCCGTTTGTGAATGCGCCGAAGACGGGACATGGTCTCAATCATATGGACCGGAATGCGGATGGTGCGTGCCTGATCCGCAATCGCCCGGGTGATGGCCTGACGAATCCACCAGGTGGCGTAGGTCGAGAACTTATAGCCCCGGCGATACTCGTACTTGTCGACGGCTCGCATCAGGCCGGTATTCCCCTCCTGAATCAGGTCGAGGAAGCTCATGCCGCGATTGCGGTACTTCTTGGCGATGGAAACGACCAGACGGAGGTTTCCAGCAGAGAGGTCTCGCATCGCCTGATCATAAGCGGCGTAACGCTCCTGAATCTCCGCAACGCGTGCAGCCATCGATTCCGGAGTCTCCAGAGTCAGATGCATCAGGTCCCGAAGTTCCTGTTCATAGTTGGCCCGGCGATCCTTGAGGAGACGATCGTTTCCGATCCGATCCAGCTCGGTCTTCAGATCTGTCATGCGACGGGAGATCTGCTCCAGACGCTTGATGAGGGGTTGCAGACGGGAAGTCCGCAGGCTCATTTCTTCGAGAAGTGTTGCGATCTTCCGACGCCGCTGTTCGAGAGAGGCACTCACTTTCTGAAGAGCAGCCCCGGAAGGCTGGTTCGCGAGAGCGGAATGGAATTCTGCGATGTTCTGATCAAGAAGTTGCCGGACCGTTTTCAGGTTCAAAGGCATTCGTCCCATCACCTGATCGCGTTCGGTACATTCCGTCAAGGAAATTTTGATCGTTCGATCGAACGGAAGTTCTCCCCGTTCCACTTTGATGAGCGTTTCGTAGGCATCCTGCGAAACATAGTGGCATTCCAGAAGTGTCCGACGGAACCGCTTTCGGGTCACTTCGATCTTCTTCGCGAGATCAATCTCCTCGGCGCGGGTGAGGAGTGGAATTTCCCCCATCTGGGAAAGGTACATCCGCACCGGATCATCGATGGAGCGACCGCCGCCGGTCTCTTCGAGAATGCCAGACAGGTTGACTGTTTGCAGTTTCTTGGCGGAGGCCTTTTTGGTTTTCCCTTTGGCAGGTTTGGCTGGCTCCTGACGAGGCTTCTTTTCGTCTCGAATGGACAGCCCCAGTTCTTCCAATGAGATCAAGAGCGCGTCGATCTTTTCCGGATTGACGGCTTCATTGGGCAAATACTCGTTGACCTGGGTGAACGTCAGATAGCCCTGGAGTTGTCCCAGTTCGGTGAGTTCCCGCAGACTGTCGTCCATACCATGATGCATTCGGTCGTCTCCATGAGAGCAGTGGTTCCCCGTGACCGGGGGCCCTGAACTACGCGGTGAATGGTCTAGTGGCTCTTCGAAGGTGAAATTCCGCCGCCTGTTTGAGTGAAGCCAACGTGGCTTCATCGAGCTGCCCTGCTCTGTCTGATTGCTGTGACAACTCAATCTGCAACTGCTGCTGACGTTTCTCTTCTTCGCGCCATCTCAGGTTCGAGAGAGAAATCCTCAGCAGTTGGGGACAGCCGTTGTCGTCAACTCCACTGTCCCGGATCTTCCCGGCAACATCTTTCGCCGCCGCCTGAGCGTCCATCCAGACGACCAGACTTCGTAATTCCGGATCCTCAATCCGCCCGAGCAGACCACTGATGGTCAACTCTCCCTGTTCCTCAATTTCGAAAAAACATTCGTTGAGGATGCGATTCAGGATTCGGCTTCGAAATTCATGCTCCCCCATCGCCCGCATTACAAATGATGCGTACTGTGGGGCAGCAAGAATCTGTTCCAGCAAGTCGTATTCCAAACGCTCGTCTCGCGAGAGTCGGCGGTTCAGGATTCGAGCGACGTCCCGCGACCTTTCCACCGGTTTCACTGCGTCCCGTACCGGCTGATGCCTGATGGAACCGGACTTGCGAATGACTTGTAAGCGCTCCCGGACCGAGTCTTCTGAGAGGTGCAGCCGCTGTGCAAGATTTGCAATCAACAATGTCTCTCTGAGACTTCCCTGCATGTCAGGAACATGCGTCAACAACTGGAGCATCTCTTCCAGGAGAGCCTGTCGGCCGGCAACAGAATCCAGTCCGTGCTGTTCCCGTGCTGCCCGAAACTGAAATTCCCACGCTTCCGGTGCGTCGGCAATTCGTTTCACAAGCTCTTCGGCATTGTACGCAGCCAGAAACTCTGCGGGGTCCAGTTTCTCCGGAAGAGTCAGAATTCGGAGATCAACATCCTGTGCAAGAAATTTCTGAATGGCCTTGCGAGCTGCGTCCTGTCCGGCACGGTCGCCGTCAAAGACAAGGACAACCTGCCGGGCGTAGCGCCTTAACGCCGCGACATGGGAATCGGTCAGAGCAGTCCCCAATGTGGCGACAACGTTTTTCAGGCCGTGCTGATGGCACGTGATGCAGTCGGTGTACCCCTCGACAACAATGGCCTGATTTGCCTTGTGGATGGCATCGCGGGCCTTGTCGATGGCGTAGAGTAGCCGGCTCTTGTGAAAGACTTCGCTTTCCGGACCATTCCAGTACTTTGCGGAGTCCGTGCTTCCGGGAAGAATGCGTCCCCCAAAGGAAACCGGTTGCCCACGTTCGTTGCAGATCGGAAAGATGACCCGGTTGACGAAATGATCGTAAAATCGCTGGTCGTTTTGCCCGACCAGTCGGGCTTTGAGAAGTAACCGGGGGGGGAATTTGTTTCGTGCTTGGTCAATCAGCCAGGTCCAGTCATTGGGATGGAATCCAAGCCGATACGTCCGAATGATGTCCTGTGTGAAGCCTCGTTCTTCCAGGTACCGCCGAGCTGGTTCCGCTGCCGGGAGTTCGAGCAGGGCTTTGTGAAACAGGTTCTCCGCCCAGAGCAGGACTTCCAGAAGTTGAGCCCGGGTCGCTTCTCCTCCCGGGGTGGATCGGGACATCTTATGGGGGATTGGGACATTCGCCCGGCGTGCAAGGAGTTCGAGTGCTTCCGGGAACGTGACTTTTTCACGTTCCATTACGAAGGTGAAGCAGTCCCCGCCAGTGTTGCACGACCAGCACCGAAACGTCTGGCGATCCGGGTAGACGTTCAAGGAAGGATTGCGGTCATCGTGAAACGGGCAGAGTCCCACAAAAAGCTTGCCGCCGTTGCGTGGCTGAAGAGAAAGACTCTCTCCAATCAGGCCAACAATATCCGTCTGGTTACGGACAGTGTCTCGGAATTCCTGAAAAGAGGGTGACGACACAACAGTCCTGGCAGTCTCGGAAAGGGGTTGACCAGAGCATGGCCCTACAATTGCGCTGGCCGATGCAATTTGTTTCATCGTCAAGGCCATTTGACAAGTGTTCACCTGTTCAGTGACCTTCGGATTCGTACTGAATTTCGCCCGACAGTTGAGTCTACACCCTGCAAGTCTGAGGTCAAATTTTCCCTGGAGAGATCCGCAATCTGGTGGTGACTGCAACCATATGAACGAAAAGAAGTTACCAGATTGCCCGGATGGAATTGTCTTGCAAATCTCCGTGGCCGATACGATCAGATCCCGGTTCGGAATCGGGGTGTTGAAAAGCAATGGAGAGGAGGGGAAGGAACATACTCGACACTTGGGAAATAAGATTTTTATGGCGCGGCTGAAAATCAGGATGAGGCGATGTTGGCAGTTTCTGGAGGATCGCTGCCGATGGAAGAGAGTGAGTTTTTGTGCAGATCACATGCATTTGAAATTGCGGGTGCACAGGTCTGCTCTCTGGAAAAATGAATGACATCCCCCATCAATACATTTGAATGACATTTGTAATTCATCGGCAGAAAATGCCTGGGTGTTGATGTGTTTGTGTGTTAATTTGCGCTGGTTCGAGCCCCTCATGCCGATGAAAGGGGCCTGGTCGCATTTTGCTGAGGATCTGCCGAATTCCTGGGGCTGTTCTATGTCGCGCAAATCGATTCTTTGCTTCGTTTTGCTTCTTTTGTGCGGGAAGGGGGAGCAGCCTGTTCTGGCAGGTGATGTGTCGATTCGGGGAGACGTGGTCTATGGGCACAAGGCGGGAATGGCGCTGACCTTTGATGTCATACAGCCTGAAAATCCCAATGGGGCAGGGATTCTGTATATGGTCAGTGGAGGATGGGTCTCGTTCTGGATTCCACCGCAAGGGCTGGTTCGCGCTGAACGCTCGACTCCGAACTGGTTTGAGGTACTGATCGATCACGGGTACACGATCTTCGTTGTCCGGCATGGAAGCAGCCCTTATTTCAAAGTTCCGGATGCAGTTGCAGACGTCCGTCGGGCGGTGCGTTTCATTCGTCTTCACGCAGCGGACTTCAACGTGGATCCGAATCGGTTGGGAGTGTTTGGGGCGAGCGCTGGTGGGCACCTTTCTCTCATGCTTGGAACGGCATCGGACACTGGGAATCCGCAATCAACAGATCCAGTGGAACGGGTAAGTAATCGGGTTCAAGCTGTGGTCGCGATCTTCCCTCCGACCCGGATCGATGAATTCTTCAAGCTGAAGGAGCAGTTTCCGGCCCTTGATTTCCCGGTTGAGAAGGCGGACTCCGTCTCCCCATTGCTGCACGTCAGCAGCGATGATCCGCCCACACTTCTGATTCACGGCGACAAGGACGAACTTGTTCCGATTGATCAGAGTGAACGAATCGAAGCGGCGTTTCGGAATGCCAAAGTCCCGACGGAATTGATGGTCGTCCCGGGGGCAGGGCACAGCTTCAATCAGAAAGAACAGATACAAGCCCAGAACCGGATGTTGGAATGGTTCAATACCCATCTGGCGAAGCCGGAATAAGGGACGGTGTCATCGGAAATCGTGTTTGTTCCGTTTTTCATGGGAAAAAGACTTCCCCGATGTAACAAAAGGCGATCCCGGGGCGAGATTTGAGGGGCACAAATTGACTTGGGCTGATAAGAACGCCTAAAATAATCGTCCGCGAACTAAAATGGCCATTGGAGTGAACGTGAGGGGATGCTGGCTTCGGCAGTGCCGGTCAGGTATCGTTGAATCCTCCCCTCAACTTCCAATGGTCACTGAGGACACGTTCCTCACCCTGCCACAAATTCCCACCTTTGTTTTATGGTTGCGTCTTCGGAGTCTCTCCTCGCTCTGAAGCGAATCAGATTGGCATCCCCATGAGAAACGCAACTCTCCGGCCCACCTGGAAACAGACGTTCGTCGCTCCGCTGTCGTCACGGTGTCTCCGGCTTTCCGCATTGGCTCTGTTTTGGGGTGTCTTCGGTGCCTGTTTCTTCGCCGGCGGCAATGCCCGAGCTGAAGGGGAATCCATTCCGGTTCCCCCAGGGATGGAAAAGGCTGCGGCACTCTATGCAGAGAAATGTGCGGTGTGTCATGGGGCAGCTGGGGAAGGGACCGCGGACCATTCATCGCCGCTGACCGGAGACAAGTCGGTCATTGAACTGACAAAGATTATTGACGAGACCATGCCGGAGGGAGAACCGGAAGCGATCTCCCGCGAAGAGGCTGAGGCTCTGGCCGCCTATATCTATGACGCCTTTTACTCTCCGCTGGCACAGGAGCGGATTCGGCCTGCGACGGTGGAGTTCTCTCGCCTGACGGTCCGGCAGTTTGAAAATACGGTCACGGATTTGTTGGCGAGCTTTCGCGGGGGGGCAGCAAAGCCGACCCAGAATGGTCTGAAAGCAGAATATTACAACCTGCGGTCGTTCAATAAGGACAAGAAGGTCTACGAACGGGTCGATCCGGTCGTCGACTTTGACTTTGGAGCGGAGAAACCCGAAGGATTTCCAACGGAGCCCGACAACGAAAAGCGGCGGCCGGATGACATTCATGATCAGAAGGAATATTCGATTCGGTGGAATGGAAGCATTTTCATCCCGGAAACAGGGGACTACGAGTTCATCGTTGAAAGTGAAAATGGCTACCGCCTGTATGTGAATGGGAATCGAAAACCGATTTGCGATACCTGGGTGAGTGCCGGGAATGAGGCGTCCCAGCGAGCCACCTTGCGTCTTCTGGGAGGACGGCGATATCCGATTCGTCTGGAATTCTTCCGCTACAAGCAGCCAACGGGGGGGATTCATCTCCGATGGAAGCGGCCCGACCATGTGGAAGAGGTGATTCCCAGTCGGTTCCTGTATGTGGACTGGGCTCCCGAACTCTTCGTCCTGACCACTCGCTTTCCTCCGGATGACCGGAGTACCGGCTACGAACGGGGGAACTCCATCTCGAAAGGGTGGAAGGATGCCGTCGTTCAGGCGAGTCTCGAAGTGGCTGATCAGGTCACTGACCAGCTGAATCAGCTTGCTGGGATCAAGGAGAAAGACGAGGAGCGGGAAAAGAAGATTCGGGCGTTCTGTATCCGGTTTGTTGAACGGGCGCTTCGACGGCCTCTTTCCGAAGAAGATACGGAGAAATTTGTTGACTCAGTCCGAAGGGATGTCAGCGAAGAGACGGGCGTGCGACGGGTTGTCCTGCTGACGATGCTCTCCCCGGAGTTTCTGTATCGGGAGCATGGCTGGAAGCGATTTGACGCTTATGACACCGCAGCGTGGCTGTCCTTCGGGATGTGGGACTCTATTCCCGATCAGCAGCTGCTTGATGCTGCGAAGAAGAATCAACTCCAGACCCGGGAACAACTGGAGCAGCAGGTTCGCCGGATGGCTCAGGACCCCCGGGCGAAGCAGAAGCTGTCCGAGTTTTTCCGGCAATGGTTCAAGCTCGATCACATGCCGGAGATTGTGAAGAATCCGGATGCGTTCCCGGGGTTCGATGCCCGGCTGGTTTCGGACCTGCGTGACTCGTTCGAGCTGTTTTTGAATGATCTGCTCAGCAGTGAAGAGGCTGATTTTCGACGGATCTTCCTTGACGACGATCTCTATTTGAACGGACGTCTGGCTGCTTATTACGGAGCCGATCTCCCTGCGGATGCTGAATTCCAAAAAGTTCGATTCCAGCCCGAAACTCGCGCGGGAATGTTGACTCATCCCCTGATCTTGTCCGGGTTTGCGTACGACATTGAAAGCTCGCCAATTCACCGCGGAGTTTTTATTGCCCGGAGTCTGTTGGGGCGACGGATCAAGTCTCCTCCGGTTGCCGTCGCTCCACTGGCTCCGGATCTGCATGCCGACCTGACGACACGGGCACGGGTGCATTTGCAGACCAGCCCCGCCTTGTGTCAGTCCTGTCACGCGATGATCAATCCTCTGGGATTTTCACTGGAACACTTCGATGCTGTCGGACGATATCGTCAGGAGGAGAAGAATCAGCCCGTCGATGCGACCGGAGCGTACATGAATCCCGCCGGGGAGCAGATTGCCTTCAATGGTTCGCAGGAATTGGCTGATTTTCTGGTCAACTCCCCGGAGACCCACACCGCATTTACGGAACAATTGTTCCAATTCGCAATCCGCCAGCCTGTTCGGGCCTTTGGTCACGACAAACTGGATCAGTTGACATCCCGGTTTGCTGAGCGGAACTTTAATATCCACCAACTGTTGCAAGAAATTGTGGTCGATTCCGCGTTGAAAATGCGGGAAATCGAGACTCAGATTGCTTCGGCACCGTGAGTAGCGCAATGAAGCAGCTGTTTTGATATATTGATTGGAGCAAAGTTTTTTCCCAGTTTGACTCACCGATACGATTGACTGGTCAGAGACTGTGGTCAGGAAGCTTTGCCTTCATTGGTGACTGCAGACGACCTCCCGCCCGCATTCCTCCAAATTGGAGTTTTCACCATGGTTCTGCATACAACCCGCCGAGATTTTCTTTGCCATCTGGGATTGAGTGCTGCTGCGTTCCCGTTCATCTGCAATCTTCCCAGCCTGGGGTTCGAGAATTCAAAGGCCAGAAAGCAGCGACTGGTGATCATGTTCAGCCCCAATGGGGTTGTTCGGAAGAATTTCTGGCCGGACAAGGAAGGGCCGATTGAAGAGTTCAAGGAGATCCTTTCTCCACTGACACCGTTCCGTGACCGGACCCTGATTCTCAACGGGGTTGGAGACGAAATCAAAGGGGACGGTGACAACCACATGCGAGGCATGGGATGTCTGCTGACCGGGATTGAACTTTTCCCCGGAAATATTCAGGGGGGCTCCCACACCCCCGCCGGATGGGCCAGCGGAATTTCCATCGACCAGGAAATCAAGAACTTCCTGCAGACACGATCGGAGACGCAGACCCGCTTTGGTTCCCTTGAATTCGGAGTGGTCGTCCCGGAACGCGCTGATACCTGGACGCGAATGGTTTATGCCGGTCCAAACCGTCCCATCGCTCCCATCGACAATCCGTATCAGATGTTCAAAAAGCTGTATGGAGGGTTGAAAGATCAGGAAAGTCTGAAGAGCGTTCTGGATATCGTCGCTGCGGACCTGAAGAAAGTGGAGTCCATTGTCAGCGCGGCAGATCGCAGACTCCTCGAAGAGCACGCCAGTTTCGTCCGTGAGATGGAACAGGAAATTCTGGCTGCGACCAAGCACGATCCCGTTGCTCATGAACTGCCGCAGCTGGACCCGGGGGTGGCCGTCGCGAACGATAACCTGCCACAGCTGGCCCGAATGCAGATGGACCTTCTAGTCAACAGCCTTGCATCGGACTTCGCCCGCGTTGCAACCCTTCAGTTCACTCATTCAGTCGGTCAGGCCCGGATGAAGTGGCTCGATATCGATGAGACGCATCACACCCTCTCGCACGAGCCAAACAGCAATGAAGATGCCCAGATCAAACTGACCAAGATCAACAAGTGGTATTGCGAGCAGCTGGCTTATCTGGTGAAGAAGCTGGCAGAGACTCCCGAGCCGGGTGGTGAAGGGACTCTCCTGGACAATACGACCGTGGTCTGGACCAATGAGCTCGGCGAAGGGAATTCCCACACCCTGAAGAACATTCCATTCGTTCTCGTTGGAAACGGATTGAACTTCAAGATGGGACAGGCCCTGAACTTCAAAGGGGTTCCACACAACCGCCTGCTGATGTCACTCGCACATGCGATGGGGCACGAAATTACACAGTTCGGAAATCCGACATTCTGTGTGGATGGTCCTCTCAGCCTGAGCTGATTGACAGCTTGTCACCATGAAAAAACGAAGAGCCCGGGGTCGTTGATCCGGGCTCTTTTTGTTTTATGCCTGTGGGAAAAGACGCCAACCGACACACGTTGCTTCCGGGAGTTTTCAGTTTGGTCCAACCGAGGTGAGGATTTATTTCCCGTATCACTCTTCGGAAATGTAACCATTCTACGGGATGTCCACGGTTGGGTTATTGCTATTGTTCCCTATGTGACAATTCAATTTCTGGAAATCTTCACTCATTTTCGCTGAATGATCCCCCTTCCGTAATCATCAGTCTGCATGGATGCAGAACAACTGCATCTTTTTTGAACAAAATGCGTCCTGATGAAATTTTTCATCAAGTTCGGGGGTTGTCTCCTTTTGCCCACTGTGGCATCGTGACGTAGGTTGAAATAACGACTTCAGCAGGAGGAAGCCGTCGGAGTCTCTCTCAGAGGGGACTCAAATATCCAGGGAAGGTCGCAGATCAGACATCCACCAGCTGCCAAAGGGGAGCAGAATGGATTTGACGGCCATCATGGACCGATTTCGCCTCGGTTTGAAGATCACTTGTTTTCTGAGCGTCTGCCTGTTGGCACGTGCCAGTTCGCTCTTGGCAGACGACAATATCAGTGATCCCCAGACGGCGCTGACATACGGGATTCAGCTGGAAGAGCAGCGGAACTGGAAAGAAGCCGTTTCCGTCTATCGCAAGGCGGTTAAGCAGTGGCCCGACCAGGAATCTCTGGCGCGTGGTCTGCGACGTGCGCAGTTTCAGTTTTCTGTGGCGCGTCGCTATTCGGACAATTCGTTTCTGACGACTCTGAAACCAATGTCCCGCGAGGTCGCCTTCGGCTTGTATGACGACATTCTCGCGAACATTCAGAGCTATTACGTCGATCCGATTAACACGACCTCAATTGTCGCGCACGGGACGGAAAGTCTCTGGCTGGCTCTCGGGAATGACCGTTTTCTCGAAGAAAACCTCTTCGGTGCGCCAGACGATCGGATTCAGAAGCTCCGTCGCGAACTTTATGAGCGCTACTGGAACAAGCCGGTGAATGGTCAGGTTGGAGCCCGGCAGCTGATTTCCGAGGTGTGTGAGCTGTGTCGACAGAGCGTTGGTCTGGAAGATGGTCCGGTGGTGATGGAGTACATCTTCGGGGCATGTAACTGTCTGGATGACTACTCAAACGTCTTGAGTCCCGGCAAGAAGCAGGATCTGTTCGGGAATATCAAAGGGGAGTTTGTTGGGATCGGAATCGTTATGGATGCGGAAGCCGGGAAGGGAATGCACCTCTCCCAGGTCCTTCCGGAGAGTCCCGCATCGGAAGGGGGACTCAAACGGGGCGATTACATCATCGCGGTTGATGGCCGGGACGTTCGTAACCTCTCCACGGAAGAAGCGGCAGGGCTTCTGGCGGGACGGGCGGGGACGCGAGTCCAACTTGAAATCTCACGAAATGATGCTGCGACGTTCCAGGTGGTCTGTACTCGCCGGGAAGTGAAGGTTCGGAGTATTCCTCTGGCGACCATGATCGATCCCGCTCGGGGAGTTGCCTACATTCAGATGACCGGGTTCCAGCAGAGTACTGTTGCCGAAATGGATGAGGCCCTGAACATGCTGCACAAGCAGGGGATGCGGTCTCTGATCTGGGATCTGCGTGAAAATCCGGGAGGACTTCTTACCGCTGCGATTGAAGTTCTGGACCGCTTTCTGGAAGAGGGGGTGATTGTCTCCACCCGAGGCCGGGCTAGCGATCAGAACATGACGTACACCGCCCATCGTCCCGGAACGTGGACTGTCCCTCTGGTGTTGCTGATCGATGAGAACAGCGCCAGTGCCAGTGAGATTGTGGCTGGAGCCATTCGTGATCATCAGCGGGGAACGATTGTCGGCCGGACTTCGTTCGGAAAATGGAGCGTTCAGTCCATTTTCGATACGCGGTACTCCACAGCCATTCGTCTGACGACCGCCAAGTTCTATTCTCCACGTGGAAACACCTGGGGCAAGATCGGGCTTCAGCCAGATGTGGTGGTTCAGAATGGACCGAAACAACGGACGCTTGGAGAAGTCGATGTCCAGAACGATCCTGACATCCGCGAAGCTCTCCGACAGATTCAGGCTCTGGATTTCACAAAGCACCCCTAAGCCGGTTCACACGATGGCTGGGAAAGGTTCGCGGGCCGATGATGAGTGAGGCGTTCCCCGATCAGGGGGCTCCGGGATGGATTGCGGGGCGTGGCCGTTCGCCCACCTTGACCTGGCACGTAGACATCCCGGGAAAGCTGCTGACACTCGTGCATGCCCGTGAAGCGGGAGACCTTTTTGCAGCCAGCGACACCGGAGAACTGTACCGGATCGATCGTCGCGGAAAGGTCATTGCCAATTCCCGTTTTGATGAGCCATTGCGACGGATCGCGTGGAGTGATGATGGATCACAGGGGGCTGTGGTTGTTGGCGAGAATACCGTTGTTCGGGTCAACCGCAGCTTTGACGTCTTGCGGTCAATGACCTTTCCCGAGCCGGTACTTGGACTGGCGGTCTCTCCCTTCGGGAATCATCTGGCGGTGTCTCTGGAGGATGGAACCGTTTCTCTCTACAGCAATCGGAAACGTCCGATTGCCAGTTTCGACCCGCTCCGTCCGCTCCGTTTTCTTGAATTCTGTCCTGCGGAAGTGGCTCTGTTCGGGGCTGCAGAACATGGGCACCTCTGTTGCTACAACCTCACCGGGGGATTGGTCTGGCAGCAATCATTGTGGTCCAATGTTGGACGCATGCGTCTCACTGGGCATGGGGAACTGATTTATCTGGCTGCGTTCGGCCATGGAGTGCAGACCTTTGATGGCGATGGTCAGATGATCGGGACCTACGCAATCGAAGGAACTACCAGTAGGATCGACTGCTCATTCCTCCCGGGACGTCTCATCGCAGCGACCATCGAACGGACGGTCCATTGTATGAACTCCAAAGGAGATCTTCTTTGGGGAACGACAGTAGATGATGACGTTGCCGAACTGATCTGTGACCCGCTGGAATTCTGGGTCATCCTGGGGCTGGAAACTCAGGGTCTCTACCGCCTCGACTGGTCCCGGCCAGTGAGCTGATCACGAAAGGGACTGGACCGGAAACTGGATCAGGAATCCTTCAGCGAGTCGGGAGGCGAGCGTCTGAGTTCAAGAACCTGCCGTCGGCACAGAGCTTCGATGGAACCGGGGAGAGACAGGAGTCGGGGTGTCCCTGTCGCAAACATGTGTGCCAGTTTCTCCAGATGAGAGAAGCCCAACCCTTGTCGCGGCCAGTTCTGTTTCTCCCAGATCTGACGAAACATTTCTCTGAGCAGAACCGGCTGAAGTGAACTGCCTGTCTCACGTCGCAGGCGGATTCGTTCCGGACGTTGCTCGAGTGTCGTTTGCTTGAGAAGCTGACTCGCAAGCTCCTCGATCAACTGCTGAGCCTCCCCCGATTGCACTGCAAAGCGGGAGAGAGCATCATTGATCTGAGGGTTGTACTGTTCGCGGATGAGCGGCAGCAGCTCCCGACGGATTCTGTTTCTCGTGTATTGGCATTCGTTGTTGGTCGGGTCGGTTCGAAAGTCCTGTCCCAACTCGTTCAGATACGACAGCAGCTCACTCCGAGGAACACTCAGGAAGGGACGAATGAGCAGAGGGGGGGCTTCTGCCGGCTCGAAGGTCTCCTCTGCATCCGGGAATAGCAGCCGGACCGGTGGAATTCCGCTCAGCCCCTTCAGTCCGCTTCCGCGAATGATGTGGTGAATCACCGTTTCCACCTGATCGTCGCCAGTATGAGCGACAGCAACCCATTGGCATGAAAATTCTCGGGCGCATTTTCGGAAAAACCGATACCGCCATACGCGGGCAGTCTCCTCTGACGGAAGGGGCTGGGATGGATCTCCCTTTCTTCGCTCGGTGATGCAGGGGATTTGCAGCCGGGAAGCGAGTTCGGTGACCCAGCGTGCATCTTCGGCAGAATCATCACGGATGGCGTGGTCGAAATGGGCTGCGATGAGCTTCAGGCGGAAATGATCCGCAACGGCATGCAGGGCACGGAGAAGTGCAACGCTGTCGGCTCCCCCCGAGACACCAACAAGAAGTGTCCCATCCCGGATGCTGTGCTTGGTCAAAAACTGGTTCAGGGACGTCAGCATCGGGGGTTCCCCGATATGGGGGACTCGCTTAAGGATTTTGAGATCTCAAAAAATCAGAAACGTTTCAGGAGATGCGGCTGAATTCAAGGGGAAGACGAGAAATCCGGATATTTCATTTCCGACCTTGGCACTCAGCGTGGGAAAGCGGGGAGACTCATCGCTAAAATGACAGGAACAGGAAACAGACTGACAGACTCCCTCCCTGAAGAACTCGACCCATGGCGATCATTCGCTCAACGGTGAACACTGAGATTCTGTCGGAAATGCTCCTTATTACACAACAATGTCGACCCCTCTTTCCAATTCGGTTCCCCTTCCCATCCATGATGGAACGCTGGAGGTCCATCTTCTCGGGATGGTGGATTACGGGGCGACTCTGGCGCTGCAGGAGCAACAGGTTTACGAGTTGAGCGGTCAGGAAAATCGTAACGGCAGCCTGATACTCTGCGAACATCCCCTTCTGGTGAGCATGGGACGGGAGGCAAGTCGCTCTCAACTGCTTCTGGATGACGACGAAATCCGACGTCGGGAGCTGACGGTCCAGTGGGTCGGCCGTGGGGGAGGGGCCTATGTTCACGGGCCGGGGCAATTGGCGATTTACCTTCAGGTCCCCCTGCAACGGCTAGGGATCGGGCTGGCGCAATTTCGGACTCTGTTTGAGTTTGCGGTGCTTAAAGTCCTTCACGAAATGAAAATCCCGTCCCGAAGAATGGACGATGCCACTGGAATCTGGAGCCGGAATGGGCATTTGGCTTATTTCGGGGCGGCCGTCAAGTCGTGGATCAGCTGTCACGGGATGTATTTGAACGTTTCGATTGACCCCCGGTTGCTGGAGTGGACACAATCGAACGTTTCAGGGGCTCGTTCCACCACAATTCAGTCACTGCGACTCGATCCGGTCCGGATGCCGCAAATCCGGGAGTTGCTGATTCGCGAGTTGTCACATCATTTTGGCTATGCGTCCGCGGAGGTCTCGACCGGACACCCGCTCCTCAGACGTCAGCTGCAGAGAGTCATCCTTCATGCATGAGTTGCCCATTCTTGGCCAGTCTTCCTGTTCTTCCAGTGGTTCGGCATCGACCGGGTGTCACAGCGGCGGTCTGCAGGCTCTGGATGTCACAGCCCCCGCGACAAAGAGGCGGCTCCCGAAATGGTTGAAGCGGCCAATGCCCAGCGCCGAGATGATGTTCACCAGCAGCATCATCGAAGATTTGCGGCTGGAGACGGTCTGCGAAAGCGCCAAGTGTCCGAACCGGACGGAGTGCTGGTCGCAAAGAACAGCCACCTTCATGATTCTGGGGAACGTCTGCACCCGTCCGTGCGGATTCTGTTCGGTTCCGCGTGGAAAAACTGAGGAAGTGGAGCTGGATGAGCCGGAACGGGTCGCGGAAGCGGCCGAGCGGCTGGGGCTGAAGCACGTCGTCATCACTTGTGTCACCCGGGACGATCTCCCGGATGGGGGGGCCGAACATTTCTACAACTGCATTCTGGCCGTCCGGGAACGGACCGGCGCAGCGGTCGAGGTGCTGACGTCTGACTTTATGGGGAACCGTGCCGCCATCAGCCGGGTGATTCAGGCCCGCCCGGACGTCTTCAATCACAACACTGAGACCGTTCCGCGGCTCTATCAGAAAGTCCGCCGCAATGCACAGTATCAGCGGACATTGGACCTTCTGGCTCAGGTCAAGGAGGAAGACCCGTCCATCCCCACCAAGAGCGGTCTGATGCTGGGGCTTGGGGAGACGCTGGAAGAAGTTCTCGAAGTGGCGGCCGACCTGCGTGGAGTTGGTTGCGATATGCTCACAGTGGGGCAGTATCTCCAGCCGAGTCCCCACCTGCTGCCGGTCGAGAAATATTGGACCCCGGAAGAGTTTGACTACATCGGCGAGCAGTGCCGACTTCTGGGCTTCAGCATGGTCGCCAGTGGACCTTTTGTTCGCTCCAGTTACCACGCCGGGGAAATGGCCCACGAAGCTGAACGCAACAGCACAGCATCAATTTGAAAATACCGATCCGAACCGCCACAATGGCGTCCCTCGCAGCCTTTTGCGGTGCGAGGACCATCCGGATTGCTGTCTGGTCCCTCCCATTTGTTCACTGTCCTTTTGAGAACATCAGAAAGAGTTCCTCTATGGCTAGCGCCGCCTCTCTCGCTTCAGCTGCCCTTACCGACAACGACGGAATCGTGCGTCTGGCCCCGACATGGGTTCCCCGGTCATTCCTTCAGCCAGGTCGTCGTCTGAAGCTCCATCCAGCGGACTATTATGCACTTGGAATGGATCGCGGCGGGATTGATGAACGCTGGTTCGGCTCCACGACCGTTGCTGCGAACGAGAATGCCGCACCAGATGAAGGGCTTTCCTACATCGTTCACAAGGGGGAGCGATGCACCCTTCGGGATGCCATTGATGAGCTCAAGGGAGAGATCATCGGGGATGCGATCTGGAATAAATACAACCGATGGCCGGTCTATTCCAAGTTCTTCGACAACATGGGGCCAATCCCCCACCACATGCACCAGAACGATGAGCAGGCCGCTCTGGTGGGGCAGCAGGGGAAGCCGGAATCATACTATTTCCCACCCCAGCTGAACGCGATCGGGAACAACTTCCCCTACACATTCATGGGATTGGAACCCGGGACAACGAAGGAAGAAGTCATTGCCTGTCTGGACCGCTGGAATGAGGGAGATAACGGAATTCTCGACCTGTCCAAGGCATATCGCCTCAAGCCCGGGACAGGCTGGCTGATTCCTCCCTGTGTCCTCCATGCTCCGGGATCACTGCTGACCTATGAGCCACAGTGGGGAAGCGATGTCTTCGGGATGTATCAGTCACTGGTTGAGGGACGTATGGTCCCCCGCTCGCTCCTGACCAAAGACTTCCCGGAAGAGTTCCACAACGACAATGAGTATCTGGTGAATGCACTGGATTGGGAAAAGAACGTCGATCCCAATTTCCGTGACTCCAACTACCTCGAACCTGTTGTCTCGGAGCAGGGAGAAGGTTGGGTGGACAAGTGGATTGTGTATGGCACAGTTGACGGGAAACAGCTCTTTACAGCCAAGGAACTGACTCTCGAACCCGGAGCCAAGTGCACCATCAAGGATCCCGGAGCGTTCAGCTGGATTACGGTCCAGGGCCGCGGAAAGATTGGTAAAGTCGATCTGCAAACACCGGTGATGATTCGCTTTGGGCAGATGACGGAAGATGAGGTCTTCGTGACCTGCAAGAAGGCGAATGAGGGGGTCACCTATGAAAATACTGGCTCCGAGCCATTCGTCGGGTTGCGATACTTTGGCCCGGATGCGCAGCCAAACGCTCCAAAGAATGGAGCCTGGAAGAACCAGAACTGATTCACTGAGGGGGACCCCGGTGAATTGAGACACGACCAGCTTTGCCGCAGAGCGAGCTGGATTGAGCAATGCTGAAAGCCCGACGTTGTTGTCACAGCAGCGTTCGGGCTTTTTTTATCGGCCGAACAGGAACAAATGGAATTGCGAAGGGTAGGGGGGGCTGGGAAGGCGGCGTGAGTGGGGAGGTTTTGTTGAGGCTGCCAGTGTGAATGATCAGAGCACACTGTTTGCTGGTGTCATGGAAATAAAAAAGGGAGATGCCAATCCATCTCCCTTTCATTTCCGGCATGAACTCGAGATTGCTTACTCGTCAGCGACGTAGGGCATCAGACCAATAAAGCGAGCCCGGAGAATCGCTGCACGGACTGCCCGCTGGAAAATTGCACTAGTCCCAGTGCGTCGGCGCGGAAGAATGCGTCCTTCGCGGTCGACGAGCTGCTTCAGCGTCTTCGTGTCCTTGTAGTCCACATACACCGGGCGTGGAATGTGACCATCCGGGCAGAAGCGGCACTTGAGCTTCCGCTTGAGGCGGGCACGCTTCTTACGGATCTTACGAATATCGACTTTGTTCAACGTAGCCATTGCGTTCACCTGAGTTCTGGAAGGCGTGCTCAGCATGTCCGGCTTCACTGGACGGAAAAGTCCGTCGCTGCCGACAATTGCCCTTCGCACCTGGGCCTGGAAGAGTGTCAAAAACTCTCGCCTTCCGGCGTGCGAATGAAAATGCAGACGAAAATTATGGCGAACGGCAAACGTAATTGCAATTCGCGATCCGGGAAAAACATCGAAGCAATCGATGAGGAAAGCCGCCACTCACGGGGTGAATCTGTTCTCCTCTTCTGGCCCACTGTCCACCCTGAAGAGGAATCGAACCCGATCGGTCAGCATTCGCAGGTTCAGTCCGGCTCGGAACTTTTGAGAAATCTCGCCCGCTGCAAAAAATCTCCTGAAAATCAGTGACACCAGTTCGTTGACAGACTGAAAGGTCGCAATTAACATGCTTCGTTTCCCGCACCGGGGCAAGGCTTCCGGTGTTGCCACAGATGTGGCGCAAGATGTTCGGTAAAAGGAAGTTAAGTCGTGGCTGCGAACGAGCGAATTCGGATTCGGATGGAAGCGTTTGATCACACCATCCTGGATCAGTCGGCAACCGATATTGTCGATACCGCAAAGCGGACGGGTGCGATTGTTCATGGGCCCATCCCTTTGCCGACGCGCATTGAGCGTTACACCGTGCTGCGAAGTCCGCACATTGACAAGAAGTCTCGTGAACAGTTCGAGATCCGGACTCACAAGCGCGTGATTGATATTGTGCAGCCGACTGGTAAAACGATTGATGCTCTGAATAAGCTCTCGTTGCCAGCCGGGGTGGACATCAAGATCAAGGCGTCGACGTAACCGCTGGGATTGCCTTTGGTAAGGTTCCGGTGGCTTGGTTGTTGTGGCGCCTGGTGGTGTTCCGCTGTGTGCTAGGGTGAGGATTCGTCTGGAGGCCGTTGAGGCTTCAGGTTGACGTTGCATTAGATAGTTGAGGGGTCGAGCCATGCCCGTCGGGCTTCTCGGACGAAAAGTTGGAATGACGCAGGTCTACACGGAAGATGGAACAATGCTTCCGGTGACTGTCATTGAGGCTGGACCGTGTGCTGTGCTCCAGGTTAAGACTCTGGATCGCGACGGGTACGAGGCGGTTCAGCTCGGGTTTGATGACAAGCTCAGTGAAAAGGACAAGAAGCGTCCTGAAGATCAGCGGATTCGAAGCCGTGCGACTCGTGCTGAGCGTGGTCATGTGGCGCAGTTGAAGAGCAAGCGGCAGAAGCGTTTGGCAGATGCCGGTGTGGAAAGTCGGCCAAAGGCCAATTGTGAGCCAAAGAAGTACATTCGGGAATTTCGCGTTGATGGCGAATCTGTGAATGTCGAAGTTGGTCACGTCCTGACTGCAAGCATTTTTGATGGCGTGAAGGCCGTTGATGTGATTGGGACGACCAAGGGACGAGGATTCGCTGGTGCGATGAAGCGGCATAATTTTGCCGGCCAGGGAAATGCCCACGGTACGAAGAAAGTTCACCGGCGGGTTGGGGGTATCGGATCGTACTCGATGAACCGCGGTACCTCAGGGATGATCAAAAAAGGGAAGCGGATGGCAGGGCACTATGGGAACGAACGTGCCACTGTCCGAAACCTGTCTGTCGTTAAAGTTGACGCAGAAAACAACATGCTGCTGGTGAACGGCTCCGTGCCGGGACCGAATGGCGGTTACGTGATGATCCGGGTCGCCAAGTAACGTTCTGTGAAATCGGAGATCAGCTGGAAGCCGTGAGTTCACCTGCGGGATGCACCGCCGGTACCGGGCCAGCCAAAGTCGGTCAAGAGGCTTAGAAATGTCAGAAGTCACGAAGGTTTCCGCGCCTGTCCTGGGAATGGACGGAACGAGTGTTGGCTCGTATGAGTTTGACGCTTCGGATCTGGCGGACCGGATTAGCAAGCAGCTGCTGCACGACGTTGTTGTGATGTACGAAAACAACGCTCGTCAGGGATCGGTGCGGACCAAGACCCGCGGTGAAGTGGCCGGAAGCACCAAGAAGCTGTTTCGTCAGAAGGGGACAGGAAATGCCCGTATGGGTACGAAGCGGTCTCCGATCCGACGAGGGGGCGGACACACGTTTGCAAAGCGACCTAAGGATTGGAGCTATCGCCTTCCGCGAAAGGCGGTTCGGCTCGCAACCCGAATGGCGCTGTTGAGCAAGTTTCAGGATAACGAAGCGACGGTGGTCGATTCGTTCAAGGTTTCAGAGATCAAGACAAAGACCATCGCCTCAATGTTGAAGGCGTTTGGCGTTGCGAACGAGTCTTGCCTGCTGGTCATTCCGGATCACGATCAGACCGTTTGGCGTTCCGGTCGAAACATTGGAAATCTGTGGATTTCACCAGTTGGCGAACTCAACGCATATCAACTGTTGCACCAGAAGCGTCTGATCATTACCCGTGAGGCGATTGATCGGGCTCGTCAGAAACAGAATGAGGCGGTGGCAGCGAACTGATTGAAAACTCATCGCAAGAAGTGAGTTGGAAGTCAGTCATCAAAGCACCAGGAGAAGACTAGTGGCACCGCAAGCAAAGACAGAAGCCGCAGGCGAAGCATCGGTTCGGTCCGGAATTCAGCTGGAACCGCATCAGGTTATCATTCGCCCGCTGGTGACCGAAAAAGGGGTTCATCAGTCTGAGCGACTGAACGCATATGCGTTCGAAGTTCATCCTCAGGCAACAAAGACAGACGTGAAGAACGCTGTCCAGTCGCTGTGGAATGTTCGTGTTGTCGCAGTGCGGACTCAGACCCGACGCGGTAAGCCTCGCCGCAGCCGATATGTGATGACTCGCACGGCTGACTGGAAGAAGGCAATTGTTCAGCTTCATGAAGAGGATCGTATTTCCTTCTTCTAGGCGGTCAGAGGGGATCGCGGCGAATTGTGGCGATCCGTCAAGTTGAAGTCAGTTTGAAACATTCGGGATGAATCGATGGGGATTCGATTTTACAAACCGGTCACACCAGGACGCCGTGGGGCGTCGGTGAGCGATTTTGCGGAGATTACAGACCGCAAGAAGCGACCGGAAAAGAGCCTGACGATCCGTCTGAAAAAGCACGGCGGCCGTAACCACCATGGCAAGATCACTGCTCGTCATCGTGGCGGCGGATATCGCAAGATGTACCGGCTGATCGATTTCTATCGCCGGATCGATGGTGTCGAATTCAAGGTGACTCACATTGAATACGATCCCAACCGATCTTCCCGGATCGCGCTGTGCGAGTATCAGTGTCCAACGACGAACAAACTCGCCAAATGTTACATTTTGGCGGCGGAAGGATTGAAGGCCGGCGACGTTGTGATGAACGGCCCGGATGCAGAGCCCAAGCTGGGGAACTGTTTGCCGCTGGCGAACATCCCTCCCGGGACCAGCATTCATAATATCGAGATGCAGCCGGGTGGGGGTGGACAGCTGGTGCGAAGCGCCGGCGGAGCTGCCGTCATGAATGCCACCGAGAAGGGCTGGGCACAGATCACTCTGCCTTCTGGCGAAGTTCGTCGCCTTCCGGCACAGTGTCGTGCGACGATCGGTGTCGTTGGAAATGCCGATCATATCAAGATCAACATTGGTAAGGCAGGGCGAAACCGCTGGAAGGGGATTCGTCCTCACGTTCGCGGAACGGCGATGAACCCGGTTGCCCACCCGATGGGAGGGGGAGAAGGGCGAACTGCCGGGGGGCGTCATCCCTGTAGCCCGACTGGCCGTCTGGCCAAAGGTGGAAACACCCGTAAGCGCCGGAAGACCTCATCGAGGGCAATCA
Source organism: uncultured Planctomicrobium sp. (assembly GCA_938015865.1). Lineage (GTDB taxonomy): Bacteria > Planctomycetota > Planctomycetia > Planctomycetales > Planctomycetaceae > Planctomicrobium. Next base: position 37,376 of record CALLWY010000219.1, read on the forward strand.
TTCGCCGTCGTCGGTCGCGTCGCAACGGTTTGAAGAAGGTCTAACAGAAGAAGGGATCGGTCGGCAGGTGGTCGACCTCCCAAGAGTCAGCGGACGGTGTCGTGAAGAGGGACACCGGACATCGAGATCAGGTTCCGGATTTCATATTGGTTTGTGAGGAAGGTCAGTCATGGGTCGGTCGCTGAAAAAAGGCCCGTATGTCGACGAGAAGTTGCTGAAGAAGATTGCCCGGCTCGATTCATCCGGTGCAAAGCAGCAGATCAAGACATGGGCGCGTCGGTCCACGATTTCGCCTGAGTTCATCGGTCATACGTTCCTGGTTCATAACGGTCGAGCGCATGTCCAGGTGTACGTGACCGAGGATATGGTGGGACACAAGCTGGGTGAGTTTGCACCTACACGTACGTTCCGCGGCCACGGGGCCAAGGGCAATAAGTAGTCGTTCAGGGACGTTGTCATGCCGGTGAAACTGATGCCGGCAGTGTTGAATTGCTATTGAGGTTGATCATGGCAGTAGTGAGAGCCACACACCGATTCGCCCGGATTGGAGCGACGAAGGTCCGCCCGTTCGCGGACATGATTCGCGGAATGACGGTGCAGGAGGGGCTCAACGCCTTGAAGTATGTTCCGAATCGGGGAGCTCGTTTTCTGGAGAAGGTTCTCCGGAGTGCAGCTGCGAACGCGGAAGATCGCGGTGCCCGCAACGTCGATAACCTGCCGATCGTTGATTGTCAGGTGGACGGTGGGCCAATGTTCAAGCGTCTCAGTCCTCAGTCGCGAGGCCAGTCATTTATTATCCGTCGTCGGTTTTCCCACATCCACGTGGCGATCGATGCTCCGGAGTTGGTGTAACCATTCAGAATCCGGAATGAGAGCAGAGTAACATGGGACAAAAGACACATCCATTGGGCTTCCGCATCGGAGTCACTGAGGACTGGCGCAGCCGTTGGTATGCCAGCAAGAAGGAATTCGGTGACTTGCTGGTCGAAGACCAGAAGATTCGCAAGTTCATCAACACAGAATACAAATCCGCCGCTATCGACAAGGTCGAGATCGAGCGGACCCGCGACCAGGTGGTCGTGTATATGCACTCTGCTCGTCCGGGAATCATCATCGGGCGTAAGGGGCAGGAAATTGACCGGCTGAAAGCACGTCTGGAAGACGAGTTTGGCCGTCGTATGGATGTCAAGATCATCGAGATCAACAACCCGTTCAAGCGGGCACAGTTGATTGCAGAAGATATCGCCCAGCAGCTGGTCAAGCGGGGAAGTTTCCGCCGCGCGATCAAGCGAACCTTGGATCAGGTGATGGAGGCCGGGGTCGAGGGAGTGAAGGTTCAGCTGTCTGGCCGGTTGGGCGGTGCAGAAATGTCACGCTGCGAGAAGGCGAGTCGCGGTTCAATTCCGCTCTCCACGCTTCAGCGTCGTGTTGATTACGGATTTGCGATCGCCCAGACAGCCCAGGGCGTCATCGGTGTGAAAGTGTGGGTTGACTTAGGCGATTATCTGGACGAGGAGAATACCGATGGCTCTTATGCCGAAACGGGTCAAGCATCGAAAAAACCAAAGAGGTCGCATAAGAGGTAACGCTACCCGCGGCAACACTGTGGTCTTCGGTGAATTTGGTCTTCAGTCCACTCAGCCAGGCCACGTCAAGGCGACCACAATTGAAGCATGCCGTATTGCGGCAACTCAGTACATCCGTGCCTCTGGCGGTAAGCTTTACATTCGCATTTTTCCGGATAAGCCTGTGACGGCTCGTCCGCTGGAAACTCGAATGGGTAAAGGGAAAGGTGACCCGGATCACTGGGTCGCTGTCGTTAAGCCCGGGACGGTGTTGTTTGAGATTGCCGGGGTCAACAAGGATGCCGCACGCGATTGCTTCAACCGTGTTGCTCACAAGCTTCCGGTGAAGGTTCGTCTGGTTGAGCGTGTTCCCGGTACCTAGGTTTTTGTAGCGGCAATTGTCTCGTGCGTGTGATGAAATCCGACGACGAATGTGTCGCGGTCATGCAGAGTGAATAGTCGGTTGTTGGACGTCAGGAAGTGGTTGGAAAGATGTCAAAAGCCAAAGAACTGCGCGAGATGAGCGATGAAAAGCTGCAGATCGAGCTGAAGGAAACTCAGCAGGAGCTCTTTCGGCTGCGGATGCAGGCGTCGACGGAGAAGCTGGATGCTCCCAGCAATCTGAAAAAGCTGCGTCGTGCCATCGCGCGAATGAAGACAATTGCACACGAGCGTGCAAATCAGAAGTGAGTTGGTTGGAAAAACACAGGGAAGTCGTCATGATACGCGACTTCCCTGTTTGGACGGCCGGCGAACGGCTGACCGAAGTCGAAGTTACAAAAGAATAACTACCCGTACAGAATTTCAGGTAACGACGAGATGCGACGAACGTTAATTGGAACCGTGGTCAGTGACCGCAATGACAAGACACGTCGCGTGGACGTGAGTCGCGTTTATCAGCACTCGAAATACAAGAAGATTGTCCGTGGCCGGACGATCTGCTATGTCCACGACGAAAACAACGAATCGAAGGTCGGCGATTCCGTTGAGATCGTCGAGTCTCGTCCACGGTCTGCCACGAAACGCTGGGAACTCGTTCGAATCGTCGCAGCAGCTGGTGATGTTGAAAGCCAGTTGACGCGGGAGGAGATCGCCGCAGCGAAGGCCGGTGCCGCTGAAACTGCCGCGACAGAGCTGGAGTGATTCGATTTGTTGAGCCTGGCTAGGCTCGGCAAGAGCTTTGAGGCGAGTTTCGGTTTAAGAGGATGGTAACGTCAGACTGCCGGGGTGCTGTCGTCGACGTCGAGCGAGATCAACGAGGACAATGTTGTCATGATTCAGATGCAGACCATTTTGGATGTCGCGGATAATACCGGCGCAAAGTCGGTTCGCTGCATCCGTGTCCTGGGAGGCACAAAGCGTCGGACAGCCGGTTTGGGCGATGTCATTGTTGTCAGTATTCAGAAGTCCATCGCCGGGGCTCCGGATCAGTTCAAGGCCGGTCGGGTTGTTCGCGGGGTGATTGTCCGTTGCCGAAAGGGGACGCGACGCGAAGACGGCAGCTACGTTCGTTTCGATAGCAACGCCGTTGTTCTCATTGATAACGAAGGCAATCCTCGTGGTACTCGTATTTTCGGGGCGGTCGCTCGAGAATTGCGTGATCGTCGGTTTATGAAGATTCTCAGCCTCGCTGCCGAGGTGGTGTGATTATGAAGATCAAACGTGGAGATATGGTCGTTGTCATCAGCGGCGACGACAAAGGGGATACACCTCGCCTGGTGCAGGCCGTTCTGGACGGCGGTGCCAAGGTTCTCGTGGATGGTGTGAACCTCGTTTACAAACATGTGAAGCGGGGGCATCCGAAGAGTCCTCAGGGGGGACGTCTTCGGATGGAGAAGCCGATCAGCAGCTCGAACGTGATGTTCTATTGCAGCACATGCAATTCGGGCGTGAAGATTGGATTGCGGTATCTGCCCGATGGCTCAAAAGAGCGTTTCTGTCGCAAGTGCGATAAGACGATCAGCAAGGTCAGTCCGCCTCGTCCACGACATGCACAGGGTGCCGGCAAATAACGTCGGCTTCGTGCAAGGTATTCGCGAGTCAGGAAGTTGTAGGTCAGTAGGCATCTGACGGCTTGAGTGGAAACAGATTGAGTTAAAGACATGGCCCGGTTGATCGAAAAGTATCGCAATGAGATCGTTCCGAAGCTCGCAAAGGAGCTCGGTCGGTCAAACCCACACTCGTTGCCGCAGATCGAGAAGATCGTTGTCAGCATGGGGGTAGGGAAGGCGATTCAGGATCAGAAGATTCTGGATGAGGCGCTCGAGAATCTGGCCCAGATTACTGGCCAGAAGCCGACCGTTCGTGTTGCACGAAAGTCTGTGGCGAACTTCAAGCTTCGTCAGGGGATGCGGATCGGTGGATGCGTCACATTGCGTAAGAAGCACATGTACGAATTCCTCGATCGTCTCATTACCCTTGTCCTTCCACGGGTTCGGGACTTCCGCGGTGTGAATCCAAACGCGTTTGATGGGCGCGGCAACTACAGCCTGGGGTTGAGTGAACAGGTTGTGTTCCCCGAGATCAATGCGGATAAGTTGAAAAACATCCAGGGGATGAACATCGCCATCGTGACGACTGCTCGAAACGATGACGAGGGACGTTTGCTGTTGCGGGCGTTTGGAATGCCGTTCCGCGAGAGCAAAGGGCGGAACTGAGTCCATGAGACGGTGCGTGGCTGGCTCAGCTCGCACACGTCAACGGCGAGGTTTGGGAAAAATAATTTCGAAGTCATTCAGAAGAATTACAACAGTCTGCAGCCGAGCATTTTGATGGAGTGCTCAACCGGGAATTGACATGGCAAGCAAGTCGAAGATCGCCCAGTCCAATCGTGAGCCAAAGTTTAGCAGTCGTCTGGTACGCCGTTGCCTGCTGTGCGGTCGTCCACGTGCTGTCTATCGTAAATTCAAGGTCTGTCGTATCTGTTTTCGGAACCTGTGCCTGAACGGTCTTGTTCCCGGAGCAAAGAAGGCCAGCTGGTAATCTCATTGAGGAATAAAATAGCAGGTTTCCAGTCGTTTCAGGTTCCAGATGGGAACAGCGGCTGGCAGACTGAGGACTCATAATCATGATGACAGATCCGATCGCCGATATGCTGACCCGCATCCGCAATGCGCTGATGATCGAGCGGGCGCATGTTGATATCCCACATTCACGGGTGAAGGCGGGAATCGCCGACGTTCTGCAGCGAGAGGGATATATCTGGGATTACGAAGTTCTGGAGTCCTCTCCTGCGAAGACATTGCGAGTCAATCTGAAGTACAGTCCGACTGGCGAGCGGGTCATCCAGAAGATTTCTCGCGTCAGCAAGCCGGGACGTCGCATTTACTGCGAAGCGCGTCGTCTTCCAGAGGTTCTGCAGGGGATGGGAATCTGCGTGCTGTCAACCAATCAGGGATTTTTGAGCAGCCGGGAAGCCAAGGCCCGGAATCTGGGTGGCGAAATCATTTGCGAGGTCTGGTAAGAATCGTCACTGACGGATGCTTCGGCACCAGTGATTTGAGTATCTTTTGCTTGGCGGACTCCCGAAGTCATTGAGGCAATTGGAAACATGTCGAGAATTGGTAATAAGCCGATCCCTGTCGCTGCGGGAGTGGACGTCTCTATCAGTGATGGGGTCATCAAGGTCAAAGGAAAAAACGGCGAGCTTTCCCGTGCTTGGCACCCGAATATCGATGTGAGCTGGGATAGCGATGCTCGTGTCATTGTGGTGAAGCGACCGGATGATCAGCGCCAGAATCGAGCACTTCACGGTCTGACTCGAGCTCTGATCGCAAACATGGTCCAGGGTGTTCAGACGCACTATGAAAAGCGTCTGGAGATTCAGGGCGTGGGTTATCAGGCTAGCTTGCAGGGGAATGTGATCGCATTACAGGTCGGTTTTGCTAACATTATCAAGCTGCCGATCCCTGCCGGGGTGATTTGTGAGTTGCCGGCTCCAACGCAGATCGTGATCAAAGGGCCAGATAAGCACGCGGTTGGTCAGTTTGCAGCGAATATTCGTCGGGTCCGTCCGCCGGAACCGTTCAAAGGCAAGGGAATTCGATACGTCGGTGAAAATGTCCGTCGTAAGGCCGGGAAGGCGTTCGGCAGCTAAGTTGGCGTGTTGAGGGGCGGATTCGGGCAATTCCGGGTGTTGAATTGCTGATCGGTTGAAACATCGAGTTGTTAGTGCGGATTTGAGACAGGCGAACAAGTCATGAAACTTCAGGAACGAATTGCGAAGCAGCGATGGCGCCGACGGAACCGCGTTCGTAATCGCGTTCGAGCCAGCGGGCGTCTCCGTTTGAGCGTTTATCGCAGCAATCGCAATATCTCCGCTCAGATCATTGATGATGAAGCGGGGCGCACACTGGTTTCTGCGAGTACCTTGGAGAAGAGCCTAGGTGGACCGGGCAAGCCTCATGGAAATGTTGAGGCGGCCCGTACGATTGGGCGAGTGATTGCGGAGCGTGCCCTCGCTGCCGGAATCAAGGAAGTTGCTTTCGATCGTGGGGATCGGACATACCACGGTCGGATTGCTGCCCTTGCTGAGGCTGCTCGGGAAGCAGGATTGAGTTTCTAGACAGCCGGGATCATGCTGATATAGCGGCAGCATGACTCGTTGTGGATTTGATGGTATACAGAGACGGGAACACGAAGCGGTCTCGTCGAGACGTTGACAAGCGACGGGTTGTCGCTGAACAAGCTTTCGCACGAGTAAAAGAGCCCGTTTGAGGAGTGGCCGAAGTGGCAGAGATCGCACTGGGTGGACAAAATGCACAAGGGGGTGGAGGACAAGGCTCCAAGAACCCGGAACGCGTCGTGCAGATTCGACGCTGTGCTTGCGTGGTCAAAGGGGGACGTCGTTTCAGTTTTGCTGCACTTGTTGTAGTGGGCGATGAAAACGGACGAGTCGGTTACGGCTACGCAAAGGGTGCTGAGGTCCCGAATGCCGTCGAGAAGGCAACGAAGCAGGCAAATCGTCAGCTTCGATCAATTTGCCGTCAGCACACAACCATTCCACATCAGGTCGATGGTCGCTTTGGTGCTTCACGGGTGACATTGATCCCTGCTGCTCCAGGAACTGGAATTATTGCTGGGGCAACGGTTCGTTCGGTTGTGGAGCTTGCCGGGATTCGTGACATTTTGACAAAGAGCCGTGGCTCGTCAAATCCGGTGAATCTGGTCAAAGCGACGTTTGATGCTTTGAGCCGTCTGCGAAGCCGTGAAGATATTGCCCGCCTTCGTGGCGTTGAAGTTTGATTTCATCGGACTCGACTGAGGCTGGGTTCGAGTATTGCATAGAGACCTTAACAGTAAAACGATCCTGTCATGATCATCGACGACGTCCATCGCGGAATACAGAAGCGGAAGAAGCGCAAGCGCATCGGACGCGGTGTTGGATCTGGCCACGGCAAGACCGCTGGCCGTGGACATAAAGGTGCGGGAAGCCGTCGCGGATACTCGTCCCGAATGGGCTTTGCTGGTGGCCAGATGCCGCTGTTCCGCGTTGTGGCCAAGCGAGGATTCAACAACGCTGCCTTTGCCGACAAAGTGCTTGCGATCAACCTGTCGGTGCTCGAGGAGCACTTCGCCAATGGCGATGTTGTTTCTCCTGAGACTCTGGGTGAGCGCGGCTTGGCAAAGGGGCGGCACGACCTGATCAAGATCCTTGGTGATGGCGAGCTGACAAAGAAGCTGACCGTCAAGGCTCAGCGATTTTCGAAATCGGCTGCTGAGAAGATCCAGGCCGCTGGAGGCAGTGTCGAGGTTCTTCAGTAAGGCAGTTATTGATCGAGTCAGTGAACGAAGATTGCAGCAATCCGGCCGCTCAGAGATGGGCGGCCTGCTGTGTTGACAGGGTGGGCCATTGTGTTACTTGCAGCAGGTCATGGGGATTGTTTCTCACTGAGACCTGATCTGGCGGAGATTGGTGGAAGCTCGTAGTTTGATCTCGAGACGCTGGATTTGCTCTGCTGTGGTCAGTCGTAGTGATGTAAAAATATCCCATCCGGGCAGGATGGGCTTGCGGGAACACAGGGTCATCCTTTATTTGTTGGCATGATGTTGCGGGCGCAGGACCCTGTCTGTGCCCGGAATCGACTAAGACGACCGGATTCTGCTTGAGTGCCGATCCATCGAGTCGTCAGGACTTTACTCTGCGGCGTACGATTAAGGATGTTCGATGCTGTCTCGGCTCAGAACGATTTTTTCCATTCCTGAGCTTCGCCAGAAGATTCTGATTACACTGGTGTTGCTGGCTGTTTACCGCCTCGGATTTTCGCTTCCGCTGCCGTTTATTGATCAGGCTCAATATCTGGAAACATTCCGGAAGCTGCAGCAACAGTCCGGTTTCGGGCAGGTGATGCAGGCGGTTGCACTTTTGTCCGCTTCGCAGCTGGGGAATGCAACGATCTTCGGTTTAGGGATTATGCCCTATATTTCGGCTTCCATTATCTTCCAGCTGATGGGGCAGGTATATCCTCCTCTGGAGGCGCTTCAAAAAGAGGGTGAAGCTGGACGACGCAAGATCAATGAATACACGCGCTATGCGACTGTGGTGATCTGTCTGCTGCAGAGCTTTTTCTGGATCAAGATGCTCGGGAGTGGACGACTCGGGGGCAACCTGATTCTTGAGGAATACAATATCGGGTGGACTGCCTGGTTCTGTTATTTCGTCGCGACCATCACCATGACAGCGGGAACGTTGCTGTTGATGTGGATTGGTGAGCAGATTGATGAATATGGAGTCGGGAATGGGATTTCCCTGTTGATTATGGCAGGGATCATGGCACAGATGCCGGCAGCGGGACTGGAGCTGTTGCGACCGGCCTTCAAAGACGGGATCGCACTGGGGACCTCAGCCGGGATCGACAAGCTGTTACCGTTGGCTGTGCTGTTCATCGCGGTCATTCTCGGCGTTGTTGCCATTACGCAGGCGCAACGACGCATTCAGATCCAGTCTGCGAAGCACGTGCGTGGTCGCCGTGTTCTCGGGGGACAGACGCAGTATCTCCCTCTTCGTCTGAATCAGGCCGGGGTGATGCCGATCATTTTCGCGTCCAGCTTGCTGATGTTTCCGATGTTCATCTTCACTTGGCTGCGTCAGGCATTTCCAGAGAATGTCGTATTCGTGACGCTCGAAAGTGCATTTGGTGGAGGGGGACGCGGATTGATTTACAATCTGCTGTACATCGCCCTGATCTACTTCTTCTGCTACTTCTGGACCAGTATCACCTTCAATCCGAAGGACATGGCCGAGAATCTGAAGGACTATGGAAGCTTTGTTCCCGGGTATCGTCCGGGGTCACATACCGAGCGGTATCTTGATCAGGTGATGGTTCGGATTACCTATGTTGGGGCCGGATTCCTGGCACTGATTGCGATCATTCCGACGATTGTGGCCGCAGGGATGGATATCTCTCCAATGGTCGCGAGTTTCTATGGAGGAACCGGACTTCTGATCGTCGTTTCTGTGGCGATCGACCTGGTTCAAAAGATCGACAGCCACTTGGTGATGCGGAATAAGCCGGGGATGCTGGAGTCGGAAGAAAGTTGATCAACCGGCCCCGATTCTTGGGGCTCTTCAACTTGTCGACGTAGAATTGATTCAGCCCGGCCCGTGTGCCGGGCTGTTTTGTTGGCGGATGGAGAACGCGTCATGTTCTCCTGAGAACAGTTTTATGCCGGTGAAACACTGGCGATGTGGAATCGAGTCACGAATGATTACGCTCAAAAGCAAGCGAGAGATTGGTCTAATGAGGGATGCCGGGAAGCTGGTGGCCGAAGCACACCAGATCGCGGCCTCGATGATTGCTCCGGGGGTGACGACTGAAGCGATCGACACTGCAATTGAGCGACTGTTTCAAAAGCATTCGGCCATTCCGCTATTCAAGGGGTACCCCGGGAAAGTGCCATTCCCGGCGGTGACGTGCATCAGTATCAACGAACAGGTGGTGCACGGAATCCCCGGTCCACGTGAACTTGTTGAAGGGGATATCGTCAGCGTCGATACCGGATGCAAGTACAACGGATGGTGTGGCGATTCTGCGTGGACATATCCTGTGGGGCAGGTTGATGAGAAGAGCCAGAGGTTGCTGGATGTTGGGCGAGAGACCCTCAGGGTGGCGATCCTTGGTCTGAAAAGACGGAAACGCTGGGCCGAAGTGACGCGGGATATGGCCAAGGTAATTCAGGGAGGGGGATTTTCTGCGGTCGACCAGTTTGTCGGGCATGGCATTGGTCGGGAAATGCATGAGCCGCCGCAGGTTGCCAATCATCTCATCCGTAACAAGAGTACGGATGACTTTCTGATTCAGAATGGGCTCGTACTAGCGATTGAGCCCATGATCAATGCCGGGAAGCCTGGGATTCGCATCCTCAAGGATCATTGGACGGCCGTCACGATCGATGGCGAGCGAAGCGTCCACTTTGAGCACACCGTTGCTGTTACGGCGGAAGGGCCGGTTATTTTGACGGAAGGAGTTGGCGAGCCTCTTTCTCTGGACGATGAAACCGAGAATTCGAGTCCGGAGACGACCTCGTAAAAGTGATCCCTGCTGCCGAATCGGTCATTGCTGATGTGTGTTGCCGTTTTGCATCATTCACAGCTGAGGTGAACAGGTTGATAAGAGTTTGAAACGGTATTTGGGCCGGGAGTCACCGTTTTCAGGCTCGATATTTCTCAATTCTCACCGAAATGAAGTGAAAGTCCGCAATTATCCAGAGATTTTCGTAATGGTCTTTGGCACTTCTGGCTGAATGACTTAATTGCAAGGTGCTGGCACTGGATCTGCAATAGCCTATGGTGCGGCGCAGAGTGTCTGGACTGAATCCAGATGAGCATGGGGGGCAGAAGCATCGGAGAGATGTGAACCGGTGGATTTCAATCTGTCAGTTCTGTCGGCGTCCCCATGAAACAAAAATGGCGCCCGAAGCCGGTTCCCTGCGGAAATTGACCATCCCTCGCTGTTTCAGTTCCAGAAATCCACTTTGCCATGTCTGACCTTCCTCAATGGTTGAGTGAATTTGCCGATCAGGTTGCTGTCTGCCTTCAGCCGTTGGAGAAGATGCCACCGGTGGGCTGCCATTTCGCATATCATGGCGGGACATGGGAGGTGTCGATCTTCGTTTCGCAAACCGAAGTTGTTGGGGGACCCTACGACGGGGAACGCTATCCGGGCCTGTTTGTTCTGGACCTGATGGACGTGTTACAGCTGTTCGACGTCGTTGAGTCGGCAGGCTGGCAGCCACAACCAATCGACGAACAGGACGAACTTTGCAACCATATTTCCGTCGAAGGATATTATGAGGGACATCGGGTCTGGTTGCGGATTCTTGCTGATTCGCCGGAGCGCTATGCTCCCGGCCGTTATCTGAATGTCGCTCACAGGTCGTTTCTGGAGACCTGGTCGTAGTTAAGGCCCTTGTCTCTGGTGCGAAGAGACCTTGTGCAGAACGTTCGAAGCCGCAGGCCACTGAAGCCTGAATTTGATGCCTGAATTTGTGACCAGTGATCAGGTCCCGATTCGGATCTCACCTCACTGGAGGGAATGTGGTGGTGCAAGAACGGGTTATTCTTCAACCTCATTTGCGTCCAGTGCATGTTCCTTGAGTTCTTCCAGCGTCGCGAATTCAATGGCAGACATGTGTGTGGCAGCGAGGATCACTCCGGGGGCAACTCCTGCGTCATAGGCTTCTTTCCAGCGGCTGGCACACAGGCACCAGCGGTCTCCATGCTTGAGCCCGGGAAAGTCAAATTCCGGCACAGGGGTGGACAGGTCGTTGCCAACGCTCTTTGAGAATGCAAGAAATTCGTTGGTCACCTGGACGCAGACGATATGCATTCCATAGTCCCCTGGTCCGGTTTCGCAACATCCATTTCGAAACCATCCCGTCATGGGATCAAACGAACAAGGTTGAAGTGGCTTCCCAAGAACATTCTTTGCGCCGGGCATGGTGGATTCTCCGAAGGCGGAAGTCGGATGTCTGTATTGTGTCGTCGAGGCTGCTGTTTGTGCGAGTGTGAATTTGTGAAATTCCAGCTTACGTCCTTTCGCCCTGTCGTGCCGCTCCGTTATCCCTTGCGAATAAAGTGTTCTGCGTAGCTGCGGACATGCTTTCCGTTCAGCACATGGAAGATCCGGAGCTTCTGGATGGTTTCCTGACTGAAATGGGCAAGCGGGACATGAACGAGTTTCTTTCCGTACCGTTTGGCCAGTCTTCGCCAGCCGGCGCCGGGGGGCGGTCCTGAGAGGATCGCGATATGCCGCTCTTGAGAATGGAGGCAGGCGGCTGCGAGCAGGCGTTCTTCCAGCGTGTCGGTAAAGTGAAGTCGAGGGTCCGACCAGACATCAATAATCGGGCGAGGGGGAAACAGGAAGAGCGCTCCCCCATAGGTTGCCGCAGCGATGCCGGGGCCGACAAGACCGTCGCCGATCTGCGTCGCGAAGAATGCCAGCGTGGATTCGTCGTGATGTTCTGCGTGCCAGGTGACTCGCCAGGTGTACTCGCGTGGATCAGCAGGTGAATCGAACAGCATCAGGACACAGTCGAGATTTCCTCGGCTTGGAGGCTGTTCTTTGACGTACAGGTCTCCTGTGTGCCAGTTCCGGAGTGTTTCGCGGATGTCCAGACCGTCCTTGAGGCTGGTGGTGAATTTCTCGATTCGGGCGAGATCATTCCCCATAATGCCTAAGGCTCGATCTTTGACATGTGTGCGGAAACGCTCAATGGCGATATCTTCAGGCGGCCAGCTGCACTGTCCATAGGAATTCCATGTCATGGACCACTTTTGCTGGTCGAATCTGGTTGGCTTCGGATTCAGTGGGCAGGTCCTCCAGGTGACGGGGGGGCCTGCCAACCGGTTTTTCATCAGCGAAACCCGTCCATCGGGGAATTGTCCTTTGTCGACAGACATTTGAAAGCTGCCGTACGGAAGTGTCTCCTGAAAGGGGTATTCCCGGGCGGTTTCTGCCAGTGAAATGGCGAAGAGGTCTCCTGCCAGTTGCTTGGCGGCAATAATGAGTGTGTAGAGGTCCGGCGTCATGCGCCGTTCGATCAGACACAGGTTTCGAACGTATCGCAGGTACGTCGACAACAGGTGAGGGGTGATTTTTCGCCCCCGTCCCTTCAGCTCGGTCTGGTATTTTTCCCGGGCGGTCAGGAGCAACTCTTTGACGCCGTCCACCGAGAGATTCTCATCGCTGTCGAGATTGAACCGGGACTGCTCATAAAGCCCGGTGATGAAGGGGAGTTCCCCAAGGAGGAATAACAGTGTTGATGGCTCGACGCTGAAGAGTTCCGGTTCGTAAACATCCGGTTCGATGATGTCGATATCCGCCGGGGTTCGATATGCATCGCGAATCCAGTGCCATTGGGAGACGGAGCAGACAAACAGGATCGACTGATGGGTCTGTTCCAGTTTTCTCAACCGGCGGGCCATGTACTGGATGCGAGCGTTTAGCTGCTCCGTTGCTGGTCGCGGGGACTGAATCATGACCGCAGCAGCAAACTTCTCCGGGGGGACCCGTTTGATCGCATAGGGGTCGGGAAGGATATCGCTGTGCGGCTCGAAGTCTTCGACTTCCAGATCGATGTAGGCCCGGGGAATCCGTTCCTGAATCGCCAGTCGCAGAGCGGCAATCACCGGTTGGCAAGGGTCGATCGGAACGTAGCTGCTGGTCGCCGGGACCTTCTTGTGCTCCTCATGGTCATCATCCCATGATTCTTCGCCATACAGACCGGTTTCGGGCTGAATGGCGATCGTGATTCCCGGAAGGTGACTGATCCCTTCTTCGACGGAACCTCGAAAAGACTCCGGTAACGGGACAGCTACGCAGTCGAATGTTTCGGACAACATGATCCGTCGGACTTCGACGGCAAAGTCGCCACTTCCATGTACGACAGGGAGACAGCTGATTCGATCGCTGAACTTGAGAATGTCGTGCATGATGGCCATCCGACAAAACTACGACAGCAACAACTCCAGGTCGTCTGCAGTCAGTTCGGCCAGCGGTGTTCCTTCCGATTCCAGAATTGCATCCGCCAGTTCCCGCTTCTTCTTCTGAAGCTCGAGGATCTTCTCTTCGACCGTATCCCGGCAAATGATGCGGTAGGCAAAGACCTGTTTGGTCTGTCCCACCCGGTGAGCCCGGTCGATCGCCTGAGCTTCGACAGCAGGGTTCCACCACGGGTCCAGAAGAAAGACGTATTCTGCCTCGGTCAGGTTCAAACCGAGACCCCCGGCCTTCAATGAAATCAGGAAGACCGATGTCTCCGGATCGTTCTGGAACTGTTCGACCACCTGCTTCCGTTTGCGAGTCTGGCCGTCCAGATAGGCATAACGGATGCCGCGACTGTCGAGGTGCTTCTTGACGATTGAAAGCATGCTGGTGAACTGCGAGAAGACAAGGGACTTGTGCCCCTCCTGAATCAGTTCTTCGAGTTGCGGGATCAGGACCTCCAGCTTGGCAAAGGCATCGTCTTCGCTTCCCTTGTCCAGCAGGGCGGGGTGACAGGCCGCCTGACGCAATCGGAGAAGAGCCTCAAGCACATGCATGCGGGATTTTCCGATCCCCTGCTTCTTGACCATTCCCAGCAGAGAGTCCCGATAGTATTCGCGCATTTCGGAATACAAGGTCCGCTGGCGTTCTCCCATCTGGCAGTAGATGGTCTCTTCGAACTTGTCTGGAAGCTCCCGGGCGACCTGCCCCTTGGTGCGTCGCAAGACAAATGGGCGGACTCCCGCAGCAATGGTCCGGCGGGCACTTTCGTTGTTGGCTTCTGTGGCGAATGTTTTGAAGATCGAGCTGCGTCCCAGCATCCCCGGATTGAGGAACTCGAAGATGGACCACAGGTCTCCAAGATGGTTTTCAATTGGAGTTCCTGAGAGGGCGACTCGATGTGACGCCTTCAGCAGTCGCGACGCCTTTGCTGCCTGAGACGATGAATTCTTGATCGTCTGGGCTTCGTCCAGAACGACGTAATCGAATTCCTGATCCTTCAATTCGAGAATGTCGCGCCGGAGGGTTCCATAGGTGGTCAGGACCAGATCGGTCGTCGGGATCTTGGGAGCCAGCAGTTTTCTCTCCGGCCCGGTGTACTCCATGAAGGTCAGTTCCGGAGCAAACTTCTGGATTTCCTGAACCCAGTTGAACATCAGTGATTTGGGCACGACCACCAGCGAGGGGAGTTGTCGGCTCCGTGACTGACGGCGCTCCTGGAACAGGGCCAGCATCTGCACCGTCTTCCCCAGACCCATGTCGTCTGCCAGACAGCCCCCGAAGCCATATTCCTGAAGGAAATGGAGCCAGCCCAGTCCTTCACGCTGATATGGACGCAATTGTCCATGAAAATTCTTCGGCTCCGCTCGCTGTTCGATGCCATCAAACGACGTCAGCTTGGCCTTCAATTCCAAATAACGTTCGTCGTATTCCACATGGTCCTGCGCAGAGAGCAGGGCATCAATCAGCCCCAGCTGGGCTGCGGAAAATCTCAGACCCGCTTCATCTGTCGTCCCCAGACCCGCGAGGATGCCGTACTGTTGCAACCACTCTTCGGGAAGAATTCCCAATGACCCGTCGTCCAGACGGATGGTCTGGTCCCCGCGTGTGAGCGCGGCAAGCAACTCGGGGAAGTTGGCTTTCTTCCCATCGAAGTCCACATCTGCAGTGAGTTCGAACCAGTCGATCCCGGACCGGACATGAAACTTCACCGCAGCAGGCTGGCGAACTTCCTTGCCATCTGCATGGACTTCCCACCCCGCCTTGATCAGTCCACGAACAGCTCGTCCCAGTTCGCTGGCAGCGATGTCGACATCATGGGCCACCTGGCGATGATCCACGAGACGGCGGAATCCGAGATCATCCAGCACGCCCCACAGCTGGCCTTCTTTCTGCTGGTCCCGGAGCAGGCACCGGTTGCGGTCCCGCTGGACCACGGCCCATTGGACATTCGACCCCCGGACACGCGTTCCGTCGTACTCGAACTCGACGTTGGCGTGAATCCGTTCGTGTTTCCAGCCCCGTTTTGAGGGGGAACGGAAGATCAGACGCGGAATTGGTTCGGGACGAACTTCTTCCAGCTGCAGGGATTCTGGCAGGTCGAGCTGTGGAAGGCTTGGCATATCCAGCAGCCAGTCCACCAGTTCCTGTTCTTCATTTGGTTTCGCTGTGAGTTTCTGCTCGCCCAGCAGCATGGGGACCCAGTCGAAGGCGTTGAAGTCTTCGAGTCGGGAAATCGTGTGCTGATAAATGATCAGGCCTCCGGGGAGGATCAGATCACATTTTTCCAGTGGAAGATGCTCGCCATTGCGACGCACCTGTCCTTGCAGAGCCCAACTCTGGTCCTCCTGCTGTTGCAGCGAGAGGCAAAGCTGCCACGGTTCGCCAGCGTCCCATTTGAGTTGGTCGGTGTCCTTTTCTGATTCATCCAGAAAGCGAAGGCGTCCTGACTCCGCCATCAACGGGAGAATCAGCAGGCAGAGTTCGTAGGGGACGCGGTAACGGAACACGGATGTCTGAAATTCGGCCTGTTGGGCCATCCAGCCGGTCCGCTCAGGAGTTCCTCCTCCGAGAAAAGCAAGGATTCGTCGATCGTCAGCATGGTCGACATCTTCCAGCCGTCCGGGGCGGATCTTCAGTGGCTTGAGTTTTCCCCACTGTCCATTGCTGCGTCGTTGACGCTGGGAGGTCTGAATGACAAGTTGCTGCGCCTTTCGACTCTCCTCAACATCCACTTCGTAGAAGATTTCCCGCTCTCGCGATTCGGCAGACGCTCCCGGGCGACTTGCTGCGGGCATCTGGTTGCGTAATTCCTGCAGCTTGACTTCCCAGTCTCGTGGCTGTTGCCGGGGAGCGCGTGCAGGGACGTCCCGTTTGACGACAGGGGGGTGAAAGACGTCGCCCCCTTCAAAATCATCTTCATCCCATGAGGAGAGATCGAGAGGTTCGTATCGGGTATCAGAAACAAACGGCGGAACCTGTCCCGGTCGCGCCGTTCCGGTGAGATAAGAGCCTGCGTCGACTGCCAGCAGTGTTGCCCAGAGATGTTTGCAGGCCGGGTCGCGTGACTGACCTTCTCCAACACAGGAGCAGAACATGCGCAGCTCGCCATTCAGGCGGCTCAGATGGGTCTGGTACTCTGTCCCATCCCGCACAATGGCGTGCAGGTCATCAGGTGTCACCCGCGCGATCGAAACACGGTCGGCTTGCAGATACGCCTGTCCCCGAAATCGGATATCCCCTCGAAATTTGCTTTCAAGCAGTTGTGTCAGAGACACACCTGGCCTCCCTGCGGATCTGAATCAAACTTCCGGAACAATGGATGCAATCGGATTGAATGCATTTTGCCTGATCAATGATGTGACGTGAATTCCGGAAATCGTGGTGAAACCGGGTCTTCGCTGTGGCGAAGTCCGGCGGATCGGACAATGCTGATGAGCCCGAAATCGGGCGCAGCGATCCAGCGTAACGTAAGTGGCTGGTTATTTTCCAGACTCGTTGCCGGGAAATCTTGTGGCTCCGAAATTTCCCCAAAAAGATCAGACGACAATCCTCAGCATGAAAGTGTCAGCAGTCTGTTTTATTCGCAGAAAATCTGGCTAAAATACAAACTTTCCGTGCCGGTCCAAGTCGACACACGGGGATGTCGCGTGCGTGTTCATCCAACGACGCAATGGCGAGCCCAGAGGGACTGGACCGTCATTGTCGACGGGAGCGCCTGGATGTCCGTCTGGCGATTGGGGCAGTCAGCGCTGCGGACAATGCTGATGGAGAACGCAGGGTCAGGTGGCGCATCGACTTGTGCGAGACAGAACCTTGGGACTTCCCGAGCGACCTGCCGTGGATCAGCACGGAAAAACAGACTGAAAAATCACACTGAAGCGATCATCCCGGGGAAATTCGACGGACTTTCAAGACAAACGCCTCATATTGCGGTCCGGATGTCAGATCGAATGATCATGAACTAAGATCCGGATGTTCGGGGTGAAGGCTGAGTTCGGTTGAATCAATTTGCAGAAACGCCGCCCAGCGCGGCAATGGAGTTCATGATGGCCCGCAAGGGAGAACAGTTTGCCGGATTGTCCGTGGCCCTGATTACCCCGTTTCGAGATGGGGAAGTGGATGAGTCGGCACTGAGAAAACTGGTCGACTGGCATGTCGAGCAGGGAACCGATTGCGTCTGCCCCTGCGGAACAACGGGAGAAAGCCCGACGCTCAGCCACGATGAGCATGATCGCGTCGTTCGCATTGTCTGCGAACAGGCAGCGGGACGCATCAAGGTGATGGCTGGGACCGGGTCGAACTCAACCAGCGAAGCGATTCGGCTGACGAAGCATGCCAAGGAATCCGGGGCGGATGGCGCCCTCATGGTGGGGCCGTACTACAATAAACCAATGCAGGATGGCTTCTTCGCTCATTTCAAGGCTGTTGCTGATGCGGTCGACCTTCCGATCGTTCTTTACAACATCCCCGGGAGAACAGCGAAGAATATCGAGCCGGACACCATCTGTCGGTTGGCGGAACTTGCTCCGATTGTTGCGGTGAAGGAAGCAACCGGCTCCATGGATCAGGCATCGCAGATTCTGAATAACAGTGATCTGACGGTTCTGTCCGGAGATGACAGCCTGACGCTTCCATTGCTGGCCATGGGGGGGAGCGGGGTTGTTTCAGTCGTTGGAAACATTATCCCTCGGGATATGATGGCGCTGACGAAGGCATGGAAAGCGGGAGATATCGCTGAGGCGCAGAAGTGGCACCACAAGCTGTTCCCGCTTTGTCGGGATATGTTGAGCCTGGCCACCAATCCGATTCCGTTGAAGGCGGCGATGAAACTCCTGGGGCGGGATACCGGCGAGGTTCGATTGCCGCTGACTCCACTGTCCGAAGCAGACACGGTCCGTTTGAAAGGGACACTCAAGGCTTACGGGTTACTCGACTGACATTTGCAGAAAGGAAACTGACTCCCGTCGGAGTCAGTTTCCCGGTAGTTCACCTTCTGGGAAGATTCGCCCGCTTCTCCTGTGAGGAAGGCGGGAATTCCATTTGGAGGACACCGGAACAATTGCCGAAATGGCGCGTGGCTGACGGCGGTTGATGCCCCATTCACTGGACGTTCGATCTAGAAACAATTCCATGACAACAACTGCTTCCGAAAACGCCTTGCCTGCGACGTTTGACCGTTCGGTCTTCGAGCAGTTTCTGGCCGCCCGAAACGAACCGCAATGGATTCAGGACCGCCGCCGGGAAGCGTTTGAGCACTACCAGGAGCTGGTGGCTGTCGAACTGGACCCAGAAGAATACAAGCGTCTGGAACTGCGAACATTCCGTCCCGAAAAATATTCGATTGTCAATGAGGCTACGACCGCTCAGCAACTGTCGACGCTGATGCAGAATCGGGCCGAGTTTGGCGGGGCTGTGACTCATGTTGATGGGCAGTGCCTCTCCTCTTCGCTGAGTGACGAACTCAAGGCAAAGGGAGTTCTCTTCGGAAGTCTGTCGACGCTTCTGGCTGAACACCGGGAGATTCTCGAACCATACTTTCTCACTCGGGCCGTCGATCCACAGGCTGACCGGTTCTCAGCGTGGCATGCAGCGTTCTGGACGGGGGGAACCGTGCTGTTTGTCCCACGGAATGTTGAGGTCACCGTTCCGCTGTACAGCCTGATCAGTTTGCAGAAGGAGTTTGCCACCGATCTGAGTCATACACTGGTTGTGCTCGAAGAAGGGGCTTCGGCCACACTTTTGGAAGAAACGGCGTCGGCCAATCCGGAAGCGGACGGGCTTCATGTCGGAGCCGTCGAGTTGATTGTCGGAAGCGGGGCACGACTGGATTATGTCCAGCTTCAGAACTGGAACGAAAAAGTCCGTCACTTCGCTCATCAGTCAGGACGGGTGGCCCGCGACGGCGAGTTGAAATGGACCGTGGGGGCACTGGGAAGCCGGCTGGCCCACATTCATCAGGACGTTCATCTTGATGGCCGTGGGGCGAGTGCTCAGGTCAATGGAGTCACCTTCGCCACGTCGAAGCAGCAGCTGTCCTACTACACCCAGCAGACCCATCATCAGCCGGACACGAAATCGGACCTTCTTTACAAGGAGGTTTGCCGCGACAAGTCCCGCGTGATTTGGCGCGGAATGATCAAAGTTGATCCGGATGCTCAGAAGACAGACGGATATCAGCGGAACGATGCTCTCATGCTGAGTGCGGATGCCCGCACCGATGCCATTCCGGGGCTGGAGATCGAGGCAGATGATGTCCGGTGTACTCACGGAGCGACTGCCGGTCGGGTGGACGATGAGCAGATTTTCTATGCGATGTGCCGCGGCCTGTCTCGATACGAAGCGATGCACATGATCGTGGAAGGGTTCTTCGCGGAAGTTTATGACCGCATTCCGGAGGAATTGGTCCGGGAGACGCTCAGTCAGACCGTGGAACGCAAGCTTGGCATCGGAGAATAGAGCGTCTCGAAGTTGGGTTGGAAACAAGCGATCAATGAAATAAGCCCCGTTCGCGGCCTGACTGGCTGAGAACGGGGCTTCTGTTTTGGTGGGGGCTTAGAGCAGTTCCAGAGTTGGCATGGCTGGACTCTCGAAGAACTTCTTTGCCACCTGCATTGCAACCGTGCTGGCGAGCGTCATCAGAGGTTCCCGAACCGGACTCTCCTCCGCGACGAGTTCAGCGATTTTCCCTTCGTCCCCTTTAATGCGGATGATGGCATCAGATGGGATTTCGCCGAGGAATTCGATCCCGGCCGATTCCGCTTTGGCCTTTGCTCCACCGCGTCCAAAGATCTCTCCGGTCATGTTCTCAACCATGCCCAGAATCGGAATCTTGACGGTGTTGTACATGCTGATCGCTTTGCCGGCATCGAGCAAAGCGACCTGCTGCGGCGTACAGACCACGACAGCCCCTGCAAGCGGGACCATTTGCGAGAGGGTCAACGCAACATCGCCTGTCCCGGGGGGCATGTCGATCACGAGGTAGTCGAGTTCGCCCCAGTCGGTCTGCTGGAGAAATTGACCAAGGGCCTTGTGCAGCATGGGGCCACGCCAGATCACCGCCTGATCCGGATCGATCATGAAGCCCATCGAAATGGTTTTGATGCCATTGGCTTCGATGGGTTCAATTCGCTCGAAAACCCGTCCATCTCCTGTTGGGTATTGCCGGATGGCGGGTTGGCCGGTTGCACCGGTCAGGTGGGGGATGCTGGGGCCGTAAACGTCTGCATCCATCAGGCCGACCGTGGCTCCCCACTCCTTGAGTCCATAAGCGAGAGCAGCGGAGACGGTGGACTTGCCGACGCCCCCTTTCCCGCTCCCAACAGCGATGATGTTCTTGATTTTCAGGCCGATATTTCCTCCCGCCTGCTTCCCTTTCACGGTAGAGCTGTATTGAACCTGTGCGGTCTTGTTTCCTTTCAGGTTCGTCTTTGCGGCCGTTTCGATCAGCCCGGTGAGGAGATTGGTCCAGGCATAGGCAGGGGTTGGGAGTTCGATATGGACGGAAACCTGATCCCCGTCAATCGAGACGCTTTTGACCATCTTCAGCTGAGAGAGTGGCAATTGCGTCGCCGGTTCAATAATCGTCCCCAGAAGATTTTGAAAATCGACGTCGGCGTCCATTGCGCATCCTCTTGATAGATTGCTTCGATTGAACTCAATATCGCAGATTGACTCTGCATGATCTGACCATGGTCTCGCCGGAGGTTGAACAGGTCCAGTCAGGGCCGGTCATTACGGACACTGTGATGAGGCTGCGATCCCGTGTAAAGAGACCTCCGGGAGATCCCGCGAATTTCGCTATCGGATCACCGTGTCCGCTTCAGGTCGCTGCGTTAAGAAATTGCACGCCGGCAAGCATCGTGGCGGCACACTGAATGGCTTCAAGGACCTGTTCGTTGCTCAGCCCCAATTCTTTCCCCTTGGTGACGTGGGCGGAAGTGCAGGGTTTGCAGGCGTTGAGATTGCTCACAACGATGGCAATGATCTCGACGGTTTTGGCATCCAGCGATGTTCCTGCAAGAGTGTTGGCTCGCAATCCAACCCCCATGCCATCGAAGATGGTCGATCCACTCAGGTCACGGAACTTGAAGAAGGTGTTGTACATCGAATTGGTGGCGGCAACGGCGAGAATTTCGGCCACCTGCTCCTGAGTGAAGCCCAGCTGCTGGCAACGTTCGAAGAAATAGCTCTTCCATGGTTCGCATTTGCCATGTGCTGCAACGGTCAGGGCAATGGCGGCTTTCGTTTTGGCATCGAGGTGGCCGTCTGTGTACACAAACTTCTTGAAGTTCATGTAGAAGTCACGGAGAAATGGCTCGACATTGCCATAGACCAGGAATGGAGAAGGGATTTCGGAATCGCCAAAGAGTTCCTGTACCCGGGAATAATGCGGGGCAATCTTCTCGGGAGCGTCCGCGATTGGGACAGGTTGAAGTTGTGACATAAGTTGCTCCCTGACTGCAGGCGAGGAGCGCAGCTCCGCCTGGGGATAAAAAATCTTCGCCGCATCCAGAACGTCTGCGGCGAAGGGGAATCGTCGTCAATCGTCCACAAAGAGTGGTGGAAGAGTCTGGATCAGTTCAGCGTATTTTCGCCGGGTTTCCAGTTGCATGGGCAGAGCTTGTCGGTCTGGAGAGCGTCCAGCACGCGAAGAACTTCGTCCACATTACGTCCGACACTCAGGTCGTGGACAGCGGACCAGCGAACGGTCCCTTGAGGATCGATCAGGAAGATTCCTCGGTAAGCAATTCCGGCATCTTCCTTCAGAACGCCAAAATCCCGGGACAGCTTGTGAGTGGTGTCGGCCAGCATCAGGTACTTCAGCTTGGCCAGATCCGGGTGTGAATCACACCATCCCTTATGAGAGAAGACGCTGTCGGTGCTGGCGGTCAGCACAACGCAGTCGCGATCCTGGAATTCGCCCAGCTTCTCGTTGAATGCAACGATTTCAGTTGGACAGACAAACGTGAAGTCCAGCGGATAGAAGAACAGGCAGACCCATTTGCCCTTGAAGTCCTCCAGACTGACGTGCTTAAACTGTTCGTCTGATCCGTCCTTCGTGCGATCGTAAGCCTGAACGGAAAAATTCGGTGCGGGTTGCCCCACTTGTGCAGCCATTTTGGTCCCTTTTTAATGCCAAAAGACAGAGGCGTCTGTGAAATAAAATCGGTGTACCGCAGTATAGACAGCTCAAAGTCTTGTTCAAGCTGCAGGATGTCTTGGAACCCCCGGGGGTTGAACTTGGGGGGAGGCTCCTGAAACAGGACGCACAACCCCGCAGATTGACCCATCGGGAAACGTCAAAACCATCTGTCCCGACGGGGCCAGCCGTTGATTCCGGAATGAATTGATGCACTGAAAGTTGTTCTGGCGGCTGGAGTTGTTCCGGAAAACACGCAGATTAATTGCGAGGGATTTCTCCAGGCTCAGTGCATCAACTCTGCCAGCGGGGGAGGGTGGCTGATACAATGAGAATAGGCACCGAAGAAAAACCGGAACTCGGGACAGTGATGAACTCGGGATCGTGATGAGGAGAACTGGATGCCCGGTTGTTGCCGGGGGTGCCATTGTTGAATCCACGTCGAAACATTGTTGAAAAAACATTGTCGAAAACTGTTCGGAACGGCCCCAATTGCGGTGATGAAGCGAAATGGCTGAGCGTCACGATTCCAGTCGTCGCGACTTTTTGACCGGCAGAGCAATTGGGAAAGCGGTCCGAGGTCGTGCTGATGAAGTGGCTGATGCCATTCTGGACGGAAGTTCTGAGCAGTCCATCCCTCGCGGAGACGAGACAATCCGTCTGGAGACCCGGGCGATGGCGTGCCAATGGTCGGTGATCATGAATCCCGGCCCACCTCGACAGGTGATGGTCGCTTCGGATGCTTTGGATCTCGTTCATGCCGCCGAAGACCTGTTGACGGTCTATCGCGATGACAGCCAGACCGCCCGGGTGAATCAGCATGCAGCTGCCGGGCCGATCGCGGTTCCTGCGGAGCTGTTTCGGTTTCTGGAAGTATGTCGGTCGCTCTGGGAAAAGACCGGTGGGGCCTTCGATCCGGCAATGGGAGGTCTGATTCAGATCTGGAGGCAGGCACGTCGGGAAGGGAAAATTCCGTCTCAGGAGGAAATTGATCGTGAGCTGGCTAGCACGGGCATGCAGCATGTTCAGCTGAACCCCGAGCAAGAGACCGTTTTTTTCGATGTGAAGGGAGTTCGACTCGATTTTGCTGCAATCGGGAAGGGGTACGCAATCGATCTGGTCCGGGACCACCTCCTCAGTGAGGGAGTTTCCGAATTTCTGGTCCATGGAGGGCACAGCAGCATCTTCGGGCAGGGGGACCACGCCGGGCATCGAGGGTGGCCTGTGGGGATCAAGAACCCGCTCTTCCCCGAAAAGAGGTATGCGACGCTCCTGCTGAGGGATCAGGGAATGTCGACCAGCGGATCGAACGTGCAATATTTCCGTTATGGGGGACGCCGCTACGGGCACCTGCTCGATCCGCGTAACGGGTGGCCGGCAGAGGGGTTACTGTCTGTGACGGTGGTAGCTCCCACTGCGACACTGGCTGAGGCACTCTCGACAGCATTCTACGTCATGGGACTCGACAAGGCGCGGCAGTATTGCGATGATCATCCGGACGTGGGGGCCATTTTGGTTCCTCCACCCCTCCACGGTCGGACCTTGCAGCCGGTCGTCTGTAACCTTGCATCAGACCAGTTCTTCCTTGAAGAGCGTTCTGGAGAAAGCACGGGGACTCGCTCCGTGTAAGGCTTCAGTCCTGTTATGTTCAGGCGGGAGGGAAATACCGGGAGAGTCTGGACGGCCGACGTGCTGACGGCAATTGTGCTGACGGTCAAAATGATCGCCATTTCCGGTGTTGGTGAGTGATGTTTCTGGATCACTGTGTAACGTAGGCGCGAGGATTGTTTGTGAAAGACCTGCACCGCATCCCGCTCGTGGCCATCATTTTGGTCGTGTTGCTGAGAATGTCGATTGGCTGGCAGTTCCTGTATGAAGGGCTCTGGAAGAAAGCCACTCTGGATACACCAACCCCCTGGAGTTCGGAGGGATACCTCAAGAACGCGCAGGGGCCGTTCCGGAATTATTTTCGCAATATGACCGGCGATCCTGATGATCTGAAATGGCTCGATTACGCAGAAATGAGCCGACGCTGGTACAACTGGCGCGACCGGTTTGCGAAGTTTTACAACCTGGAGGAAAAGCAGCTGAAGCAGCTGAATCAGATCCTCGACGGAGATGCTACTGAAGATACATCCGTTGACGCTCTTCCCCCATCGATTGTCGTTCAGCAAAGTCCAGTCGAATTGCCGAAGGTGCTGGAAGGGAAAAATCTGGGGCCGGTCTTTCAGTACGATGCTGCCAGCAAGACGCTGAGCGCGGTTGAGCCTGTTCTCCCAAGCGAAGAAGCGGCGCTCCTCGGGCAACTGGATGTCGAACGGAATCCGGATGGGCAATTCGGGAAACGAAGCGATTCAACTCAGCAGCCGGATGGGGCAGAACTGGAATTTTATCGTGCTGTGGAGCGTCTCGCGTTTCAGTCCCGTCAGTTGTCCTACCGGCACAAGTTGGCCGCTGCCCTTCGGGGAGACCCGGATAAAGTCGGGGTAACCAGTGTGGCGAATGAACGTGGCTCATTCGACATTGCCATGGGGACTGCGACGGCCGATGAAGTGGGGGCTGAAAAGCATTTGTTGCGTTATGGCAAGATTCAGGAATACAAAGATCTGGTGAAGGATTACAACCGGGCTGTCGAACAGGCCCAGATGGACTACCAGAACGAACACGCCACGATGCTGGGACGCAAGGTGGCGATGATGCGGAACGAACTGGTCAGTCCAATCAAGGCACTGGATGCCTCATTACGAGAGGCGGCCATCAAGATCCTCACTCCCGAACAGCTCAAACTGGGGCAACTTCCTCCGGAACCGACCCAGCTTCATAAGGCAGATATGCAGGTGATGTGGGCTCTGATCATTCTGGGAGTCCTGTTGATCATCGGTCTCGCTTCGCGGGTTGCTGCCATCGGAGGAGCGATCCTTCTGTTCATGTTCTATCTGGTCATGCCACCCTGGCCGGGAGTGCCTGCCGTTCCCGGACCGGAACACAGCCTGATCATCAACAAGAACCTGATCGAAAGCATTGCGCTGCTGGGAATCGCAGCGATGCCGACAGGAAGCTGGTTCGGAGTCGATGCCCTCATTTACTCCCTGTTTCGACGAAAGTCGGCACCTGCAGCAGCACCAGCACCAACTCCAGCAGCAAAGGCCTGATCGGGATTCATGTGAGGCACTTGGAGATCTCGCGCCTGTCTGGCATTGTTGGTCCGGCGATAAGCCGCTGCGGATCTGCGCAACGAAAATTCGGCGGATCAGCTGCCTCAGGTGGCTGATCCTCTCCGCTGTCAGACTCATTCGTGTTCGGGGGGGAGTTCCCGTTCAGAGAGATGCTCGAACAGCTTGTCCGGAGTCAGTTGCTCCGTGATCGCGTACTCGCCGGAAAACCAACGATGCAGGTCAACCTGCTTGCATCGCATGCTGCAGAAGGGGAACAGGTGAGAATCCCCGTCGATTTCGGGAGGAAGTTCCTGTTCGCAGATAGGGCAGGTCAGACGGCGGATCATGGCAGGCCACCAGATAGCTGGGCGAATAACAAAAACGCGAGGTCAGATTCCTGAATCTGAGACGGCACGACTCGAAGTGTCAACCAAATTTCTCATTTTCGCACGTACGGATTGGAAGGATCGACAGAGCCAATGTAAGTCTCGACACCCGGCTAACAATCGTGATACGCTCTTTTGTTTCCGGGACAATGATGCGCATGCGATAAAAAATTGTTTCTGCGATCATCGTCTTCGCCCCGAACAATATTTTGGCGGCTTCTCTCTATTGATGAAGAGCAGCCCATGGCTCCTCCCGCCTTTTCAGACAATTCACGGATTTTGCGATGTCAGAAGAAAAACTGAGTAAACTGGAAGGAATCAAGGAACGCAGCAATTTCCTCCGAGGGACGATCCGGGAAGAGCTCGCCAACGATAGCCCTGTCTTCTCTGACGACAATGGCGGGCTGCTGAAGTTTCACGGAACCTATCAGCAGGACAATCGGGACGACCGTAAGGGGGGAGAGAGACAGTATTCCTTCATGGTCCGGAGCCGAATTCCGGGCGGAAAGGTCACTGCTGCCCAGATGCTGGCTGAGTTGGACCTTGCGGACAAGTATGCCAATGGGACACTCCGTGTTACCGACCGTCAGGGATTCCAGCTTCATGGCGTTCTCAAGCAGAACCTTCGCGACACGATTCGCGGAATTAACGAGTGCAAGCTCTCCACGATGAATGCCTGTGGAGACGTCTGCCGTAACTTCATGTGCTGCCCGGCACCCTATAAGAACTCTCCGGTCCATGATCAGATGCAGGAGCTGGCGGATGCACTGGCGCATCACTTCCGTCAGCGATCCGGGTCCTATTATGAGATCTGGCTGAAAGATGGGGAAAACAGCGAGCAGGTCTATGAGACTCCCGGAGATGAGCCAATTTACGGGAAGACCTACCTGCCGCGGAAATTCAAGTTTGCCATCGCATTGCCTCACGACAACTGCGTCGACATCTACACGCAGGATCTCGGCCTGATGGCGGTTGTCGAAGGGGAAAAGATCATCGGCTACAACGTGCTGGTGGGGGGCGGTCAGGGGATGACTCCCGCCAAGAAGGATACGTTCCCGGCGCTGGCCAAGAAGCTCACATTTGTCCCGCCAGAACAGGTCATTGCTGTTTGTGAAGCCATCGTGAAGGTACAGCGCGACTTCGGAAACCGGGCGGATCGGAAGTTCGCCCGAATGAAGTACCTCATTCACAATTGGGGATTGCCGAAATTCAAGGCTAAGGTCGAGGAATACTTTGGAGCACCTCTCCCCGAACCGCACCCTATGGATGTCGTCGATGTGGATGATCACATGGGATGGCATGAGCAGGGGGACGGGAAGCTGTTTCTCGGCATCAATATCGAGAACGGCCGCATCAAGGACGAAGGGGAACAGCGATTAAAGACCGGCTTCCGGGAACTTCTCGCAAAATATCCTCTCCCATTGCGGCTGACCGCTTTGCAGGGAGTCATCCTGTGCGACATTGAACCCGCATGGAAGTCAGATATCGAACAGATCCTCCGCAGTCACGGATTCAAGCTGGCAGAGGATCTGACCCTGGCGCGGCGTTATTCCATCGCCTGCCCAGCCCTTCCGACCTGCGGATTGGCAGTGACTGAATCGGAGCGTGTCCTGCCGCAGGTCATGGACTCCATCGAAGCGGTTTTCCGACAGTATGGAGTCGAAGGGGAGCGCATCACGATCCACATGACCGGATGTCCGAATGGATGTGCACGTCCGTACACTCCGGATATCGGTCTGGTCGGTAAGGCTCGCGGCAAATATACCGTGTACCTCGGGGGAAATGCTCAGGGAACACGGCTTGGGTACCTTTTCAAGGATCTGGTTCCAGAGGAATCGATTGCGTCGGTCCTCGCTCCGGTCGTCCAACGGTTCCGTGAGGAGCGTCAATCGGGCGAATCGTTCGGCGACTTCTGTCACCGGGTCGGGAAAGAAGCTCTGGAAGCGACGGAATCGACCGAACCGGTTGCCAAATGACCAGCTGCCGGAAGAAACGGTTCAGTTGCACCGAATGCCGTCACTTATTTCTCTATCCCGTAAATTTTTCCTGAATTCCCGCGACTTTCCTACTCAATACAATTAGTCTGAGTGGAATTGGGAAGGATGGAAAGTTTGCACGATTGCCAGAAATGGCTTTCGACGAGCGTCTGTCTGATCGATTTGAATGATTCAACGAGTGTTCTCGCCTCGCACGAAGCGGAATGACTCATCGTTCAAACGGAGGGATCGCTGCGGCTTGGAAGCCGGAAATGTGGGTTTCAAGTCGCTGCAAGTCCCGATACGCCGGACGTTTGTGTTCTGAAGCTGTTGGCCGCATGCCTTTTCATCGTCTCAAGTGAAGGCTGGCACGGCATGTGCCAGTCTCCTTGTCGGGAGTCACACGGCATTGCAGGATGGGGAGATCGACGCCAACGGCGTGGCGGTAACGACTGAATCATTCCAGGTTCATGAATCGAATCGCAGGTCATGCACGGGGGGAAGCCAGTTGGCTTCAGGTCATTGAAAGCCGGATTGGTGAGCAAGAATTTCGACGGCGGCTCTGGCACTTCCTGCCAGGGATGATTGCGTTTGGGCTTTCTGGAGTTCCCCATCTCCCGACGATCCGACTCTGGGTGATGCTCTTGCTGGTTGCCTTCGGGGTTATGCTCCCCGCATGGCTGGCGATTCGGTACCACAAGCGCTATTGCCGCAGCAAGAATGAGAACATCGTTCCATCCATATTAGGGTACGTCATCCCGGTCTCAATTCTTGCGCTTCTGTTCCGTTCCAACGTCGCCATCCCCCTCGGGGTGGCGGGGATCGTTGCCTTTGGGGATGGGTCCGCCACGCTGTTGGGGCTCTTGACGCAGGGGCGACGGATTCCATGGAACACGAAGAAATCGTGGGCAGGCCTCTTCGGCTTCATCATTGTGGGGACGGTTCTGGCGTCCACAATCTTCTGGATTGCAGCTCCATCAACGATCGGATTGCTCTCAGCGATGCTCTGTGTGGGACCGGTCGTGCTGGTGTGTGCTCTGCTGGAGTCGCTTCCACTGAAGATGAACGACAATCTCACTGTGGGGCTGACATCGGCTGTTCTTCTCCCGATGATGTCACTTCTGGTATTCGGGTGGTGATCCCTGCGATTGAGTGTCGCCCCCGATCCCGGTGGCTCTGACGGAGATCGTCTCGTCTGTGCGTGTTGAATGCGCTCTGTACGGAATTGTTCGTCCGCTCTTTTTCAGTGAGATGGATCCAGCCACTGGTCCTTTCTTGTAATGTTGCTGTGGCTCATTGTCCGGGGATTCTTCAGAAGCTAACATGGTCGAAATCGACTTCTGACTGTGGCTGGACCGTTCCCGGAAATGGTTTCTCATTCTTCGATGTCTGACGCTTCTCCGCCGTGGAGTCGTCGTCATTTGCTGGGGCTGCAACATCTGGATCAACGCGAGATCGAGACGATTCTCGATCATGCAGCGATGTTCAAGCAGCTTCAGGCCACACACAGCAAACTGGACCATCTTCGCGGTCGTGTGGTGGCCAACCTGTTTTTTGAGCCCAGCACCCGAACCCGCACCAGCTTCAGCCTCGCTGCCAAGCGATTAAGTGCAGATACCGTCGATTTCTCAGCATCGGGCAGTAGCCTGTCCAAAGGGGAATCGTTCGTCGACACCGCCATGACGATTGAGTCAATGGGGGTTGATCTGATGGTGGTGCGGCACAAGTCTTCTGGAGCCCCTGAGATGCTTTCCCGGCATCTCAAATGTGGAATTCTCAATGCGGGAGATGGAACGCACGAGCACCCGACACAGGGATTGCTGGACATTTTCACGATGCGGGAAAAGCTAGGGCCGCTTCAAGGGAAGACGGTCACGCTGGTCGGGGACATCAAACACTCCCGGGTCGCCCGTTCGAATATCTGGGGGCTGACAAAGTTGGGGGCGAATGTCATTGTCTGCGGCCCAGCGACTTTGATCCCCCCCGGTATTGAAAAACTCGGAGTTCAGGTCGCTCATCGGCTCGACGATGTTCTGCCGGAGTCGGATGTCATCAACTTGCTGCGGGTTCAGTTTGAGCGGCAGCGGGGAACGTATTTCCCCTCCATCGCCGAGTACGCTCATCTGTTCGGAATGAATCGCGAGCGTCTCCGACGTGCGAAGGAGGGTGTCCTGATTCTGGCTCCGGGACCCATTAACCGTGGGGTTGAGATCAGTGCGGACGTTGCGGACGGTCCGCATTCGCAAATTCTGCATCAGGTGACCAATGGTCTGTTCGTCCGCATGGCCTGCCTGCATCTTCTGGCGGGGCAGCAGACCCGGAGGCAGTCTCACTAATGGCGTTGCTTCTCATTCGCAATGGACGAATCATCGATCCATCCCGTCAGCTTGACTCCGTTGGAGATGTGCTGGTTGTTGACGGACTGATTGCAGAGTCCCATCAGGTGACGGCACCTGATCACGTGATTGATGCGACCGGCCTGATCGTCTCTCCGGGGCTGATTGACTGCCATGTCTCGTTCCGTGAGCCCGGTTTTGATGAGGATGAAACCATCGCTTCGGGGGCGGATGCGGCATTGGCTGGGGGATTTACCACGGTGGCCTGCCTGCCGGAAACTCTGCCGGTCACAGACAGTCGGGCTTCTGCTGAGTTCATTGTCCGACAGGGAGAGCGTGCCGATCGTTGCCGGGTCCTGCCGATCGGAGCAGTGACAAAAGGGGCGGAAGGCAAAGAACTGTCGGAAATGGGCCAGCTGATTAACGGTGGAGCGGTCGCATTTTCGGATGGGAAGAAGGCGATTGCGAACGCGGAAATCATGCGGCGCGCGTTGCAGTACACCGGAATGTGGAACAAGCCGATCCTTCATCATGCCCAGGTTCCCGAGCTGGTGCAGGGGGGGATCATGCATGAGGGGTTTCATTCCACCGTTTTCGGACTGCAGGGGATGCCCGCTGCTGCGGAAGAAATTATGGTCCGCCGCGATATTGCCTTGGTCGAAGCGACTGGCGGACGTGTTCACCTGATGTGTCTCTCTTCTCATCGAAGCGTGGAAGAAGTTCGACAGGCAAGAGCGAGGGGGCTTCAGGTTTCGGCCGATGTGACCCCACATCATCTATTGCTGACCGATGAATGTCTGTCGGGGTACAATACGAATTTCAAAGTCGATCCGCCTGTCCGCACCATTGAGCATCGTGATGCGCTGATCGAGGGGCTCAAGGATGGGACCATCGCCCTGATTTCCTCGGATCATCAGCCGCTTGCTGATGAGAAGAAAGGACAGGAGATTGATCAGGCTCCATTCGGGATCGTCGGACTGGAGACCCTCCTGCCGTTGTGTGTCGATGCACTGATCGTTCCCGGGCACCTGACCTGGCTGCAATTGCTCGGAAAACTGACGACTGGACCTGCGAATCTTCTCTCGCTGAATACCGGGACACTGAAGCCCGGCGCTCCGGCGGACATCACGATCATCGACCCGGAGGCTCGATGGACGATCGATGCCAGCCGGTTCCGTTCCCGTAGCCGAAATACTCCGTTTGATGGTCGGGAAGTGCAGGGGCGCGTGCGCTACACCATTGTCGGCGGGGAAGTGAAGTTCACCGCCGACTCAAAGGCGTAAGGCGGGATACTTCGGTTCCTTCTCGCCGGAGAGTCTCAGATTCCGGTGTTTCCCTTGCCGCTGCCGGTCTCGTTGGGATCGCCTCCGAGCCGGACCGGAATCTTGATCACCTTGTCTTTTCGCAGGACCGAGAGTTCAACCACATCCCCGGGCTTTTTGCTTTCGATGTAGCCCAGGAATTCCGCAGCGGAAGCAACCGGTTGATCGTTCACCGCAACGATCACATCCGCAGCACTCCGGTCTTCGATCACCAGTGGGCCGCGACGGGTCACAAGTGGACCTTTGATCCCTGCTGTTTCCGCAGGACCACCGGGAGTGAGTCGGGCCACCCGCAGCCCTTTGTCTGTGACGGTGACATGGGTGATTCCAATATCCCCACGGATCACTTTCCCCTGCATGATCAATTCAGGAACGACCCGGCGAATCAGATTGACCGGGATGGCAAAGCCGATTCCTGCGCTCTGTTCAACCCGGCTGGCGATCGCGGTGTTCATCCCGATCAATTCCCCGTGGGTATTGATGAGCGGTCCGCCGGAGTTTCCGGGATTGATAGAGGCATCGATCTGAATGATCGATTTGATCACCCAGTTCCGCTGGACTTCGAGTGTGCGATTGAGGCTGGAAATGATCCCTTGCCCCATGGTCCGCTCCAATCCGAACGGATTCCCAAGGGCAAAGACCCGCATCCCGACGCGAAGGTTGTCGGAGTTCCCCAGCGTGATCGGAAACAGCTGCTCTTCGGGGGCATCAATTTTGATGATGGCGATGTCATTGACCGGGTCCGCCCCGACCAGTTTGGCCGGGAGTGTTTCTTCGTTGAACAGTGTCACATTGATCTGTCGAGCGCGTTCAATGACGTGATAGTTGGTCAGAATGTGCCCCTGCTTGTCGAGGATTGCCCCCGAACCGCTCCCCTCTTCCGGGACTGCCATCATGAAGAACCGGTCCGCGCGGATTCCCATCGTGGAGATGTTCACGACGCTGCGGTTGCAGTGCTCGTAAACCGCCACATTGACCGCTTCATCGGGGGTCAGCCCTTCATCATTGAAGGAGGAGCTTGGGAAATTTCCCGGCCCAGGCCATGCCGATCCGGACAGGGTTGCCGACGGAAGTGGGACAGGCGGCACCAGTAGCGGGGAATCCTGAGCCACGACCTGGCTCAGATTGGACCAGCGTACATCCATCAGCCACAGAGACAAACAACTCCCTAACAGAGCAGCAAACAGACAAGCCACGAACTGACGCACGAAAAACCCCTCGTTTCCTCATTCGGTCGGGCCATGAGATTCTGTATACTTCCTCCGCCGATTGTCTTTATTTTTCCCGAATGACTCAAGAGGCATTCGCTCCATGGTTTCCTCGTCGCAGTTTCTGAATGGTCTTCATCCCCGGTCATCGGAGATTTCCGATGAGGAATGGCTCAGAACATTATCGTTCCGCGACGGCCGATCGTCCCCTCTGGCGGAAGCGGCTCAGGAGGGGAAACTGAAGGCATTCTCCAGGGCTTTGATTGCGGCCTACGACGAGGAATGCCCCCTTGGAAAAGGGGAGCGGGGCCGGGTTCTCAAATCCATCCGGATTCTGGCGACGATGGGGCGGTCTCCGCTGGATACCGCGGTCCGTGAGGGATCGTTACTTCATTGCCTGCTGGACCCGGAGTTGAGCAGGGACGAGCTTTCCGGGCGAGTCGAAGCGATCATCGCCAGCACAGTGGAAGGGCGAGCCGATCTGAGCACGCTGACTGCGGCCTGTTGGCTGTTACGACTTCGCGGGGATCGCCTCGAACCGCAAACATTCCTGACGTTGCTTCGCTGGGTCTGCGACACAGTTGAGGAGGAGCCGAACCCGGAGGAGGGATGTGCAGTCTGGGACACTCTTGAGCTGCAAACCTGTCGGGCACTTTGTCTTCCCGGACGAAAAGGGGCTCGAAAGCAGTTGCGCCGACTGGCTAAGTCATGGCGCGAATCGCTTGAAGCAATGACAGATACCGATGGAACTCCTCACGCAAAATGGCTCAGCGGATTTCTTTTCCGTTTTGCCCAGCTGGCGATGGTTTCGCTGTTCGCTGAGCTGATGAATGTGACGTTGTGGGATGGGAAGAGCCAGAAGCGACTGGAGAACCTGTTTGCCCGAACGTCCCTGCTCATCACTGCAAAGCATGTGGCATTTCATGACTGTTCGGCATCGGAAGCAGCGACCCTTCTTCTGACGATTGCCGATGTCCTGCGGCTCGAATTGTCTCCGGGTCTTCGAGAACAACTGGACGATTGGCACAGGGAAGGGAAGCGACGTCGTTTATCAGCTGTCAAATCACGCCCCCGCTTCCCCGCTTCGAGCGTGCAGTCTGACTGGGCGGAATGGGCACATCTGCGATCGGGATGGCAGGGAGAGGCAGATGCGGTGACGGTTCATCATGTCGATCTGTTCCCGGAAATTGATGTGGTGGTGAAGGACCTTCCACTGTTTGTTGGGGAGTGGTCACACGCATTGACGGTGGGGGGGAAATCGGTCCCGAATGCCGGGGAGTGGACCTGTTGCTGCTGGTCACTCGATAAAGACGCTGCCTTTCTGGAATTGCAGATGGGAGGAGAGGGGCCGGTCGATGTTTATCGGCAGGTCGTTCTCCTGCGCAAGGAAAACGTGCTGCTGCTCGCAGACAGTATTCGCAGTAAAGAAGTTGGGGGAATCGATTACCAGCGGACCATCCCGGTCGTATCGGGGTGGGACGTTGAGGAAGACACCCTGTCGCGGGAATTTCAGCTGGTGCGGGGAGAGAATCGGGTCCGGGTCTTTCCGTGGACGGGGCCACAGATGCGGCTTCACCGAAGTGACGAAGTCCTCAGTTTCCGACCGGGGGAAATGCATCTGCAATCCCGGACCGATGGGCGGTCTTTGTATGCAGCAACCCTCTTTGACTGGTCGGAGAAACGCCGGGATGAAGTCATCGACTGGCAGCGGGTGACTGTTGTCGAGAATGGGGAATACATCTCCCCGGATGTGGCTGTGGCACACCGGCTTCGGCTGGGAAAAAAGCAGTGGATCGTTTACCACAGCCACCAGAAACCCGCATTTCCTCGATCTGCGATGGGAATTCACACTCTCAGCGAAACGGTTTTCGCAAGTTTGAGCAGCTCGGGGGAGGTTACCACTCTGGTGGAGGTAGAGCTGTAACGGATTCGGTCGATCTGATCGGAGAAGAAACCGGTCTCGCGTCCGGGGCCGGTTCTGCTATGATTTCGCTGCGAATTCAGGATGAATCCCCGCGTGCGAACGAGCAGGACGCCCCATGCATATTTTCTTTTCCGTCGGTGAACCGAGCGGCGATCACCATGCGGCCCACATGATGGAGGAGCTGAAGGTCCATTGTCCGGGGGTTCGATTCTCAGGATTTGGCGGCCCGGCGATGACTTCAGCTGGGATGGAAACGCTTTATCCGTTGACCAATCTGGCGGTCATGGGAATCGGGGGAGTGATCCCTCTGCTGTCGCAGTTCTGGAGGCTCTACAGGCAGGCGGCTGAATACCTGAAGCGGGAAAAACCGGATGCCGTTGTGCTGATTGATTATCCCGGATTCAACTGGTGGGTGGCTCGCGCGGCTCGGGCGAATGGAATTCCGGTGTACTTTTATTGCCCCCCCCAGATGTGGGCCTGGGGAAGCTGGCGGCTTCGGAAATTAAAGCGGCTGGTGAACTGTGTCTTCTCCGTTCTGCCATTTGAGGCGGAGTGGTACCGTCAGCGAGGAGTCGATGTCGAGTACGTCGGGCACCCATTCTTTGATGAAGTGGCGGCTTATCAACTGAATCAGACGGTACTGGAGAAACTGGCGCAAACTCCCGGGCGAAAGGTCGCCATCCTCCCGGGGTCACGAAAGAGTGAAGTGGAACGGAACTTCCCCGTGATGCTCGATGTGATGTCGACGCTGCATCGCCTCCATCCGGATGTGAGGTTCCCGGTTGCCTGTTACAAGCAATGGCACTATGACCGCTGTCGCAGCATGCTGGAGGCCTATGGGGGTGACCTTCCTGTGGACCTGTATCTGGAATCGACTCCCGAGGTGATCGAAGCGGCCGATTGCTGTCTGATGGTCTCCGGTTCTGTCAGCCTCGAAATGCTTGCCCGGAAAAAAGCGACCGTTGTGATGTATCGCGGCTCGCCACTGCTTTATGTCCTCGCGAAGATTCTGGTGCATTGTCAATACATGACCCTCCCGAATCTGATTTCGGGACGAATGATCATGCCGGAATTCCCGTTCACCCGTCGCAATGGTCCTTCGCCGAAAGCGCTGACCGCTGTGCTAAATGAGTGGCTGAGCGACCCGCAAAAGCTGGATGCCGCCCGTGAAGAGGTTTCCCAGCTTGCGGACAGAATCGTCGAAGCAGGAGGAGTTCGGAACGCTGCGGTCACACTCCTGAAGCGCCTCGACCGGCTTCCAGAAACTCCGGCAGTCATACGCCGGGCGGCGTGAAGTGATCGTAAGAACGTGTTGAAGCGACGGGGGTTTCGTCTGGCAGACCTGTCTTGACTTCGCTGTTGAACTTTAATTGCGGTCTCGTCCTTCAGCTTTCTTGTCTGTCTTTTGCTCGTTCAGGGGTGTTAAGTTCAGGTATTGAGCCGCGTTTCCAGAATGGAAATTGCTCCCTTCAGTCTTTCCTGATATGATGGGACCAGCAAAACGCCCCGTGAAGGAGTTTGATTCGATGCAGCGTGGTCTTCAAAAAAAGTGTGAGCCGGTCCGATTACGATCCGGTTTTACACTGATTGAGCTGCTTGTGGTGATCGCGATTATTGCCCTTCTGGCGGCGATGTTAATGCCGGCGGTTCAGCGGGCACGGGAGGCAGCACGTCGCAACTCCTGTCTGAATAACATTCGCCAGCTCGGTCTGGGTGCTCAGAACTACCTGAGTTCGCATGGTGTGTTCCCCTCGGGGTGGTGTGCCCCGACTGAGGATCTTGATGGCGACGGAGTGATCGATCCGGGGCATCCCGATTTCGCCCTCGCTGCCTTTACGACTCCAATCACAATTCCCGGTTCCGCTGGGACCGGGGGGACCTCTTCTCCCAGCGGACCGAGTGCCCATACGCAGATCCTGATTCGCGACTGGGTCTTCGGTGGTCTGTGGGACTGGCACGCCATGATGCTGCCGCAGCTGGAACAGTCGACATTGGCAATCGACTTCCGATTGCCGAAGACGGATTACAACGCTCCCAACCCTCCGGCAGACAGCAACTGGGAATATATCCAGATTCCGATTTCAACCTATGTCTGTCCGAGTGCTGCCTTCCCCAGTGCCCGTCCCAGCAACCTTGGATATTCCAATTATCGTGGAAATATGGGGGCATGGGATCAGGCGGATCAGAATGCGAACGGTCCGGCCAATAACGGAATGTTCTTCGCCAACAGTTCCCTGGATGACCGGGATATCACCGATGGGACATCAAACACGATTTTGTTTGGTGAATCGCTCGCCGGATTCTGGGCGGATCATTATTCGAGCGTTGTCCGTACCCGCGATGACCATCCCGGGTTTGGAACCTATTGGACCGGGACTCCGGTTGATACCAGCATCACTGGAAATATTCACTTCTTCGGATGGGGAAGCTATCACGACGGAGTGAATAACTTCTGTCTGGCCGATGGTTCTGCCCGGCCAATCGGTACGTCTGTCGACCGTAACGTGTTCTGGGCATTATGCACCCGGAACGGTCACGAAGCCATTTCAAGGGAATTTTAGAGA
>CALLWY010000220.1 GCA_938015865.1 uncultured Planctomicrobium sp.
CGCATTCCGACTGGATGCGGGCTACCGCGGCCATCTGATTGCATCACTGGCGGATTACGTCCCCGCCCGCTTCTTTCTGGATTACTTTGAACCGGATCACGATTCCCTGAAGCAGCTGCGTCAGGCCTACCGGACCTCCGAAGACCGAACCGGATACCGCATGGTGCTGGAATCACTGGCCCAATCGAGCTGCAAGGTGGCCGAAACGCTTCCGCCAGCACAGGCAGAACAGGAGTGGATTCTGGCACATGAGTGCTATGCAGAACTGGGCGACAACAAAGCTGCTGACCATGCTGTGAGGATGGCGGTGGCAGCCAACCCGACCTCATTTGCTGCCCATCAGAAACTGGGACTTTGGCTGTACCAAAACGGGTTTTATGCGGAAGCGTTCGACGAACTCTCCTGGTGTCTCCGTCAACGCCCCCAAGAAGGGGAACTCGCTGCCATCGCTATCGAGGCACACCGAAAGTCGAAAGCGGACAAGCCCCCCACCCGGGTGGCAGAAGATCCGGGCCAGCCTGTCATCCGCTAATCTCATGAGTCCCATCCGAAGCGATGATTTCGTGCCTTAACATTCTGCTGGTCCAAGGTATTCCGAGGAGATGTTTTTGAGACGAGATCGAAACGTCCCGGACACTGACCACCAACTCCTCTGAATGCCGACGCCCCCTCTGATGCAGGAGTCGATGGCATTTACAATCGATGCAACCGAACCAGATGTGAAATCCGTTATATTCAAAATGATCCAGACAGGGGTCACTTCAGGGCCATCGGCTTCGAGCGAATGGCCGTCATCACAGCCGAGTAACGCACTTAATCGCTAAATCCGATCATCCTTGTTCAGGAACAGCCCCCCGCCGGGGAGTTCATTGATCGCAATTCGACATTTCACTCGAAAAATAGAGATGATGATGGAAGATTGCGCATCCGGTCTGCGCAGTCTCCCAATTGACCCCCGTCGAATCAGACTGCTAAAGTCAATTGTTATCGTCCTGTTCCATCGTCACATCCACGGTGCCACACGCTTCATTGTGTCCCTCGCCATCCTGTTCGAGGCCCTGAGGAACGTTGGAGGATGTGGAACCGGTTCACCAGTGCCAGGTTCCAGTTTTGAGTCGCTGTTCAGTCTGTAAGGATCTTTCCGTGAATCTGTCACTTCCTCCGAACTGCACGCACACAACGTTGTCATCAATGATCGCGAAGAAGTTGCACAGCCTGACATCTGCCTCAGCACAGGGAACGATCCTTCCGTCTTCCGGGCGGAAACTCTCCGCTATTGGAGCGTTTTCCTTGGCAATCGTGCTGATGACAACGGCTTCCTCACAGGCACAGATTACGCGAGGCTTTGATCGAACCGCCCCCGCATATGCCGGAGCTTCGGATCTGGTGCGTCAACCTGATCTGTGGATGATGGAGGTCCAGTTCAAGAACATGCGGATGGTCTTTGTCGATCTCCCAGATCCGCAAACGGGCGAACTGAAACGCGAGCAGGTCTGGTATCTCGCCTGGCGTGCCATCGTCCGCCCACTCGAGAATACGTCGCCTGATGAAACCGCTCCGGAAAACGTAATTGATACGCTTCCGGGTCCGCGACAGTTCATCCCGAAATTTACGCTCATTACTTATGACGATCCGAATACCGAGATTCCGGACCAGATCCTGCAGGATGAGATCCTTCCCGCAGCCATGACCCAGCTCCGACGAGTAGAACGGACCCCGTGCCTGAATTCAGTTCAGGTCATTCAGGACGTCCCCGAACCGATCTCCCCGGATGAAGAAGAGCAGCCGTGGATTTATGGGGCAGCAACTTGGCGGGGAGTGAACCCGGATACTGACTTCTTCAAAGTCATTCTCAGCGGGTTCACTAATGCCTATGAAGTTCGCAAGCTGGACGATGAGACGCCACAAGTCTGGCGAAAGGTCATTGTCCAGAAGTTTGCCCGCCCCGGTGACCGATTTGATCCCAGCCAGCGAGAATTTCAGTTCGTCGGAGATGCCTCCTGGATCATGCAGCCAGATGCACTCAAGCAGCCCGCTGCCAAGGAATAAAACAAATCCAAAACAGGATTCAACAAGCAAACAGGCCGCAAGGAATATCCCTGCGGCCTGTTTGCTTTTCAGATGGAGACTCCCTCACGCGGAGTCGTGATTACCAGCCAAGAACGCTGGCGAAAATCAGTGGAGCCACGATGGTGGCATCCGATTCGATGATAAAGCGGGGAGTGTCTGCCCCCAGCTTGCCCCAAGTGATCTTCTCGTTGGGAACAGCACCGGAATAACTGCCGTAGCTGGTGGTTGAGTCGCTGATCTGGCAGAAGTATCCCCAGAGCGGGACATTTTCGCGTTGCAGGTCCTGATGCAGCATCGGAACGACGCAGATCGGGAAGTCCCCTGCAATTCCTCCCCCAATCTGGAACATCCCCAGAGAGTGCTTCTTCGTTCGTTCGGTATAGAAGTCCGCCAGCCAGGTCATGTATTCGATCCCGGTCCGGACGGTGTGAACGTTTTTCACATCGCCACGGATCACAGCGGCAGCATACATATTCCCCAGCGTGGAATCTTCCCAGCCTGGGACAATGATCGGAAGGTCCTTCTCCGCAGCCGCGAGCATCCACGAGTCTTTCGGATCAATCTGGTAGTGCTCTTCGTATTTTCCGCTGCGAAGAACCTGATAGAAAAACTCATGCGGAAAGAACCTCTTCCCTTCGGAATCGGCCTTCGTCCAGACCTCCAGCATCGCGGCTTCCATCCGGCGCATCGCCTCCCCCTCAGGGATGCAGGTATCCGTCACCCGGTTCATGTGACGATTCAGCAGGCCGACTTCGTCCTCGGTCGACAGGGTTCGGTAGTGAGGAACCCGTTCGTAGAAATTGTGGGCTACGAGATTGAAGACATCTTCTTCCAGATTCGCGCCGGTGCAGCAGATCAGGTGCACCTTATCCTGACGAATCATTTCCGCCAGCGAAAGCCCCAGTTCGGCCGTACTCATCGCCCCGGCCATGGAAATCATCATATGCCCGCCAGCGTCAAGATGTGCGGCATAGGCATCCGCAGCATCAATCAGCGATGCTGCATTGAAATGACGATAGTGGTGGTGAATGAAAGCGGAAACCGGTCCGCGCTGAGTGGATTTCAATTCGTTGACCTTTCTTTGATTAATGAGCGATTCTGCCACGTTGCCTCAACAGGAATGAGACAACAGACATTCACGTCCACAATTTTCAAAAACTTCGTTGCGATTTGAATACTCAAATCCTGACGTCGAACTCGTTTCGATCAGGATGGAATCCTCATTGAAGACAGGAGACGGAGTCCCGGCAAGTCGCGAAACGCGTTTCCGGAGGAGATGACATCAAATTTTGATGCTGCGTCGATTCAATAACAGATCACAGTCCCTCTCGTGGATCATCGCCGCATCAGGAACTTGAATTAGAAACAGATCATTGGCTCAGTGCTACTCTGTTGAATCCCCGATCTGTCAGACTCGCTGAAAATCCCCCCAAATCACGGACAAGTGCTGCATTCCGCACAGGCAGACAGGACCTGGCTACAGTCTTTTCCCCAGTTTACGCAACAGCGGAGTAACGACACATTCCGGAACGAATTTTCGCAACTGCTTCTCTGCCGTTTCCTGCGTCCCCATCCCAGCAATCTGCTTGATCAGTGTGCTGGAAATGTGTGAAAAACGCTCGGAAGCCATGAGAAAGACCGTCTCAAGCTCCGGGGCCATCATGTGATTCGCCAGAGCCATCGTGAACTCTGCCTCGATGTCGGACACAGTCCTGACCCCGCGAATCATGACACTTGCCCCCTGAGAGCGGGCAAAATCGACGGTCAATTCCTTGAAGCTGACGATACGGATATTGTCGAGATCCGAGAGAACCTCCCGGAGAATCTGTTCCCGCTCTTCCGATGTAAACAGGGGCTGCTTGTCGGGATTGATTCCGATCCCGACCACTAGTGTGTCAAACAGCTGGGCTGCACGGCGAACGATGTCCTCGTGTCCCAAGGTCATCGGATCAAAACTTCCGGCATACAGCGCAATCCGGGTCATGGCCATGAGGGGTCTCTGTCACTTCTTGCCTTTGATATTGAAATTCCCGGCAGCCGCATCGGCGCGGGCCTTCTCTTCCTGAACAGCTGACACCTCAGGATTGGGCCTGGCGTCCACGTCGAATTCGCGATTGATCCATTTGACCGCTTCCACAATCGACTTCTGGAACGCCGGATTGGTCCACGTCGATTCGTTATGTCCCAGGTTATTGCAGTAAACACGCCCTTTTCCGTACTCCTTGATCCAGCAGACAGGAACGTGATAGCCGTAGGAAACGTCAACGGGGCTTCCGACAGGGGACTTGGCATAGTCCAGACTCAGCAGGACCCTTACCTTTTCCGGCTGCCAGTGCTTGTACATATAAATCTCTTCCTTGAGTCGGAACTCAGGACCAAATGACTGGACCAAACGATTGTCCGGCTCATGATTGGTCAGCACCACATTCGTCCCGGAATTCCAGGGATGACTGATGAACGCCCCGCCGATCATGTCCACATAGGGCATGTATTCCTTGTAGGTATCCATCGCCGAATGGAACCCCAGGACGCCGTGCCCTTCCTGAGTCAGCCACTCTTTGAGGAAATAGTTCATGTCTTCTTCCGCGATGGGAAGATCACCTGTTGTATAGAACGCAACGATGTCGTAGTTCTGGAGGTTTTCCTTCGTGAAATCGGCGGCGCAATCCTGAGTGCAGTCGACCGTGAACGCTCCAGTCGTTTCTCCCAGCTGGGTCAGAGCAATTTCCGCTGGAGCACGGGTCTCCATCTTGCGGTTCACTGAACTATGAACAAACCCCTTGCTTTGAGTCACGAACAGAATGCGAGGCTTGTCTGCAGCGTTTGCAAATGAAGGAACCCCCGTCACTCCGGGGACGATCAGGCAGGCCAGCATGACCAGAGCATTTCGGCGAGACAGCATCAAACGCGTCCTTCCCAGTGTCATATCGAATCGAAGTGGCCCCGAATCACAACCACGGAGCAGATTGCATCATATGGTCTTGATCGAATGTTGCCACCCCATCGACATCGGTTCAATGGGCTGTAACAGCGGAGCCATCTGGAACAGATTGAAGCGAATTCTCCATTTTCGGCTGCCGGAGCGTCACCAGCCAAAATGGTGCCGTCACCCGCCCCAGCCACGAGATGCCAAAGAGCACCAGATACGGCGAGAATCCCCACATCCCCTGCCCCATCCGGTCCAGCAGCATCCCGCCCAGCAGACCGGCCAATCCAGCAATGAGTCCCGAGCACTGGTCATAAAGAGCGAAGTGAGTGGTGTTGTCGCTGGGAGGAGCCAATTTCAGACAGAGGCTGGGACCGCAGACATTGATCAGGCCAAATCCCCCCCAAAGAAGGTAGGCTGGGATGAGCCAGTACCACTGCTCCGAGGAAGCCATCATCCAGAACAGCATAGCCGTGCTGGTCATGAGCATCCCCAGAATGAGAGCCCATTTTTCACCGAAGTGGTCGCAACAGCGTCCTGCGAGAGCCGCCATCGGGAACTGGGACAGCACCATGATGCTGGTCAGGACGGTGTAGGTCGTCAGGCTGATCGATAATGTTCTTGTGGCATAGAAAAAGAGAACCGCCTGCGTCAGCCCCTGAAAGAACGCCAGCCACCATCTCGCTGCCACCAGCTTCAGAAATGAGGTCGTGAACGTTCTGGTCCGCACTCCCACCAAACGAACAGCCTCCTGTTCGCCCGGAACGAAGCCCTCCCTGCGAGTCTCTGAAATCGAACGAGCGAGTGGAACTTCTGGAAACGACAACAGGGGAAAAATCGATGTGAGTGTCAGCATCCCTCCCACCAGAAACAGAACGGCAAAGCTCCAAGCCTCCGCCTCGGGAGACAATCCCTTCAGCCATCGGTCTCGCAGAAGGGTGGCGACCAGTGGGAACCCGAGAGAGACGAACAGGCTGGCCATCTGTCGCCGCGAAAGGAGTCTCCCCCAGCGAACCTCCGGAACCAGATCACTCAACCACGAAATGTAATTGACGTAGGCAATCCCCTGACACAGGTACCAGATCCCGGTGCAAACAAGGATGAATGTCATTGGATCGAAGAGAGAACTCTGGCTGCGCTCAAGCAGATCAGCCACCGGCAGCAGCATCGCCGCCATGCGTCCAGCGATGAGAAATCCGATCCAGTTCTGTTTTCGTCGAGGACTCCAGCGGAGAATCACCCGCCCCAACACACTCAACGACTGCGACGTCTCCGGGACAATCATTGCGACGGCAAACAGAAACGCCGTCGGATCAAATCGC
Source organism: uncultured Planctomicrobium sp. (assembly GCA_938015865.1). GTDB lineage: Bacteria > Planctomycetota > Planctomycetia > Planctomycetales > Planctomycetaceae > Planctomicrobium. The sequence goes on from CALLWY010000220.1 coordinate 6,319, forward strand.
GAGACAAAAAAATTGAAGAAACCCCCAACGGTCAGGGAATTTCCCGCCACAAACAGCAGCTGGCCAAGCATGACCCGAGCAATCACACGTTCCGTCTGGTTCGATGTGGTCATGCGATGAGGAGAAACAAGATGGGGCCGTGAGAGTCGAAGACCAGGCTGCCGACGCAGTCAGTTTGCGAACTGTATCAAAACCCCCGTCACAGGCGAGGATACGACAGAGTGCTCCCCACTTCGGTCGGGGTGGAATCGACGGCGAAAACAGCCAGTCAGCCCTCTTTCAGATCGCCGATCGTCCGCTGCCATTTGACCGGGACGTCCGGACTGCTACTATTGGATGAAGACTACAACTCGGGGGCGATCGGATTCGACTGGTTCTCCGCGGGGTGTTGGTCGCGTGTCGTGGTTGATCGGCTGGCCACGTAAAAAGCTGATCAAAACAATAACTGCCAACAAGCAGTTCGCAATGGCTGCCTAATTAGGCTGCCCTGAACAAGAAATCCCCGTCTGAGGAGTTCGAAGTTCAGTTACAAAATCAGACTGGTTTCAGGTCAACGGTCGCTACGCCTGAAATGAGATTTGTGGTGACCTGGCTGCCAGCGGATGGGGCACTTGTTCCAACGGCAGCGAGGAGCTTAAACAAGTACCTACACACGTAGAAGCCGCATTCCAGGGCTCACAGGACGGGGGTTCAATTCCCCCCGCCTCCATAAAGCGGACTTGCAATAAGATTTGCAAGTCCGCTTTTTTAATGGAGTTACGGGCTGTCAATGCATTCCATCTTGCCTGCAGAATCCCGAAAGTAGCTCAAAATGGTCCGATAGCGGCCATCTGTTGGTTCGATAAGGCTTCAGGATGCCATTGAAATTGAGGAACGACAAGAAAATCGTACCAGTCACAGAACACGCATCGAGAGTGTTTTACGACAGGGCAACAAATGGTGCCATCTCATCGAAAAACGGACCTAAAGCGGACCCATAGAGGAGACTATCGTCGGGGGCTGGGAAGAACTCCGGACGGGAAAGAGGTCAAGTTTGCACTCGGGTTTGACAGGGGGCTTACCCAAAAAAGACTGGTGGCGATCCTGCAGCTCTGGGAAGCATGCAGTCAAACACCGCAAGCGTTCACTGAAAGTGGCAAACCTGCTTGGGACGGAGCAAGGCTGGAAGCTGCCAGGTTGATCGCGAAGGGGGAACGCCCTGTCCAGCCTGTTCCAGATGATCCCACTTATCAATCAATTGTTGTGGCAAGCCGTCCTGGGATCGAAACACCTGTGGACGCGAACGAATAGTATCAGGCAGCTGTTCTGAAACTTGGTCGTGCATTTTCCCCAGCGTTGAATGCGACAGGTCAGCCGTTGGTAGGACAGAAACTCTTTGAAGCAATGGAGCAGTATCGAATGCACATTGCGAAAGAGCATCAGGATGGCAGCGGAAACATCACCGACAATGGCAAGATGAAACAAGATCAAATCCGAATGATTCGGTCCTATTTGTGTGACTGCGACCTGGGATAACTGGACTACCATCGCTGTGATGAATTGTACATGGTCTTTCGTCGCCGACCGGTCACCAAGCGGCACAACCAGCCGATGGCCTACAAGACTTGCCAAAACCTGCTTGGTGAGTTGACCCGCTTCCTGATCTGGCTTCACAAGTCGGTCGAATTCGAGTGGCGAAAGCCTGTAGATTTCGAACTGATCAAGAAACAGCCACAAGAAATTGATGAAGATTCCGAAAAGGAGAGCCAGCCCATTCCGGTGTGGAAACTGGCAGAATTGAAAACACTTTGGGAATACGCATTACCACTTGAGCGAGTGTTGATCTTACTGGGGCTGAATTGCGAGTATGGGGCCGATCAGGTGGGACGAATGCGTATCCATCATGTGAAGTTCTCGGAAAAAGACGGGGTCAGCTTCATTCGACGTATTCGCCGGAAAAAGAAAACGTTGTCAGTACATGCACTCTGGGACGTGACGACGCAAGGCCTGAACTGGGCCATTGCACGTCGTCCGGAATCAGAAAATGACCATGTCCTTCTGAACCAGAGCGGAAATCCTCTCTGGTGTCTCACAAAAGGTGGCAACCGATCGCAAGATATTCCGAACACATGGACTCGTCTCTTGAATCGCGTTCAGAAAGATCATCCGGATTTTCGTCGCCTTCCTTTCAACAGCCTGAGAGATACTTCCGGCGACATGATTCGTCGTTGGGCGGGTGGTGAGATCGCCAGCTTACATCTTGCGCACAAACACCAGACCGGTGATGAAAATCTGGGGCGATATACAAATTCTCTGAGGCGACGTCATGCCAAAGCGGTCTTGAGGCTCGAAGAAAAGGTCTTGTCGATTTTTTCAGGTGTGTCTGAACCGTTCCCGGCAGAGATGAAGAAGGTGCAATCGGAAGGACAGGTTCCGGTTCCTTCACTCGGAACAATTCGTCGAATCAAAAATCTCTACACGCAAGGGTACAAGAAAGCCAAAATTGCGGAAGTCGTCGGCGTCAGCCAGCAAACTATCTACCGATATTGCAAAGGCATTGCTCGAAAATAACCATCCCTCAACTGCGCCTCAGTGAGTAACTGAAACGTCATCCTCAATGCTGAAGGCAACAAACTGGTTCGCTCCAGAATCGTGGATGGCCAAGAGAAGAAAGTCGGCAAGATCCGGACTGCGTTTCAGAACCGATTGATCGTCCCTTTACGCCAGAACGGCAAACTCCCGAAGGATTTCAAAAAGACCTTCAAAGACCTGCGGAAAACGTCCGCGAATCTCCTGGAGAAATCGAAAGAACACGCTGCGTTCTACGAGATGTACCTGGATCATTCCGCTGCCGCCAAACGGCATTACCTGACAGGTGAACCGGTGCCGCAATTTGACGCAGCCATTGAATGGCTTGGGAAGCATTTGGGGGTGAGGTGAGACAGCGGCAGTGGAATATCCGAGCTCAGCTCATGCTATCTGGCACCGTCACCGACAACCTGCATCACCTTTTCAAAGTGGTGTCCGACAACGACATGCTCTCCAAGTGGGTGGGTTAGGTAACGACTGGACCAATATCCGCGCGACGAACTCCCGTATTCACGGCACGAACGGCAAGAGCCATGGAGTCATTTCCTTCCTGAAAGTCGTCAACGATGCGGCTGTGGCGGTGAATCAGTGAGGAAAACGAAAAGATGCTGTCTGCAGCTACCTGGAGAACGTCTTGGTACACGTACTGGAAAGACTTGAGCACCAGCAAAGAAACGGGACGGCGGAAGTTTGAACAAGCCGATCGGACCGTCGAAGAAATGCTGAAGAACGGTGGAAAGAAGAAGAACGTATCGGAAGCATATCTTAACGGACGCTGAAATCGAAGAGCTTCAAAGGCAGCACCTCAATCTCCGAATCTCTTTCTGAAGAGTGATGCATTTCCGTTCAACACAAAAATGTGGATCACATGGACAAGTCAAGGCTGGAAACGTATTGTTTCTCTGGGCTGAAGCGGCGGAAGTCACGCGTCCTAACGTTCCTGACCTAGGCAGAATTTGCGATGATATCACGTTATTTCAAGCTAGCTAGGCAACATCCTGAACGTCTTCTCCAATTGCTCCAGTCGTTGAATTGGGATTGTTCAATGGCAGTGATCCTGGCTGCACTGGCCAGCATCTTGTTTACCATTCCCTTGACCGCAGACGAGGCGACACAGACTCCTACGACAACGCCCTCCTACTCCAGAGAACGAGTTCTCCAAGCGGTAGTTGACGCGAAACGTGGCGACGCACAACGGGGAGTGCTGGTCTTCGCCTCTGCCCGATTTGGCTGCATCTCTTGCCATCAAATCGGTGAGCATGGAGGGAGGACTGGTCCGGAGCTTTCCGAGATCGGACGCAAACGAACTCCGGAACAGATAGTCGAATCACTGTTCTGGCCCCGGCGGATTGTCGAGAAGGATTACATTCCACACGTGATTGCAACCGTCGACGGGAGGACGCTCCAAGGGTATTTGCAGGAAGAAACGGATTCTCATATCTCGCTTCGCGATCCCCCTACCGGAAAAGTCACAACGATCGCCATTGATGACATTGACGAGAGGAAAGTGGGAGATTCCCTCATGCCAGAGGGGTTAACTGCCGCGATGAGCCAGACTGAGAAGCAGGATCTGATCTGCTTTCTCTCCAGCTTGGGGCGTGACGGGGGGATTACCGCAATTTCGGTTGCCGGACTGCTCAAGACCGCAACCACTCATGGGCATGGTCCAGCGAAGTTCCCTTACGATCGTGAACCTCTACAACCAGACCGCTGGCCTCATCGTCATGAGCCGATCAACACCTTGCGTCTTTATGATTTCTATGCCAAGCAAGCAGACTATTTCCATCAGCAACCGATGGTTCCCCCGTTGCTAATGGAGTTTCCTGGAGTCGAAGGAGAAGGTGGCGATTCCGAAGTCCGCCGGGCTGCGGTCGAGAAAGACAACCGCTGGAACCAGACTCAGGTCAATCCAGTGTTAAGCGGCGTCTTCCGGGCGGGAGAACTTACGATTTCCCGTGGCGTTTGTGTGCGCATTGGCGACCGGGGAGAAATGGGGGTCTGCTTCAATCCGGAGACTCTTTCCTATGAAGCACTCTGGGAAGGAGAATTTCTGAAGTTCTCCTCCATCCGACACGGGTTTATGGAAGGGCTCGCTCCGGCCGGAAAATTGCTGCCCGCACCGGAAAAGGAAACGCTCACGCAGCCGTTCGTCTACCATGGCTTTTATCGACATGGAAATCGTGTCCTCTTTTCGTACCGGATTGGAGACCAGGAGTATCTCGATTCTCCCTGGGTGGATGCCGGCAGGTTTCAGCGGATCGTCGCCCCTGCGGGACAACATCCATTACGACATCTGACATCAGGAGGGCCCTCCTTTTGGCCGCAGGAATTGGTTCGGGACGTCGAACTTGGAAAAGGCGATGCCTATGCCGTCGATACCCTGCAACTTCCTGTCGACAACCCCTGGAATGATCTGCTCTTTTGTGGGGGCGTCGCGTTTCTTCCAGACGGTTCCGCACTGGTCACAACCATGCAGGGAGACGTCTGGCGCGCGACAGGGTTTGATTATCCATCGAAAAAAGTCCACTGGAGGAAGGTCGCGTCAGGAATACACCAGGCACAGGGAATTGTTGCCAATCAGCAGGGGGTTTTCGTACTGGGGCGCGACCAGATCACGCGGCTGCACGATCTGAATCATGATGGCGAATATGATTTTCACGAATGTTTCTGCAATGGATATGTGACGTCCACGTTCGGACATGACTTCGTTTGCGGACTGGAGTGTGACGCACAGGGAAATTTCTACACTTCATCAAGCAAGCAGGGGTTACTGAAGATTTCACCCGACGGGAAAACTGTCACCGTACTGGCGACCGGTTTTCGCAACCCGGACGGGCTTGGTTTGATGGATGATGGAACGCTGACAGTTCCATGCTCTCAGGGAAACTGGACCCCTGCGTCCATGATCTGCGCTGTGCGGCCTGCCGTTCTGACGCAATCCAGCAAGGCAGTCCCTCCTTTTTATGGATATGGCGGGCCGCAGAATGGAAAACCACCTGAACTGCCGCTGGTATATCTGCCTCGGGGACTCGACAACTCCAGCGGTGGCCAGACGGTTGTCCGTGGCGAAAAATGGGGGCCGTTGGAGGGGCAACTGCTCCACTTTTCTTATGGAGCCAGTTGCTATTACATGATCCTCAAAGATGAGGTTGATGGACACCTGCAAGGCGCGATTGTCCCCATGCCAGGAGACTTTCGTTCCGGCATACATCGTGGGATGTTTCGTCCGCAAGACGGGCAACTGTATGTCGCCGGCCAGTCCGGCTGGGGGGCATTCACAGTTGATGACGGCTGTTTTGAGCGTGTTCGATACACCGGAGCTCCGGTCCGATTGCCTATCGGTTTCCATGTCCATCAAAATGGAGTACGAATCGACTTTTCCGAGCCCCTTCCAGCTGAATACGCGGGAGAATCAAAGAACCACTTCGCCCAATGCTGGAACTATCGCTACAGCGGTGCTTATGGTTCCCCGGAGTACTCGCCATCCCATCCGGGAACTCCGGGACACGATCCCCTCGCCATCCAGTCCGCACATCTGCTCGAAAACGGCCGTTCGTTGTTTCTGGAGATCCCGGACATTCAGCCGGTCAATCAGCTTCACTTACGATTGCGTGTTGGTGAGCAGGACCGGCAGGATCTGTTTCTGACTGTTCATAAGCTCGATGAGCCATGGACGAATTTTCCAGGATACCAGGCGATCGCCAAAACGATTCAGCCGCATCCGCTGATTGCAGACCTGGCGTTTGAATCAAAACGCATCTCCAACCCGTATCAGAAGTCTATTCCCGGCGCACGCGCGATTCAGCTGCGGACCGCAGGAAACCTGCAATATGAGCAGAAGACCCTGACTGCCAAACCTGGGGAGGTCATCGCATTCACGCTGGTGAATGCCGATGTTGTTCCGCATAACTGGGCTCTCCTGAAACCCGGGACTCTGCAGTCCGTCGGTCAACTCGCTAATCAGCTCGTCGCCGATCCGGACGCCTATCCACGGCAATACATTCCCGTGACGGATGACGTGCTGGCATATGTCGATATCGTTTCCCCCGGGAAAAAAGACAGAATCTTCTTTCGGGTTCCAAACACTCCGGGGCGTTACCCATATGTCTGTACTTTTCCGGGCCACTGGACTGTCATGAACGGAGAGCTCATCGTCAGCGACGACTGATGCCGACGTTCCAGCCGGTTGAGTTGAACCGTCCAACCATCAGCTCAGTGAGTGCGAATGCGGAATGACGATCGAAAAACGAAAAATTCCGCTTCCAAATCCGGTTTTTACTCGTATAAGATATCTCGACATATCTTTTTGCGTGTCATTGTTCCTCCGTTTAACTGCAGAGCCTGAATCCAAGATGATCTCAAAATTCTCTTCTGTGAGACTGTGCCTTTTTATCGCTTTGCTCGGAAGCCTGGCTCCTGCGGTGCGTGCCGCGGAAAAGCAACAAACCCGCATTGGTCTGGTAGGGCTGGACAGCTCACATGCCGCCGCTTTCACCAAATCACTGAATGCGGATCCGCCACGGGCGGGACTGGAAGGCTTTCGTGTGGTCGCGGCCTTTCCCGGAGGAAGCCCAGACTTGCCCACAAGCGCGGATCGCCTGGCCACGTTTACCAAAACAGTGTCCGATTCCGGCGTTCAAATCGTCAACAGCATTGAGGAACTGGTCAAACTGGTCGATGCGGTCATTATCAACAGCGTAGACGGTCGGGTTCACCCCGCGCAGGCCAAAGCCGTCATCGCCGCAGGGAAGCCGGTTTTCATCGACAAGCCACTGGCGCTCTCGGTGGCTGAAGGAATGGAGATTTTCGACTTTGCCAGACAGCACAATGTTCCCTGTTTCTCGTCATCCTCGTTGAGATACTGCACGGAACTGGCGGAGTGGACGAAAGGAAATGCGGTCGTCGGCTGTGAAACATATAGCCCATGTTCCGAGCTGCAATTTCATCCGGATCTGTTCTTCTACGGCATCCACGGTATTGAAATGATGTCTGCCCTGATGGGGCCAGGGTGTGAATCAGTTACCTGCGCTCGCACATCCGGAACGGATGTTGTCGTGGGAACCTGGAAGGATGGACGCATCGCGACATTTCGTGGGATTCGGAATGGAAAAATCGGTTTTGGGGCAACAGTCTTTGGGGAAAAGCGGATTGCCGGGGGGCCCGCAAAAGTGAATTACGATTTGCTGCTGATCGAAATTGTGAAATTCTTCCGCACAGGGACTGCTCCGGTGCCTCCGGAAACGACGCTGGAAGTGCTTGCATTGATGGAAGCAGCCAATGCAAGCCATCAGCAGGGAGGAATTCCCGTTCGGTTAAAGACAGCAGCAAAGGCGTCCATCAAGTAATGCTCGCCAGAATCAGGAATCAGAGGGGCACCGCTCACTCCCTGATTTCGCAGCCTGCGTTCAGAACGTGTTTTGAAATTGCCCTGAATGAGAAAAACGGCTACGGCTCCCTTGT
>CALLWY010000221.1 GCA_938015865.1 uncultured Planctomicrobium sp.
TGCTGGGACTGGGAGCCGGCTTTGAAGCGGGAGAAGTCCTGATCGCACCTCGCCCCATTGTTGTCAAGGATCTGGTCCAGACCTTCGCTGCTCCCAATCTCCCGAGAACGAATCTCGAGGGATCAACTCAAGCAGCATTACCCGGTTTGTCATCCTGAGTCAGTGCCGGTTCAGGAGTTGACCTCCGCTTCGCTCGATGGAACTGCGGCCACGGGATCGTGGCTCTCGCCGGTTCCATGAGCACGCAGGATGTTTTCCATCGCAGGTCGAACCCCGGGCAGGTGAGAGACCAGTTGTTGAAACGCCGGGCGGGAGACAGTCACCACATCAACAGCCGTTTTCGCGCAGATCTTCGCGCTGCGTGGCTGATCGGAGAGGAGTGCCATTTCCCCAAAGACTTCTCCCTGACCAAGTGTGACAATCTGATCTCCGTCAAGGTGAACGTCGACTTCTCCCTTTCGAATGATGTAAAGACGATCGCCGAAGTCCCCCCGGTCAAAGATCGTCTCTCCCGCATGAAAGTGTTCCGAGCGAACCGCATCTGGCTGAGACATCCGCACCTGCGTGATGTCTCTGGGCAGGATGCAGTCCAGCAGCCAGTCCGTTGCAATTCGAACCTTCCCGCTGAATCCCGGGAACTTCGCCAGGTAAACGCTCCGCCAGAAGAGCCACGCAATGAACCCGCGAAGATGAACTCCACCGACTTCAGCGACCGCAGAAAACCGCCCCAGCGAAGCGAGTTTCCCCAGCCCCGTAAACAGGAACAGTTCCAACTTCGCCCCCCGCATCGACGCCAGAATATTCGCCGCACAGGTTTTGGCCTGACGGACTGCATGCTGCGCCGTCGGCGGAGAGGTGATCCCATCACGTTGAGGGACGGCAGCACAGTCGCCCACCGCCCAGACTCCAGGGAATCCGGGGACATTCATGAACTCTGTCACCTGAATTCGTCCCCGGTCCAGCGGGCAAGGGAGTGACTGAATCAGAGGGTGCGGCTCTGCAGGAACCGTTGTTACGATCGTGGAAGACGGGATGTGCCGCTGTTCGCCCGTTTCCTTGTTCGACACGAGGACCCCATTTGCCGAGACAGACTGTAACCGGGTCTTCGTCAGGATTTCGATCCCGCGTTTCTGGAGAATTTTGTGTGCATATTGCGCAAGTTTGGGGGCAAGTTCCGGAAGAATCCGCTCTCCACTTTGAAGGAGCACGCAACGAATCTCTTCCCGGGCAATGCGCTGATACGATCGACAGGCTTTTGTCAGAAAGTCGTGAAGCTCAGCGAGACATTCCACGCCGGAAAATCCTCCTCCGGCAACGACGAATGTCAGCAGTTTTTTCTTCTCGTCCGGGTCACGTTCGACATCAGCCAGTTCCAGTGCCCGAACAGCTTCATGGCGGAGCCGGAGTGCATCTCCCAAATATTTGAACGGGATGGCGTGTTCTTCCAGCCCGGGGACCATCGCGAAATTCAAGCGAGTCCCGAGACCAATCACCAGATCGTCGTACTCCAGCTCCTGTGGTTTGGGCAGATGACCGGGAGCCAGACGAACTTTTTTCGCATTGAGGTCGATAAACTCTACATCCCGAGTGAACAGCTCACAATCCGAAGCAAGTCGCCGGATCGGGCTGATACAGTGCAGCGTCTCGATTGTCCCTGAGATGACTTCCGGGAGTAGTGGCTGGAAAACAACGTAGTTCTCACGGTTCACCAGCGTGATCTGAACCCGTTTTCGTTCCTCCGCACGCAGGTTCTGCTGCAAAGACATTGCGGTGTAGACACCAGCGAACCCGCCACCCAGTATCAGAATCCGATGTGGAGACGTTTGCACGATTGATTGGCCCTGAAGAATCAACTGGTCATCAAGATCACCCCGAGGAACCCCCGGTCTCCTTCCCAGCGAGGCCCTTGAGCGTACAGGATCGCAGAACGGGTCGCAAAGTCACGGAGCCATCCCTGAACGGTTGCGGGCGTTACTTCCCACAGGAACAAATCAAAGAGCGTCGACTACAAAGCACCACCCCTGATGATCCGACAGGACCGGCCCCAGAACACTTCCCGGATTGTACCATCATTCCGCTGGAGTTTTCCCGGAGTCTTTGCAATACGGCGATAATTTCCGGACGTACTCTTCGGGAATGAGGATTGATGTCAGTGTCCCATCCGCGCGACAGATGCAGCAGGCCGATTTCATTCGACCAAACGCCACACGAACTTCATCTCTCCAGAACTCAAGGTAGTAGGTCAACGACTTGGCCCCGATCCGCTCTACCCAGAGACGTCCTTCAATCAGATCGTCATAGTGGACCGGCGCCGCATAGTGGCAACTGGAATTCACCCGTGGCCATCCGATGTAGGTTCCATCCTCCTGTCGCTCCATGATGCGCAGCCCCAGCGACCGGAAAAATTCGTGTTCGGTTTCTTCCATCCATTTGTAGTAATTTGAAAAGTGGACAATTCCCGCCATATCAGTCTGTGAGAATGTGATACGACGCTGACAGATGAATGGAGAAACCGAATCAGACACGGGAAAACAGCTTTTACAGGAGTAACAAGAGTTCAGCGAACCGCTGGCGGGACTTCCCGCCCCGTTCACCTTACAATTTCGGATTCGGAATGTCTGCCCTGAATCAGATCTGAATCCTCATGACTACTCGTTTCCACGAATCCGCTTCCAGATCTCTTCTGGAAGTTTTGGCTGCGGAAGAACAGCAAACTCGCCCCACGCCACTCCCCGCGCCGGTGGTTGATCTCCGCATTGATCTGAACCGCGAGTCCCGATGCGGGTTCCCCGAAGTGATTTATGCTCCGGGCAAGACAGAAGCCGCGTTACTCAATGGCGTCCAGACACTCATCGAGCGACGTCAGAGTGTCCTGGTCACCCGCTGCGATTCGGACGCTGCTCTCACACTCACGACAACCTTTCCGCAACTGACTCACAATCCGATCGCCCGGACGGTTCGGTGGAATGCGAACCATCAGAAATCGGGGCGAGTCATGGTTGTTTCCGCCGGAACATCAGATCGCCCCGTTGCGGAAGAAGCGGTCGAGACTCTTCGCTGGATGGATGTCGATGTCGGTCTGCTGATGGATGTGGGAGTCGCAGGGCCGCAACGATTTCTGGAACAGAAAAGTCAGCTGAATGGAGCGCACGCCATTGTCGTCGTCGCGGGAATGGAAGGGGCTCTCCCGAGTGTCGTCGCGGGTTGGGTCTCCTGCCCGGTCATTGCCGTTCCGACCAGTGTCGGCTATGGAGCCTCGTTCGGCGGGGCCAGCGCACTGCTGGGAATGTTGAACAGCTGTGCGGCCAACGTTGCGGTGGTCAACATCGATGCAGGATTCAAAGGGGCCTACATGGCCGGAATGATTGCCCGGCAAAGCACCATCAGGCCTGAAGGAAACTGAGCCGGAATGACAGCCATGCATGCGACGCTGAACGATCAACAACTCAACGAAAAACAGCAGCGACTTCTCGACATCCTCCGCAGCTATAAACGCCCTGCCGTGGCGTTCTCCGGCGGAGTTGACAGTGCCCTTGTCGCGAAAGCAGCCGTTCTGGCCAATGGAGACGCCGCCGTCGCAGTCACATCCGTCAGCCCCTCACTGGCACAGGGGGAACTGGAGATCGCGTCGCAGGTCGCCCGACAGATCGGAATTCGGCACGAGATCATCCAAACGCAGGAATTCGATGTCCCCGGTTATCAGGCCAATGCAGGGGACCGATGCTATTACTGCAAAACGGAGTTGTACGACGAAATCCTCTCCGCGCTCCCCAGACTGAATGCGGATGTCATCTGCAATGGAGCGAATCTCGACGATCAGGGAGACCATCGCCCGGGGATGCGTGCCGCACAGGAACATCGAGTCCGCAGCCCCCTCATCGAAGCAGGATTTCGGAAGCAGGATGTCCGCGAGCTGGCCCGGCTATGGGAACTTCCGGTCTGGGACAAGCCGGCCTCCCCGTGCCTGTCGAGCCGGATTGCTTACGGAGTCGAAGTGACTCGGGAACGGGTCCGACGGGTCGATCAGGCGGAAGCCTTCCTTAAGGAACTCCTCCAGCTGCGGGAACTTCGTGTCCGTCTCGAACAGAACGAACTGGCCCGGATTGAGCTCCCCATCGCAGCGATTTCACAACTCGCTAACGAAAACCTTCGACTGCAGGTGGTCTCGCAGTTCCGGGAGCTGGGCTTCAATTTCGTCACCCTCGATCTGGAAGGCTTTCGATCGGGAAGCCTGAATCAGGCACTGCCGCTGGTCTCGCTCGAAGTGCGGACGTCCGCTGCCGTAAGTCGTGAAGGATCACAATGACCGTCTCTCCCACTGTCTCCGAGAACTGGTTACAGCGGGCTCTGGCGATCTTCACGATGGCCTTGATGCTCGCCACGGCCCCCCTCTGGCTGCTGGGGCCCGATCAACTCGTTCAGATTCCGTGGTGGTCGTTCCTGTGTGACGTTCCAGGCTGGGTCGATCATCTGGCACTGGGAGCCGTCTGTTTTGGTTGTGTCACCAAGCTGATTGGACGAGGCTCGCTGAACCTGCGCTGGAGTGGTGATCTGGCGTACGTTCTGGGGCTGGGAGTCCTGATTTCACTGGATCAGCACCGGATGCAGCCTTGGGCGTGGCAGTTCCTGATCGTCGGCCTCCTGACGGTGATCTCTCCTCCGAAATTACTTTTCCCCTGTTGGCGATGGGTGATTGTTTCAATTTATTTCTGGTCGGCGATTTCGAAGTTCGATGCCTCCTTCATGAACTCACATGGCCAGCTTCTTCTGAATGGAATGCTGGAGCCGCTTGGAGTCGATACCGCGTTCTGGTCTGAAGAATCCAGAAGAAGACTTGCCGGACTGTTTCCGGTCGGTGAGTTATTGACCGCTCTGCTGCTCCTCCCGAGACAGACACGCCCATTCGGTCTGGCGGCCTCCATTGTCATGCATCTTCTTCTGATCTGGACGCTTGGCTATGGACTGAAGCATGAATGGGGAGTGGTCCTCTGGAACCTGTTCTTTATTGTTCAGAACCTTCTGGTCTTCGGTCCAGCGTCGTGGAAGCCTGCGTCGCGTCCGGTTCTGCCGGCGTCCTTGAGTTTTGGCGAATCAAGGCAGGCCCGCTCCACAATCATGTACACGATTATCGTGATCTTTTATCCCTTTCTGGAAACAGGGGGATACTGCGACCACTGGCCCGCATGGGCGGTGTACTGTTCTCGCCCTGCGCAGGTCAAGATCCTGATCCCTGAAGAGGATGCACAGCAATTGCCGGAAGAACTTCGACGGTTTCTAGGGTCGCCTGAGCCGCTGGATGATCGCGTCCCGCTGAATCTGGATGCGTGGTCCTACGCCCGAACACACGCCCCGGTGTACCCTCAGCTGCGCTACCGGTTGTTCCTGGCTCACGCACTACTGGCTCCGCATCTCCCTAACGCTGCCATCACCGTTCAGGCGGCACTCACCCCCGATCGCCAGACAGGAGACCGGACGCTCCTTCGCTTGCATGGGATGCAAACCCTCAGGCATGAGTGTCGAAAATTTCACGTGAACCATCGGCCACGTGGACCCTCTGCAGAACAGTGACACCCCGCCCCCTGAGAGTGGCGGGACCAGAGTGGCGGGATCGTCATAGTGTCTTCGAGACCGGCTGAAGGAGAACCTCCTCTGCATTCGGTCCGACCACAATTTCCTTACGGACGGAGACCTTGCTGGGAAACATGATCACTTCGATGGCCCAGATCAGCGAAATCAGCTTGCCGGAGAATGAATAGGGTCCCCAAGGGAGTTGAAAGTTGACCTGCCGTTCCCCTTTGGGCTGGCTCGGTTCCCAGCGGATATTCTTGATCACCTTGCGGTCTTCATCACCTTTTCCAGACGTACTCCAAACCAGACGAGCCTCGATCCCGATGGGAGGAGGATTTCCTTCCCCCACATCCCAGACGACCCGCGAAGCAGCGATCGTCCCAGGGAAGAAGGCATCATATTCTGTTTTCAGTTCGAGTTGCGGTTGCGTCATTCGTGTGGCACCACCCGGATTGGGAATTCCGCCTTGAGGTCTGGCCAACGGGCAACTTCTGCGGTGAAGTGAATCTGCCATTTAATGGCATTGTTGCTCGCAGTCAGCGAATGCATGGTGTCTGTGGGGACTTCAATTTCGATTTCCCCACTTTGGATCGTCGTCGGCTCAATGCTGTCCACGAGAACCTGTTCATGGAAGACAGAGGTATCAATCGACGTTGTTGTCCCGCGTCGGTATTTCGCCCATTCCATCCCTCTGAGAGTAATCGTGATCTTGCGCAGAGCGGTCGAGACGCGATTAAATTCCCAAGACAACGTCGCCTGTCCTCCCAGCGGGATCATCTGGCGGCTGAGCGTGACGGTCGGGAACGGATTAAACAGTCCCAGGAAATTATGAATCGTCGCGAAAATCAATCCGATTCCGATCAGCGTAAACGGGATCAGGATAAGTTCTGGTAACCAGTTCCACTTCCCCTGCATCCAGTCTTTCATGCAACTCATCAGGAAAATTGAGATGACTCCGTTCCAGAACACGGTCACGACAAGGAGCCCGCCAAAAGCTGCGAGCCGGCTTGTCGTGGGCTTCAGGATGACAGGTCCCGGTTCCTCCTGGAGATCCTCATCGGTGAAGTCAGACTGCGAAACCTCCACTAATGTCGGGACGCCGCCAGGTTCGTCGCGGATTTCGGGGCTCGTGGAGATATCCTCTTGTTGACGCCCCGAAGCGTTGGCCTTCCGCTTATGGTAACGGATCATTCCCCTGAAACCGATCACTCCGACCATCAGAAACGGAATCCCGACAAGACCCCACAGGAGATTCAAGTTCCAGCGACGGGACAGAACAGATTCTTCAGGCTTAAGGGGATTGACGTAACAGACCGTCTCAAGACCGACCCGGTGCTGTTGAACAATCTGCATTTTCAAGCGACGTCCGGCGGACTTTTGATTGAAAAAGGAGTATCGATTCCCTTTGTAAGTCTCGCCTTTGAATTCGTACTGATATTCAATTTCGATCTCAAAGGTCTTCTTTCCGACAACCCTGCTGGACGTAATGACGCATGGGACTTCTTCCCACGTCATCGCTGCTGCGGACTGGATGATCGGGCCGAGGGTCCCTCTCCAGAGCAAAAACATCCCGGCACTCGCAAACGCGCCATACAACAACGATCCAACCAATACCGCGAGCACAAACGCCAGACAGCCGGGGAGAGACCCGCGGGGGGCGGCAGGACGGGGCGAGTCGACAACAGAAAACTCCGAGTCATCCATGATGACGCTCCGGAAAAAAGAGACTCGAATTTATCTCCACATCCTCATGGCGACTTCGCCCGCTTGTCAGATCCCGCAGGAGTTTGTGATTCGGACGCCGATGGATCTGTTGTCTCCTGACGAACAATCCGCCCCCAAAGGGTCCCGCCGGTTTTTCCGTGTTCCCATGTCCCGGCATACCGGTTGTTATAGAACAGGATCCGCGCCGAGAACCCTTCCCCGACCAGTGGAATGGTCAGGTCCGTCAACTGAAGCATCGGGGTGTCCCCGGCCCACAGAAACGTCACCGGAACAGCCACCGGAAGTTCATTCTGGCCCACCTTCATTCGCGAGTGA
>CALLWY010000222.1 GCA_938015865.1 uncultured Planctomicrobium sp.
CGTAATGACCGTAGACCAGAACGGTCGGTGCGCCCGGCTTTCCGGTCCACTCCGCAAAGACGATCGGATGGCCGGGAGTCTTGACGACCTCAGCAGAACATCCGTTACGACTCAGCAGATCCCGAAGGAACTCCGCGGCGGCGAGCATATCCCCGCGATGCCGGGAATCCGCACTGATGCTCGGGATTCTCAGAAACGTTTTCAAGTCTTCCAGCGCCTGGTCGGACGTCTGGAGAAGATACGATTCCACGCGAGTCATCTGCTCGGACATCATTGCTCCGGGGTCACACAATCCATGCGAATGAACATACGACTTCAGCAATGAGATATGCTGTCACGAGGAATTTCACCTTCGACAGCACACCACCATCAGTGCCAACCTGTCAGGACGTCGTGACAAGATCAGCGACGGTACAGAAACCCGCGACGTCGAAGCGTGCTGTACGCTTCCAGCGCATTCTGGATAATCGGGATTGCAGCACTGACCGGCTGGAATTCATCCACTTCGACCGACTTCCCCTCCAGCAACTTGTAATCCTGAAAGAATCGGCGGACCATCTGCAGGCGATGCGCGGGGAGTTCATCGAACTGCTTGCAGTCGTTGTATTCCGGATCGTATTTTGCGACCGCCAGAATCTTGTGGTCCTTCTTGCCAGCATCGACCATCGTCATCAGCCCGATGACCCGGGCCTCGACCAGTGTCAATGGAGCAACTGCCTCCTGACACATGACGAGCACGTCAAGCGGGTCATCATCTTCGGCATATGTCTGCGGGATGAATCCGTAATTCGCTGGATAATACACTGCGGAGTAAAGAACCCGGTCCACCTTCAGCAATCCGGTGGTCTTGTCGAGCTCATACTTCACACTCGATCCCATTGGGATTTCAATCACTGCAGTGAATTCATGAGGGAGATTTTCCCCAGGGGTGACGTCATGCCAGCAATGGGTCATCGCATTCTGCTTTCGTAATGATTTCCGGATCAGCGAGAATCTTGAACTATCTGAGTGGAGTGAATGTGCCCGAGGATATCCAACTCAGCGGTTCGGCGAATCATTCGAATTCGAAACTCAAATGGACCGACTCTGAGCCTTGCAACTGTCCTTTCAGGGCCTCTTATGAATGTCCAATATTACTTTAGAATCGCCCCAGACGCCCCGGAGAAGTCAGGAGATTACGAGGATTCCTCATCGGCCAGCGATCATTGAGACCTGCTGCAAAATCTCTCGCTCCAGAAGCGCGAAAAGCACGCTGGACAGCGTGCTTCGGCGAACATTCATGGATTCCTGACGGCTCCCGATCAGCCATTCATCATCTGATTCATCCGGGCGCGATTCTTGGCGCGACGTTTTTCACGACGACGCTCTTCGCTCGGCTTTTCATAGAATTCCCGCTTGCGCAATTCTTTCTTCACACCGCTGTGCTCAACCAGCTTCCGAAAACGACGGACTGCATCGTTAACCGATTCATTATCACGCAAACGCAAGCGAACCACACATTCCTCCAGACGATGAAATTCGGGCTCCCGCCCTGACCTGTTGTTCCAATGACTGAATTCGATATTCAACCGACGCGCCGGGTGGCAGCACGTACGGAATGACTGATTTTGATCGAAGGACAGCCAGTATATCGACTTTCGTCTGTCCGACAAGTTTGTCCTAGGATCAAAATCGATCAATTTTCCTCAAAATGTCAAGTCAAAAGACTCCAGAGGACCATCGCTGGCCCTCTGGAGCCGTCAACCGAACCGTTCGCTTACTTCTTTACGAACTTGTAAATTCCCTTGCCGTTCGCAGCGACAATTCCGAAATACAGCTCGCCCTGACCATCCTCTCCGAAGGTGAGAACGGGCATCTTTTCTGTCGGAATTGATTCGTTGGCAACGACTTTCTTCGCAGCCGCGTCATAGTTCAAGGCCCAGACACGACCAGAGACGTAATCGGCGTAGACGTATTTCCCTTCCAGTTCGGGAAGTGCTTTCCCTCGGTAGACCGATCCCCCGGTGATCGATTTGCCCACCTGATGATCGTATTCCCAGATGGGAAGCACGGTCGTCGACTCATCAATTTTCTTTGTTCCGAAGGGGTGGGTCCCTTCCAGAGAGTTCCAGCCGTAGTTCTTCCCTTTCTCGACGATGTCGATTTCTTCCCACAGGTTCTGCCCGACGTCGGCACACCACAGGGTCCCTGTCTTGCGATCAAATGCGATTCGCCAAGGATTTCGGAAGCCGTAGGCATAGATCTCGGGGCGAGCCCCTTCCTTCCCAACGAACGGGTTGTCCTTCGGAATTCCGTATGCTTTTCCGTCTGCAGGGTGATCAACGTCGATTCGCAGGATCTTCCCGAGCAGCGAGCCCAGATTCTGTCCATTTTCGTAGGGATCGTTGGCAGCCCCTCCATCCCCGAGAGCAATGTACAGATATCCATCGGGGCCAAAGCAGATCGTCCCCCCGTTGTGATTCCAGAACGGCTGCTCCAGAGTGAGAATTTTCTTCTCGGTCGCTGGGTCGGCCCGCAGGGGATCATCCTTGGACGCTTCAAACTGGGAAACCACCGTAATGAGTCCCGGTTTCTGAATGTAATAGACGTAAAACAGCCGGTTCTCGGCAAATTTCGGGTGGAATGCCAGACCAAGCATTCCTTCCTCGTTCTGCCGGTCGCTGTAGTTCACGCGGTCGGTGATATCCAGAAAGACCTTGGCCGATTTCGCATCCGGCTTGTTTTCGAATGAGTAGATCGTTCCGTGCTGCTCACCGACGAAAAGGCGATCGCTTCCCTTGGGAGCATCAATAATCACCGTACGGAACGGCTTCGGACGCCCAGCGTCGTCTTCTGGTTCCCATCCCTCCCAGACCAGGTCCGGGAACGCCACAGTGGCCTTCAGATCCAGTGTTCCAGTCGAGATATCCGGGAGCTGGTTATCCTTGATCTCACGGATCTTGATATTCCGAAAGGCGACTTCGTCGCCGTGATCCTGCAGGGAGATGTGTCCCTTTGTGTAGGTCCCGAACTTCGGATATTTCGCGAACTTGCTGGCAGCAACCCGCTTGTTCCAGTCTTCGCTCCCCTTGTTGAAGGTGTAGTACAGAGTTCCATTCATCTGCACTTCGCAGTTCTGCGGAGTGACACGAAGATACAACTGGTTCCATTCGCCAGCAGGGCGGGTGGCATCCAGAGTTTCCCCGGTCACACGATGCTTCCCGGGCTCATAGAGCTGATAAAGCCATCCAGCCTTCTGGGGGTCCTTTCCAGCCACATTGTCCAGAATCTGAACTTCCGGTCCTTCGTACGGAGCGCCGGCACCTTCTTCGGCCACATGGAAAATGAGGCCGCTATTGCCACCGGGAGCAATTTTGTAATCGAGCAGGATCTCAAAGGCTTCGTACTCGGCGTCGGTCGTGAGATCGCCCGCCCCCTTGCTCTTGCGGACAATCGCCCCATCCTCAACCACCCATCCGGGGTTGAGTTCTTTCTTCATATACGTGTGCCAGCCGTTTGTTGTCTTGCCATCAAACAGGAGCTTCCATCCGGCGAGTTTTTCGTTTTCGGTGAGGGTGTTCGGTTCCCCCGCAGGCAGCGTATGAACCGCTCCCAGGAGAGCGACGGCTGCGGCGGAAATCAGGCGGTAGTTCATGGACTTCGACTTTTCTCTGAAGAAGGATTCTGATGTGGTCCATGGGAGGGGCACAAAAGAGTGCGCGAGACAATCCCGTGGCTGATATTAGTCACGTCTGATCCGATCCGCAAACGGACTGAACGTTCCGGGATAATTTCGCCAGGTGAATCAAGATGTCCGCCATTTCGGGATTTACGTCGATTTAAACTCCTTTAGAATATTGGGGAACTTTTCTCCGGACAGCGTCGTCTCTATTGAGTGATCATGACGTCGGATGATTCTCGCCTGATCGAGGCCGCACTCACAGGGAACCGGGATGCCTTTGGAGAGCTGGTCCTCAAGTATCAGGACCGTCTCTATGGGACACTCGTTCATCTGTTAGGGTCGGCAGACGACGCGCGGGATGTCGGGCAGGATGCGTTTCTCCTTGCCTATCAGAAACTGCGAACATTCCGGCAGGAATCATCGTTCTACGTGTGGTTGTTTCGAATCGCGTATCACGCGGCGATCTCCTCCCGACGCCGAAAAAACCGCCCCAAACTTTCTCTGGACGAGGCCAGAGAGCGAGCCGGCATCGAACCGGAAGATGAACGGGCTCATTCCGATCCGGAACGCGGACTTCAGGTCGAGGAGGCTCAGCATCAGGTCCAGCAGGCTCTCGCTGAACTTAGCCCGGAATTTCGGGACGTCATTATTTTCAAGGAAATGGAGGGGCTCGCGTATGAAGAGATCGCTCTTCTGGTGGACTGTCCGATTGGAACTGTCCGAAGCCGAATTCACCGTGCCCGCCAATTGCTGCGGGAAAAACTAACCAAAGCGATGGAGCGCGAACAAAAATAGAAACAGTCCGCAACATAAAATGATTCTGACCCGGTCCCTTTCATCCGTAGAGCGCTGTCCTTTGCCGATGTGATTCAACAAGACGTCGACTGAAGCCATGTCAGAGAAAGACATTCAGGAACTGTTGTCCGCCTATCTCGATGGGGAATTATCCCCGGAAGAGAAGGGGGCTGTCGAATCCCGTCTGGAGGAGTCGCTGGAGCTGCGCGAAGATTTCGCTGCCCTGACCGAGGTGAGCCAGCAGATTCGAATGCTCCCCCGGCCCTGTGCTCCGGCGAATTTCCGGACCGGAATCCTGGAGCGTCTTGATCGTCCCGTGGTCTCACTGTCCTCCGGCCCCGGGAGACCTTCGCCGCCGTGGATGAGCTATGCCGCCCGATGGAGTGGAGCAGTCGCTGCGGGCCTGCTTGTGATGATTGGAGTCTGGGCGCTGACGCCGCCAGGCCGGGATGCTCAACTGGCCAACGTCGAAAAGGCCGCATCGGCTCCAGCTGCTGATCGCGTGTTGATGACCAATGCTGCACAGGACTCGTCGGCGGAATCAGCACCATCTGAATCAGATGCCCGTCTGGCGATGGCCGCCAGCGAGCCTCCAGTCCATGTGGTGAATGTCTCGCCGGAAGAAATTCGACGGAAAATCGAAGAACTCCAACGCCCGCCCGCTCGGGGAAATGTCATTCAGGTCCCTTCACGAATGATGTCTGGGGAAGAAGAGATTCCCATTGTGGTTGTCTTCACTGTCGTGGACGTCATGGAGGCGATGAATCAGATGCAGGTTCTGGTTCAGCGGGAACAGGTTCGTTCCCGTCGCACGCGCGAGCCGATCCTGATGAATCAGCAGGCAGATCCGCAGCTGACCGCGGTGACGCTGGAACTGTCGACGGATGGTCCGGAAATGGCAGCCATCCTGAACGGGGTTCCGGCGGTCGATGCCGTGATGTTCGTGGATAATCAAAGTGCGATTCCGGCTGCGGAACCAGCATCACCAGATCCGCTTTCCCCGGAAGCGGCGTCGATGGGGCTTGCCGCTTCGGAACGCCCCATTCTTCAAAATGCTCCGGCCCCGGTCACGATTCATTCAGACGGTTCCAACGTGACCAACGTTCCTTCGGA
>CALLWY010000223.1 GCA_938015865.1 uncultured Planctomicrobium sp.
TTCAACTCCCGTTCCCCTCACCAGGGGAAGCGGGAGTTTTTCTTTGGAATAGATCCTGAGCGAACCGTTTTGTGCCCCCTTTTTATTTCAGATTCGGACCCGAAATTTTTGACTTTTGTAACATATTTCTGGTTATTGATTTATGACCAAATCTGTTGGTGGCGATGAACAAGCTTCGCCTCTTTGAAAGTGTTTTCCGAAGGGGAATTTGTTTTCATTGGGAGAATTAATAGTGTGGAGACCCCTGATGTATCGCAATATCATGGGGCTGCCCCGCGTCCTCCCCTCCTCCCCCGGCAGCATCGTGGCCGAAAAAGGACCCTGCCTCAGTAAGACGTGAGATTCATTGATGACGCGCAGATGGCGATTCACCGATGTCATTGTGTGGGGAGCGGTGCTTCTGTTTCTCCCCGTACATGCAGGGTTAGCCGAGGAAATTGATTTCGGTCGTGACATTCGTCCGTTGCTTTCGGACAAGTGCTTCCAATGTCACGGAGCGGATGAGGAAGGGAGGAGTGCCGATCTCCGTCTGGATGACCGAAACGCTGCTGTTGCAGAGCGGAATGGAGTTCGTGCCATTCATCCGGGACGACCGGACCTGAGCCTGGTTTTGACCCGAATCAACGCTGCGGACCCCGATGAACGAATGCCTCCGCCGGATTCGAACAAGTCGCTGACGGCAGAGCAGAAAGAGTTGATTCGCAAGTGGATTGAGCAGGGGGCGGAATATGAAGAGCACTGGGCCTTCCAGCCGGTGCGCGATGTTCCTGTTCCAGAAGTGGATTCGCCGTGGTGCCGAAACGAAATCGATGCATTCATCCTGCAAAAGTTGAATTCATTGGGAATTGCCCCTTCTCCTGAGGCGGATCGGGCGACCTTGATTCGGCGTCTGTATCAGGATCTGCTCGGGCTTCTTCCAACTCCTGAGGAGACCGCAGCGTTCGTCTCAGATGATTCTCCACACGCTTACGAAGCACTGGTGGACCGGCTTCTGGCAAGTCCGCATTACGGGGAACGCTGGGGGCGACACTGGCTCGATCAGGCTCGGTATGCGGATTCGCACGGGTTCACGATTGATGGTCCGCGGACCATGTGGCCCTATCGAGACTGGGTCATTCAGGCATTCAACAGCGATATGCCGTTTGACCAGTTCACCATCGAACAGCTGGCAGGAGACTTGCTCCCCTCTCCAACAAAATCCCAGCTGGTGGCGACCGGATTTCATCGCAACACCCTCATCAATCAGGAAGGGGGCGTCAAACCGGATCAATATCGTCACGAAGCCATCGTGGATCGCGTCAATACCACGGCGACCGTCTGGTTAGGGCTGACGATGGGGTGTGCGCAGTGTCACACTCACAAGTTCGACCCAATCACGCACACAGAGTATTACCGGATGTACGCGTTTTTTAATCAGTGCGTGGATGCAAACGATCAGGGACCAACGACCGAAGTTCTGCAGGGGGAGCTCTTTGGCCTGACAGCTCAGCAGGAAGCTGCTCTGGCGCGGCTGGCGTCTCTGAAAAATGACATCGCCAACGCGGAGCAGGAGAGTAAGCACGCGAAGATCCGAAAATTGCAGAATGTGGAATGGAAGTGGTCACCCGCTGCCATTGTGGACTACTCAACGGCATCCAATGGGACATTTCAGCGCCTTCCCGACGGGTCCCTCTTGAGTGAGCAGAATGGGGATGCTAACGACACTTACCGGATTTCATTGGAGGTTCCTGCGGAGCCGTTAACAGCGATTCGGCTTCGAGTCCTTCCGCACCCCTCCCTCCCAAAGAATGGTCCTGGTCTGGCGAAGAATGGCAATTTTGTCCTGACTAATGTCGTTGTTCGGCACAACGGAAACATGGTCCCTATTCGAGCTGCGTGGGCCGATCATGAACAACCCAATTTCCCGGCGCAGGATGCCATTGATCAGGATTCCAAAAGCGGATGGGCCATTAATGTTTCCGCGGAACAGAAGGCGAAGTCTCCCCGCCTGAAAATGAATGCAGAGCACGAGATCGCTTTTCTGTTGCAGACCCCGTTACAGCGGGCCGACGGGGAAAACGAACTTGTCATCGAGCTGTACCACGGATCGAATTCGAACTACCTGATTGGTCGCTTCGCTTTTGATTTGTCCAGTCAGGAATCGCCTCCTGGAGATGTGACTGATGACTCTGATCAAAAGGTCGCAAACCTGAAAAATGAACTTCAGATGCTGGAGTCGATGATCCCGGGCAAGGGGATTCCCGAGCGGCAGATGATCATGGCCGACAAGGATACTCCGGTTCAGACATTCCGACTGCATCGGGGAGATTTCCTGAAGCCTGCCACGGAAGAAGGAGAATTACTTCCCGGGGTGCCCGCTGCCCTCTTGGCGAACGGGGCAAATGTTCCACCGTTCAAAAACCGACTCGATCTCGCCCGGTGGCTTGTTTCGCCTGAAAATCCACTGACCGCCCGTGTCGCCGTGAACCGGATTTGGATGCGGTATTTCGGTCGAGGGCTGGTCGAAACCGAAAACGACTTCGGATTTCAGGGAAGCCTCCCAAGCCATCCGAAATTGCTGGACTGGCTCGCAGGCGAATTCATGAGACAGAACTGGTCGATGAAGCAGCTGCATAAAACGATTGTCATGTCCGCGACGTATCGCCAGTCGAGCGACAATCGTCCCGAACTCACTGAGATCGATCCTCTCAATATTCTGCTGGCCCGTCAGTCCCGACTTCGGGTGGATGCCGAAATTATCCGTGATCAGGCCCTGTGTGTGAGCGGGAAACTGACCTCTGCCATCGGTGGTCCCAGTGTCTTTCCGCCACAACCCGATGGTGTTTACGCCTTCACGCAAACGAAAAAAGTCTGGAACACCAGTACCGGTCCGAACCGGTATCGAAGGACGATGTACACGATGTTTTATCGCAGTGCCCCGCATCCGCTGCTGACAACATTTGATTCTCCTGATTTCAGCACGACCTGTACTCAGCGTCCTCGATCGAACACTCCACTTCAGTCGCTGACACTTGCAAACGATGAGATGTTCACCGAGCTGGCACAGGCGACCGCTCAACGTCTTGATCATGATTTGGGGGAGAAAGCGGGTTTCCCGGACAGACTCGACTACCTGTTCCAGCTCTGTTTTTCCCGTTCTCCGAATGCGGCCGAACAAGCAGCTCTGGAAACGTACTGGAACGCAGAACATGAGCGCTTTCTGGCGGATGTTGATGCAGCACGAAGGCTGGCCGGTGTGACCGAATCGACCGAACCGGCTCAGTCAGGAACACTGGCTGCCTGGACCAGCACGGCCCGTGTGCTCATGAACACCGACGAATTCGTCACCAGAAACTGAACCACCAGAAATGGAAAGGGGAAGGAGCGATGAGTGTAGCTTCGTCAGGCTCCGCTCGAACTCAGGCACACACCGTTCGAGATGCGATCACGCGTCGCTACTTTCTTCAGGACTGTCAAATCGGTCTGGGTGGGATGGCTCTGGCATCGCTGTTTGGAACGGACTCGGCTGCTGCGGGAACTGCCGTCAAGAGTCCCATGAGTGCACGAACCGGGCATTTCCCAGGCCGTGCGAAGAATGTCATTTTTCTCTTTATGGCGGGCGGCCCGAGTCAATTGGAGCTGTTCGAAGACAAGCCGCTTCTTCGGAAATATGATGGTGAAGCTCCTCCCGCCAGCTTTGTTGAGGGGAGACGATTCGCCTTCCTGAAGCCGGATGCCAAGCTGCTGGGAAGTCAGGAGTCATTCCAGCAGTATGGCGAATGCGGGATGACGCTCAGCACGCTCTTGCCCCATCATCAAAAGATAGTTGATGACGTCTGCTGGCTCAGAGGAGTGGCGACCGATGTGTTCAATCATGGGCCGGCGAAGATGTTTTTGAATTCCGGATCACAGAATCCGGGGCGGCCGAGTCTCGGGTCGTGGGTGACGTACGGGCTTGGGAGTGAATCGCAGGACCTTCCCGGGTTTGTTGTGTTGCAGTCGGGGCCGCGTGGTCCACGTGGAGGAGCGACGCTCTGGTCCAGCGGCTTTCTGCCGACGGTCTATCAGGGGGTTCAGCTGCGGAGTGAGGGCCCCCCGATCCTTAACCTTGAGTCTCCTGCAGGAATCAATCGTGAATCACAGCGTCGATTTGTTGATGCAGTGAACCAGCTGAACGAGATTCGACGGAGTACCGTCCTGGATGATGAGATCGCGACCCGAATTCATGCCTATGAAACAGCGTTTCGGATGCAGGCGAGTGCTCCGGAGCTGATGGATCTTTCGGGAGAAACGAAGGAGACGCTCAATCTTTATGGAGTTGATCTGCAGAAGAGCTCCTTTGCGAGAAACTGTTTACTGGCTCGGCGTCTGGTCGAACGGGGAGTCCGTTTCATTCAGCTTTATCACACGGATTGGGATCATCACGGCGGGAAAGGGGCCGATCTCGACGTCGCACTGAAGCAGACCTGCCGGGAGGTCGATCAAGGGGCGGCGGCATTGGTTCTCGACCTGAAGCAGCGAGGGCTGCTGGATGAGACAATTGTGATCTGGGGAGGAGAATTCGGGCGGACTCCCATGGGAGAAGGGCGTGGCACAATCGGCCGCGACCATCATGTCGATGCATTCACCATGTGGGTTGCTGGTGGGGGTTTCAAGCCGGGATGTGTTTACGGAGTGACCGACGAGATGGGATTTGGCGTGACCGAAGGGCGGGTGCACGTTCATGATCTCCACGCGACGATTCTGGATCGGCTGGGATTTGATCACCTGAAGCTGACGTACCGCTCACAGGGTCGGGACTTCCGCCTCACCGATGTACATGGGGAAGTCGTGAAAGAGATTCTGATCTAGCTGCCGATGCAGAATCAGTCCATGACATAAGCCGTCATGGTACTTCGGCATCCATCAGGTGATGACAGAGAGCGGCCCGGTGTTTCCGCATTTCTTCCTGACGCGAATGGAAGCAGGTCTGCGAAACTTACTCGACCTCAAAGAGGAATTCGATTTCGACCGAGGCATTCAGCGGAAGGGCATTCACGCCGACAGCAGCACGGGCATGTTGCCCCGCTTCGCCGAAGAGATTCTGCAGAAGTTCGCTCGCCCCATTGGCAACGAGCGGCTGATCGGTAAAGCCGTCAACAGATTGAACGAAGACGCCGATTCGTACGACGCGGCGCACTCGTCCAAGGTCACCATCAAGGTGTTGCTTGACGATTGCAAGACCATTCAGGACGCACTGCACTGCGGCCTGTTGCGCCTGATCGATGGGAACCTGAGTCGGGACCGGACCGGTTGCAAGCAACGATTTTCCAGCGAACGGTAGTTGTCCGCTGACGAAAACCAGATTGCCGGTACGGACGCAGGGAACATAGGCAGCCACAGGCTTGGGGGCCTCGGGGAGAATCAATCCGAGTTGTTCCAGCTTTGACTCTACGCTCATGGTTCACCTGCAGAATTGCCGTCTGCGACGTCCCGACTGCATTCCGGTACGATTACTTCTGAGCCTGAGTCCGCTGGAGCTGCTCAGCCTGTCGGCGATACACCAGAGCGCGCTGGGCCAGAGAGGCCTGACGCGGGCGGCTGCTGGTCAGCTTCGACAGCCGATCATACTTGGCGGCCAGTGCGAGCTTCACATCGATAAGGGATTTGCTGCGATCCATGATTCTTTTGCCTCGATTCACGGGGATGGAGGAATCATTCCTGCCAGAGCACCGCGAGTTGCACAATACGATGTCAATAACTTGACGGAGGACGAAACGGGTTCCGTCTCACATTTGACTCATTTCCGAACCCATCAGAGGGATACGGAAACGAACCGGGAAGTTTAGAGCAGAGTGATCGGGATTTCCAGACAACTGCACAGGGCGTCGCTGAATTTTGAGGATCAGGCCGGTTAACAGTCGTCCCTGGAGGTTGAGTTTGCCGGACCACCTCACGTCTTGCTCATTTCATTGTCGGCGAGCCAGCTGCACCTGGAAATTGATCGCGGATCGACTTAATGTCCTGCTGGATTTGGTGTTGTAGCTCTTGTGCTCCTGAAAATTTTCGCAAATCCCGGATTCGAGCCAGAAACTCCAGTTCAATCTCTTTTCCGTACAGGTCCCCGCTGAAATCAAGAACATGAGCTTCGACTTTCAGGGGGGCAGGAGCACCGCTGGACTGGTCAAAAGTCGGATTGGGGCCGATGCTGACCGCTGCGAGCTGTTGGAACTTTTGCCTGTCGGACGAATCTGGAGCGGTTGCCCGGGCGGCATAGACTCCGTTTGCGGGGATAAGTGTTTCGATCTGATGCAGGTTTGCAGTGGGGAAGCCGATTGTCCGGCCTCTCCGGTCCCCCTCCACCACTGTCCCGCGAATCGAGTAGGGGCGTCCCAGAAATTGGGTAGCAGATTCGACATCGCCCGCCTGAAGGGCCTGACGGATCTGGCTGGAGGAAACCAGAGTGCCGTTCTGGACTGATGGAGTGAGGATTTCGGCAAATCGCCCCGTTTCTTCACAGAACTTCCGCAGGGTTTCGCCGTCTCCGCTGCGCCCCTTGCCGAAAAAGAAGTTCGGTCCTTCGACGAGGCCGACTGCATTCAATTTCCGGATGACAAACTCATCAAAGAATTCCCGGGCCGTCAGGTTCAGCAGGGTCTGGTCGGTCGGATATTGGAGAACGGCGTCGACCCCTAACTTCCGGAGCAGGTCCGCCTTCTGCTGGGAAGTGGTGAGTCGCGGCGGGGGACCACTTGATCGCAGGAGTGCTGCCGGATGAGGCTCGAACGTCAGAATCAGGGCCGGAATTCCGAGCGCCCGGGCCCGTGTCACCAGCACATTGACGATGGACTGGTGTCCGAGGTGAACTCCATCAAAATTGCCAATCGAAAGGACGCTGCCCTTTTGTTTTGCCAGGTCCGGAAGACCATTCAACCAGTTCATTCAAAGCACTTATTCAGAGGAGAGGGGAGTGGTGGGGAATGAACACGATCTTGCTGGGGGGCGGTGAAGGGGTTGTTTTCGTCATTCCTCCATTGATAAACTTCTTTTCCGGGACACTCAAGGAACAGGGTCCCGCCTCGGGACGGATTTTCGTTTCGGACCGATGGACTTTATTTGCACTGAAGGGATTCGCTTGTGCTGCTGACGCGATCAATCCGGTGGAAGCTGGTTTCCGGTCTGAGTCTTGTTGGCATTCTCGTGCTGGTCTCCACAATTTGCAGCCTGATTGGACTCTCTGCCTATCGTCAGACAGTGGAAGACCTGGAGTTGAGCACCGGTCGCCTGCCGCGCCAGTCGGATCTGGTGGCCTCACTCACGGCACTGTTCCCCCCTCTGGCCATTCGATTTCCGGGGGATGATGCTCCTGAGGAAATCCGTGCTCACGCCGGAGAGCTTCAGCGTGATCGGATGCAGACTGTGTTTGATCAGGTCGTAAAGGAAGTGCAGGCGATCAAGCAATCCTGGCTCGAACTTCCGGATCGGTTACGCTCCAGCCATAAGGAGTTGCTTGGGTCGGAGACCTTGTTTCGTGGTGTCGATCAGGGGCTGTCGACGATTCAGAACATGATCCCCCGTCTTGCTGATCCCAACGACCACAGCGTCAGTGTGCAGGTCATTCGCCGCGAACTCGCACAAATGATCGACATCGTCAAACAGCTCCCAGATCCAGCCAGCCGTCTGGGGGAGCGACTGGAAGAGGCAAAGGCGGCCTACATGTTGCAGTCCCGTCTTGCCATCGGATTAGGAGTCATTTCGGTCGTGGTCCTCATCCTGCTGATCGGATTTGGTCACAAGATGATCTTCGTTCCGATTCGCGAGTTGTATCAGGGAGTGAAGAAAGTTTCGATGGGGGACTACAGCGTCCGTCTGAAAGTTCACACAAAGTGTGAGATCGCGGAGCTGGCCGAAGCATTCAACGAAATGAGTCGGCGGATTCAGGAAGACCGGGCCAATAAAGAACGCGAAATTGCCGAGCGGAGCAAACAGCTTGTCCTGTCCGAGAGACTGGTCGGGGCTGGATTTCTTGCCTCAGGCGTCGCTCATGAAATCAATAATCCGCTCTCCGTGATTATGACCGCTGCCTACGGTCTGGAGATGCGGCTGGATGATCAGGCCCTCGAGCAACTGAGCGAAAGTGATCGGGCTGATATTCGCGAATACATCGGGCTGATTCAAAGCGAGGCTGAGCGGTGCGAACGCATTACCAAGAAACTTCTCGAATTTTCTTACGGAAAATCCGAGGATCGCAACCGTTATGATGTCGCTGCCATCGTCCAGGAAGTCGTCAACATGACAAGCCATCTGAGCCGTTATCAGGATCGGCAGGTGACGATTGACAGAACGCTTCCACTGCACGCATGGGTGAACGCTGCCGAGATCAAGCAGGTGATTCTCAATCTGGTGGCCAATGCGCTCGATGCGACTCCCTCAGGTGGGGCGGTCGATCTTTATCTGAGCGAACATCCCGAAGATGTGGAAATTGTTGTGCAGGACAATGGCTGCGGGATGACTCAGGAACAGATGAACAAAATCTTTGAGCCATTCTTCACGACCAAGGATGTTGGGAAGGGGACCGGGTTGGGGCTGTCGATTACCCATCGCATCGTTCGCGATCATGGGGGGACGCTCGAAGTGTACAGCGATGGTCCCGGGAAAGGATCGCGATTCACTCTGCGACTGCCGAAGACTGCAGCGAAAGCACAGGCACACGCTGCCTGAACCCCTCGTCTCGCCGTGTCATCCTTACTGTCGACGTCCTTGTCGTCTCTGGTTTGGCGGAGTATTAGCGGGGTGGACTGGGAGAACTGACTTTTTCACGGGTCTCTTCAAGGACCTTTCTCCAGCTCGGGGTCAATTTCTGTCGGCCACTCGGATCCTCGTCGATGGACTGAAGTGTCCGACGACTCCGGTCAATATTTCCGTGGACCGCATCAAGGTAAGCCCGTCCAATCCGTGCTTCCATTTGCGCATCGGGATCGTTGCTGGAATAAAGCAGGTCGAGTTGCGCCCGTGCATCCGCTTCCCGGCGCAGGTCCTTCATGTAAAGAAGGGCGAGCTGTTCTTCTGTTCGTCGTCGCCAGATTGCATCCGCATTAGGGTGAAACGCCAGAACGGCCTTGAAGGCGTCCTCGTCATCCATGCGGAACATGGCATACAGGTACTGCTCCCGGGGGGTGTCTTTACGAGGGACATCCCCAAGCGGATTGGCGCTCTTTTCCGGGACTCGGGGGCGCATCTGCCAGCCAACCCCGGCGCTCAGCAAGAACGCCAGAAGCGTCATCGTGCCGCAAAGCAATTTTCGCTTTCTCGTCCATTGAGCGATGGAAAGTTCGTTCTTGAACGGAGCGATCTCGGTGACCGGTTCTCCAGTCCGCAGTGCCTTCGCCAGTTTGCGGACATCGTTGAGAACGTCCTGCGCGTTCTGGTAGCGATCATCCGGGTGCTTGGCAATCATCCGCTCGACGATGGAGCAGATTGCTGGTGGGAGATCGTTACGAACTTCGTTTAATGCCAGAGGGGTTTCGTGAAGATGTTTGACTGCCACGCTGACGGCATTTTCACCCTGAAACGGAGGGGCGCCGGTCAACATGTGGTAACACATGATTCCGAATGAGTAGATATCGGAACGTTGGTCAACCGGTTTTCCGCTGACCTGCTCGGGACTCATGTAAAGGGGGGTTCCCATGGTGACCCCTTCCTGTGTCAGATTCAGGTGTTCCCCTCCCTGAAGCTGGGCCAGCCCAAAGTCGGCGACTTTCACATCCCCTTTGCGATTGAGCAGGATGTTTTCCGGTTTGATATCGCGATGGACAATTCCCCGCTCTCCGGCCGCCTGGAGAGCCGCAGCGACCTGTCGCATGATCATCAGGGCCAGCGGCAGGTCGAGAGGACCTTTTTTCTGGAGCAGGGCCTTCAATGTCTGGCCGTGGACATACTCCTGAGCAATAAAATGCTGGCCCTTCTCGCTCCCCACCATATAGACCTGAACAATGTTCGGGTGGTTCAGGCCTGCTGCCGCCTTGGCTTCTGTCTGAAAACGCTTGACGTAGTTGTCATCCTCCATCAGTTCGGAACGTAACAGCTTCAGGGCGACGTTCCGCTTCAGGGTTGTCTGCTCTGCCAGCCAGACATCCGCCATGCCCCCTTTCCCGAGGCGTCTGAGGAGGCGAAACTCACCCAGTTCAGCCCCTACCTGTCGCAGGCTGGCCAAGTCGGTTGCGGAAAAAATCTGTGTCTTGCCCGTATCGACGTTGGGATCGGCTTCCGCGTCACTCATATGTCGGTTCCTTCTTGAATCTGGGCGAGAGCATAGGGTTTCTCTCAGTGATCATCGCAGATCCGTGTCAGGGCTGCAAAGTGTTCGAATGCAGGAAGTTTCGTCAGATTCGGCAACGAAGAGTTCTCCTTCCGGAGTTGAAATCAGCCCTCCAAATCAATATTCTTTCCCTTCCCAAAATTGCAGACACAAAGTGCGGTTGCATTAAACTGCTGCCGTATAAGGAGTTAGTAAGATGGTCCTCCGTCCCCGAACCAAGCTGAAGATTGCCCGCAAGCTGAAACGCTGCACCAAGTGCAACGCACCAATTCCGAAGAAGGGGAAGAAAGTTCGTTGCAAGCGCTGCTCGAAGGCTGTCGCCTAGGGACGGCTGTTCGCTGCTGAAACCGGGGTGTGCCGAGCGTCACACAGTTTCCGTGACTGCATGTCCATGTTCGACATGGCTCCCTCAGTCCGGAGCGGTTTTCATCAGAGTGAATCATGTCGGGACGCCGGGGTGACTGGTGACCAGTTGAGCTGGCCGCCTGCAGATGACTTGATCAGCGATCCCGTGAAATGGTCGGTGGAGTGCTGCAGAGTCTCATCTGCACGATTTGTCCAGGGGCGAATCTGAACGTCACTGGCAGGATGATTTCGGGGATGAGCCCCAGCGATTCAAATTGCCAAAAATGAAATGGCCGAGCCGTTGAGATGCATACGCGATGTGCAACTCAGCGGCTCAATTCGTAATTCCCCATTGCAGAAGCTGTTGCCATGCTGGACCTTGCCAAAAAAATTGAAGAAGCGTGTCAGGTCATTCGTTCAAAGTGGTCCGGGGTTCCGCATGCGGGAATCATTCTCGGGACCGGGCTTGGATCGCTCGTGAATGAGATTCAGATTGAGGCGGAGTTTGAATACGAATCGATTCCTCACTTCCTGAAGTCGACCGCCACGAGTCATCGGGGGCGACTGGTCTGCGGCACACTGGTCGGGGTCCCGGTGATCGCAATGGAAGGGCGGCACCACATGTACGAAGGGTATTCCCTGAAGGAGATCACGCTTCCGGTGCGGGTCTTCAAGGCTCTGGGGGCTGAACTTCTGATTGTCTCGAACGCTGTTGGGGGGATGAATCCCAACTTCCGCTGCGGAGACATCATGGTGATTGATGATCACATCAACCTGATGGGGGACAACCCACTCATCGGAATCAATGACGACAACCTCGGGCCGCGCTTCCCCGATATGAGCGCCCCCTATGATCAGAAACTCGGGGATATTGCCCTCGAAATCGCCCGAAAGGAAAACTT
>CALLWY010000224.1 GCA_938015865.1 uncultured Planctomicrobium sp.
CGCCCGGACTTCGGAATCGACATCACAGATGGCTGCGACGTTGCATCCCGCCCCGAGAAATCCCTTGAGGTTGCCAGTCCCCTGATTCCGCACACCAATCATTCCAACGGTGATACGCTCATTCGCTCCAAAACAGGTACTAGGAATGATGTACGGGGCAGCAAAGGCAGCTGCAGATGTTTTCAAAAACTGTCTGCGATTCCAGCGAGCCATGTGAATCTCCTCTGATGGTCTACGGTTGATCAGATCAGGGACCCTGCAGTGCGCCCGCAAATCCAGGATCTCAGTCATTTCCGGATTTCAATTCGTTTGTCGACGGTCCCGATTCCCATGCAAAGGGGAAAATGGTTGTCCAATCGAATGGGTTCCTCCCTAAGTCTCCAAGTTTCTACTGATCCGAGTCAAGTGAACAGGGACTGAGCGTCCACTCTCGTCATGTGTTTCACAGGGAGATCCATACGAAAAAACAAAAAGGCACGACGGAATCGTTCGTTCCGGCGTGCCTGAAGTAAAGACGCGGTCTTAGCTGATTTTCAGCGCGGCAAGCACTTCGTCCGTAATTGCCCGCACAAGTGCTTCCTGATCAACCTCCGAGAGTGCGGAACTGGATGGCGGCTGAAGATATCCCGGGAACTTCGGCGGCGGATCAAAGGCTGCCACCTTTGGTCGGGGGGCATTCACAGAAGAATACCCTTCCTGAAATGCGGTATTACCGCACAGGTCACAGTTTTCAACATGGAATCGTGGGTCATCAAACCCCAGTCTCTGCTTCAGGTCCAGCAGTTCGCGGGATTTCTGCTCATTGAGATAGGTGATTCCCCCCAGCTGCTTGGCGAGAATCAGAATCCGGCAATAGGCGTCCAGAATCTCCGTCTTCCAGTACGCCTCTTCGAGTGTCTTTCCGAACGAGACCGTCCCATGATTCGTGAGAATGATGGTATTGGTCGACTTGAGGAACGGGACCACGGTATCTGCAAATGCCTGGGCTCCCGGAGTTTCGTAAGGAGCCAGAGGAACCTCTCCCATGAAGACTTCGATTTCCGGCAGAACGCACTGCGGAATCGCTTCCCGTGCAACAGCAAATGCGGTGGCATGGGGTGGATGGCAGTGGACCACCGCTTTGACATCGGGGCGGTGCTTCATGATGGTCAGATGCAGAAGAATCTCGCTGGTTCTCTTGCGTGTTCCAGCGAGCTGATTTCCGTCCAGGTCCACCATGCAGATGTCTTCGTGCTTCATGAATCCCTTACAGATCATGGTCGGACTGCAAAGGACTTCGTTCTCACCGACACGGTAGGAGATATTGCCGTCATTGGCGGCAGCAAACCCCTTGTTGTAAACCCGGCGTCCGATTTCGCAGATCCACTCCTTGATCTCCGGGTTGTTAAATAGAGGGTGATACATGACTCGCATCCTTTAGTCTGATCTCAGCCGAGCTGAAGAGATAAATATGTTTGAATCCCAATGGAAAGTTCATGGGGACGATGACTGCGGAACCCGCACTTCATCCAGAATTGCGGCACAATACGCATCGAGTGGTTTGACATTCGGATAAAACGGAGCCGATGCTTCCGCCCCGTCGCTGATCGCGATGAGAGATCCGGTTCCGGACCCCAGTTCATCAAAGACCACAATTGGTTCTCCTCGCCCTTTCTCTCCTCCCTGTAGTCCTTCCCGGGAAAGCGGAACAACCAGCTTCCACACAGCCCCCTGCACTGATGGGTGGCAGCGTTTCAGTGTGACTTTTCCGATGACTTCGCCGATTCGCATGAGGTTGGACTGTGTAGGAGTTCAGGACGATCTGTTTTAGTTAATCTCTTATGTCTGCCTGCTCATGAGACTCTGTGACAGGTGAATACTGGCTGGCAACTTATTTTCTTGTTGAATTTATTGTCGGAACGCAGGGGGGGTAATAAATCAGTTTTCAGGAGCGATTCGTTGAATCAGGTTTCTTAACTCGAAAAAGGTTCGACCAGCCGGGTTCACGCACCAGGTGTTCGCACGAAGCTGTTGCCGGACGAGTCGGATTTCTGTGGCCTCGTGGATGGCGACCGCCTTGACAGCCTGATGCCGATTTGCCAGAGCGGCGGCCCGATATGTCTGTTCCGCCAGGATCACAATCGTGCTTGCTCCGCCGCGACTCAATTCTGCAATCGCCAGTTTGGCGGCATCGTCCGGACATCCCACCAGTTCTCGCTGCCAGGTACCGTTCAAGGTCGAGTAAAGCTGATCCACTGCAGCTGTGTTCTGGACGACGATGAGTAGGCGGTTTGACGACGATGCAACTGATTTGGGAGACGTGGAAGAGGAACTGTTGCGGACATCAACACGATGTAGCCGAAGCTTCCTGGCCTTGACGATATCCCGTGCAGCTGGGGTGACAATCGCCTTGGCGGGAATGCGGACATCTGTCCCGGAAGGGATCTTCTCCAGAACGTCTGCCGTGATCACAGACTCCCGAATAATGGTTTCTTGATTTGGAGTCAGGTCAGGTTTTGGCTCTGAGAGAGTGGTTCGGGAATTATTCGCTCCCGCTTGAACAGTGACCGGCAATGATGTGGCCTGCGGGCTGAGCTGAGTCAGCACGTTGGCGACAATCCGGTCAATGATCTCGGGTGAAAACGACATGGTGACAATAACGGGATGCGGTGTGGCAGGCGGGGAATGACGGGCGAACGTTCTGGACTTTATGCGGTCGTTCCTGATTCATCTGGCAGGGCCATGACCATCCATCGAACCGGAGTGTTTTTGGACTTCATGACTTCGCTCACCTCTTTCCCATCGGAAGTAATAATCACATCACTTCCAATTGGAGCGCCGAGGTTGTCAATCGCCAGAAGAGGTTCGCCATCGTCTCCTCCGCTGGCACTCAGTGGTTGCACAATCAACAGACGCCATCCCTTCAAGCTGGGATGCTTGACAGTGGATGTTGCATTTCCAATGACTCGTGCAAGGTTCATAAAATAACTTCAATCAATTAAATAATTCGCAGCTCGCCAACCATGGTGCAACGTCGCTTGCGGGTGAACGTTAACGGAGTCGTTACCCCTTCGCCCGTTGGTGTGGCGATGCTGAAGGAGAGGTACCCTTCCCCTCCCAAACCCAAAGCGGACATGCTGGGGCCGTTCTTGATATAAAGCGTTGTGTTCATGACCCGTCCCATTCTGGTCATGGTGTGGACGTCGCGCGAGTGAATCAGGGCCGTATGTCCATAGCCGTGTTCATACTTCACAGCGAGTGCGATGGCTTCGTCAACATCCTTCGCCCGGACAAAGGGGACGAACGGCATCATCTGTTCTTCGGGAACGAAGGGGTTGCTGGTGTCCGTCTCTCCATAGAGGAGTTGAGTGCCGGGAGGAACATGAACGCCAATTTTGGCAGCGAGCACGCTGGCGTCCTGGCCAATCAGTTCTCTGTTCAATACGGGATGTCCGCCGGGTTCCTTCGGGGGAGCAAATGCCAGTTTCGTTAACGCATCGATTTGCTGGGCGTTCAGACGATAGCCACCATGTCGTCCGACAGCGTCCATCAGCTGGTCAAAGATTTGATGAACAGCGAAGACCTCTTTTTCTCCGATGCAAAGCAGGTTGTTGTCGTAGGCGGCTCCCTGAACGATGGATTTGGCTGCGTTCTCGAGATCTGCCGTCTGGTCGACGACAACCGGTGGATTTCCGGGGCCGGCAACGATCGCTTTCTTCGACGACTGAAGGGCAGCTCGCGCGACCGCCGGTCCACCCGTCACGAGGAGGAGCTTCACTCCGCGGTGCTGGAAGATTTCATTTGCCGATTCGATTGTCGGCTTACCGATGATCGTCACGAGATTTTCAATTCCGACAGCCTCGGCGAAGGCCTTGTTAAAGGCTTGTACTCCGGTGCAGGCGATCTTCGCTCCGCTTGGATGCGGATTAAAGACGACGGTGTTCCCTGAGGCAATAATATTAATGATATTGCCGGCGAGTGTGGGGAGCGAGTGCGTGACCGGAGTGATTGCTCCGATGACTCCAAAGGGGGCGTACTCTTCGATCATCAGACCGTTATCGCCGCTGTAGCAGTCGGTCTTGAGGAATTCGGTCCCCGGGACCAGCTTGATGATCTTGAGTTTCTCGATCTTGTGATCAACGCGGCCGACTCGGGTCTCTTCGTATTCCTGTCGTCCCCAGTCTTCCGCGTTCCGCTCGCACATCTCCTTGACGATCTGAACGATCTTTGTCCGGTCAGCGAGCGTCTTCTTTTGAAGTTGAACAAAGGCATCGTTTGCAGCAGCAACAGCGTCATTGACGTTATCAAAGACACCCCAGTTCCCGGAGGAAACTCTGCAGAATCCGGAAGCGGTAGAAGCGGTGTGAGTTGTCCCGCCAGAGAGGACAGGAATTCCTCCATTCTTTCGGGATGGCGGCAAGGCTGTCCCGGTTCCGGATGTCCCCTTCACTTTCCCCAGTTCGGAAAGGACTTCCTCGATTACTGACCGGATGGCGCTCTCATTTGCCTGCATGATGAACTCCTGTGTTCTTCTACGGCAGCGATTCCTGTGTTCGCTGTGGCTGATGAATTCAGATGACGCCGATTCGTCTTCGCATCTGCGGAGCGGAATCAGTCCGAACATCTGAGACGATCAGTCGATGGTCTCGTGGCTCTCTAAAAACTGATTGAAGCTGTTGCGAGTGGGAAAATGAAAAAGCATGACGAACAGGGTCAGGGCTGAGAACCCCAATAACCAGATCTGATGTCCCAGAATCATTCCAACCGTTGCCATGATGCAAGCCCCCTCACTGAGGGCATAAATAATAATGATTCGGAGCCTCCAGAGGTGAACGATCATTTCTCGGGAAGCCCCGTAGGCACGGCGGGATAACCAGGACGCAATGCCGAATGCCAGCACGAATTCGTTCGCGGCAACCACCGCAAAGAGTTGACTGATTCCCGTTTGATTTAAATTGGGGACCATGCCCTGCACGATGAGAAACGTCCCGAATGCCGCCATGACAACGATCGTGGCGATCAACGCAATGGCGACCACCTGTGTCTGTTGCAGGACCAATTCTTCGGGAGGAGTTTCCGTCACGTTATTCCCTGTCGATCAATCAGTAAGGGACTACTGATTGGATTTGTAAATAGACTGGTTTCCGGCCTGAACATGATCGACGATGCCGATGATGGCACAGTCGATCGGTAACGTCTTGGTTTCATCAGTAAATCGGGCACTCGACCCCTGAACGATCAGAACGATCTCCCCTTCGCCTGCACCGACTGTGTCGACGGCAATAAATGTCCGTCCTGTCGATTTCAGGCTGTCCTTTGACTGCTCGTCGACCCGCAGAGGCTCAACGATAAACAGCTTTTGTCCCACCATACTGGGGACTTTCTGTGTTGCAGTCAGATTGCCGGTGATCTTGGCGAGAAACATGGGATTTGTTCACTGCATAGACACGGAAAGGAGTTCAGTGCCCCAGCTGTGACCTTAGTGCCTGTTGATAATCACTCAATTCCGATCGACAAATTTCGCGACAGGCAATTTGTTAAATTGCTTGTGAACGATTGCCCGCATTGAATTCCGAAACTCCGGGAAACAGGTGCCACTGTCCTGCTCATCTGGTCAGCGGGACAACGCGCCGTCTCTAACGACCTTTGCTGTCTGCCGTGCCACAACCAGTTCTTCGTTTGTCGGAACTGTCCAGATCTGAACGCGGCTTGCGTCGGCCGAGAGATTGGCCTCAATCCCGCGGACGGATCTGTTCTTCTCTTCGTCCAGATGGATTCCGGCGAAGTCGAAATTCTGACAGACCCGGCTCCGAATCAGCTGGCTGTTCTCACCGATTCCCCCTGTAAAGACGATGGCATCGGCCCCGTTCAGAACAGCAAGGTATTGACCGATGTATCGTCGGATATCTGCGACATAAACATCGATGGCCAATTGGGCACGCTTGTTCCCATTGGCAGCGGCTTCTTCAATATCTCGCAGATCAGGTGACACACCACTCAATCCGAGGAGTCCACCGGATTGAGCAAGATCGTTCAGAAGCGTGTCGTAGTCTTTCCCGGTCCGGGTTTTGAGCAGACGCAACGCAAAGGGGTCAAAATCCCCGACGCGGTTGTTCTGCGGAAGACCGGATTGCGGAGTCATCCCCATCGATGTTGAACGGGATTCCCCATTCTCGATTGCACAAAGGGAGCTGCTTCCTCCAAGGTGACAGGAAATCACCTTGAGGTCAGTCCGCCCAAGAATTTCGGCGATCCGTGACCCGATGTATCGGTGACTGGCCCCATGAAAGCCCCATCGTCGGATTTCATGATTTTCAGTCCAGTCATACGGAACGGCGTAAGTGCGGTACTCGGGAGGAATCGTCTCGTGAAAGGCCGTTTCCAGTGCAGCAACAAGCGGAATGTTGGGGAAGCTTGCCTGCAGCTGACGCATGGCGCGAACATATGGGGGATTATGCGCCGGTGCGACGTCGGCAAGGGCATCCATTGCGGATAACAGTTCGTCATTGACGATCCGTATTCCACTCAGGTGCCCTGCAAAAACCGCCTTGAAGCCGATTGCGGCAACCTCTTCGACGGATTGCAGACATCCCAGTTCCGGGTGCGTCAGTTGGTCCAGACACATCCGCACTGCTGCGGCGTGGTCGGGAATCCGCTGCGTCACTTCCTGCTTTCGTCCCGCGATGTCGGCTGTGCAGGTGGAGTCGGCATTTTGTCCAATCCGGTCAATCCCTCCCCGTGCCAGCTGTTCTTCCGATGTCATATCGAACAGCCGGTATTTGAAGCTGGTGGAACCGAGATTGGCGACGAGAACCTTCACAGGGGCCTCCTGAACGCTATGCCGAAATCAGAAGTTTTCCATCAGACCTTCTGCAGCCCGTGGGATGATGTGGGCAGCGACAACTTCTCCCACCCGGCTGGCGGCGGCAGCTCCGGCATCGACAGATGCCCGAACGGAACCAACATCCCCGCGAATCACAGTGGTGATAAATGCGTTTCCGATGTTGACCTGCTTGACGAGGGTCACATTGGCGGACTTGAGCATCGCGTCGCTGGCTTCGATCGCGGCGGTCAGTCCTTTCGTTTCAACAAGACCGATGGCTTCATTCATGTCACAAAATCCTCAGGGGGATGCATTGAATCTTTCAGAAGTCCGCCGTGGGACCTCTGCTTGGGCCGAAGTGACGGGTCACCTTGCCGCGTTGCGAATCGATTGCTGACAATATTCGGTCAGCGTTTCTTGTCGGACGGTTGGCGTCAGACGGTTCATTGAACAGATTCAGCGATAACCCGGATGACGGGATCACCGGGCTGCTCAGCTATCCTTGCGCTGAGGAAGGATGGAGGTCAGATCTTCGTGCGGACGCGGAATGACCTGAACGCTCAGCACTTCGCCGACCTTGCTGGCCGAGGCGGCTCCCGCATCGACGGCGGCCTTCACGGCAGCGACATCGCCTGTCAGGAAGACGGTGGCGATTCCGCTTCCGATTTTTTCCCAGCCAATCATGGTCACATTAGCTGCCTTGAGTGCGGCATCTGCAGCCTCAATCAAGCAGACAAGACCCTTGGTTTCGATCATTCCCAGCGCTTCGTTCACGCGAGCCATCGTTGGTTACTCCAAATAAAGAGGGGGTTTGTGATTTCGGATCAAAGCGGAATGTCATCCGCAAAAATACTGGTTCAGTCTGGGGAATTTCTGGTGCGATCCGTGAGGGGGCCACTGAATGACCAGAGTGCCCGGGTTACGCATGTCCGGACTTGCAACTGCAGTGGCCAGACGTCGGCTTCAGCAAGTCTACTTTGGTCGCTTTGCTGAGGTTGACCGCGTTTCCTTCGTCTGTGTCCAGATGAACTTCAAGTTTGATTTTGTCATCGCCTCCACGGACGATGACATTTTCCAGAACTGTGGTGCAGGCAGGCGATTCGACCCGAAGGTGCATTTCGTCGCCGTTCTTCACGCCGTAGTAAGCCATGTCTGCCGGTGACATGTGAACGTGCCGCATGGCACGGATCACCCCTTCTTTAAGTTCGAGGCTCCCTTTAGGACCCACGAGAAGGCAACCCGGAGTTCCTGCGACGTCACCGCTGATACGGACGGGAATGTCGAGTCCAAGAGAAATGGAATCGGTGAACGCGAGTTCGACCTGGGACGCCCCTCGGGAAGGTCCGAGCACGCGAACTTCCGGAAGCATCCGGCGGCGCGGGCCAACAATGGCCACCGTTTCTTCAGCGGCGTAGTACCCTTCCTGATAGAGCCACTTCGTCGGCTTGAGCTTGTAGCCTTTCCCGAACAGCACTTCGATGTGCTCATCGGTCAGATGGCAGTGTCGAGCAGAAATGTTGACGACCAGCGGGTTTGGTGGCTGTGGGGAGCCTGTCTCAATGCGTCCTCCGGGCTGGCGTCGTGCCAGGACTGCACGTACGACGGCCTCAATGTCGCTGCGCGACAGATTTCCGATATTGGTTGCCCCCATGATTCGTCGTGCTCCGGTCGTCAATAATTCGGTTCGATCCCGAGCAGTGTCGGAACATTCCCCGAATCGGATGAAACGATCAGGCAGATTTCGCACTGACCGTTCAAATTCCGAAATAGATTTTGAATGAATAGCATCCAGCGATGGCGGTTTAGTCCTCAACCACCATCAACTCAATTCCGAAGCTGCGAATCCGTTCGCGCCATTCTTCTGACAGGCCGCTGTCGACCACCACCCGGTGAAGGGATTCCAGTCCGCACAGTCGAGTGAACTCGGAGTGTCCGAACTTGGTGCTGTCCGCGACGACGATGACTTCGTCAGCGGCTGCCATCATCTGTTGTTCTGCTTCAACCAGCAGAGAGTTGGAGTTAAACACTCCCGCTTCTGTGATCCCTCCAACCCCCATAATCAGACGTCGGGCCTGAATCTGCTTGAGAGCTGCTACCGTCAACGCTCCCAAGGCGACTCCGGTCTTTGGGTACAGGTATCCACCCAAAAAAATGACTTCGATATCCGAAACGCTGACCAGATGGTTCACGATCGGCAATGAGTTCGTTACCACCTGGAGTGACTTTCCGGACAGGTTGCGAGCCACTTCCAGAGTGGTTGTTCCCCCATCGAGAATAATCGTCTCTCCGGGGCTGATTAAATCAGCGACGAAACGTCCGATCCGTTGCTTTTCCCGAATTGCGATGCTCTTGCGATCGTCAAAAGCGGAAAAAGACTCGCCAACGTAAGCGGCTCCCCCTCGAGTTCGCCGAATTTGTCCAATGCTCTCAAGAAATTCCAAATCCCGTCTCACGGTGGACTCGCTGACGGGAATCGTCTCTGTAATTTCTTTGAGCGACACAAATCCTTTTGTCTCTACAAGTTCCAGTATGCTTGTTCGGCGTTGATCGAGCAGCATTCAGATCTCCCGGTCGTCGCCAACCTCGCAAACTTCCACTTACTGATGTCAGAGTAGCTCGTTGAGTGACGTGATTCAATCAAAAAAAGTCAAAAGGTTTCATTTTCGTTCAGTTGTCGTATGTGAAGGCAGTCATTTCGGAAAATCGGAGAAATTTCGTTCAGAATTCAGCGAGAGCATTGGAAACCGCATTGCCGCTTCGGCTAACATTTCAGTCACAACTGTTGCGATTGAACGGGCCATGCAACAGGTCACTGACTATGAAATTGAAAAGTCAATGGAATGGAAATATCTGCACTGTCGGGCCAAGTATCGAAATTGGAACCAGTGAGGCATGAGTTGGATGTTCGTATCTCGTCTGGACACACCAGCTCAGTGAGTCGGGCTGAGGAACACCAGGGTTCCCTCCAGCAACTGAAGAAACTTCTCAACTCTGTCATCCTTGGCAAAGAAGAAACGATCGACATTCTGTTGATCAGTCTTCTCGCCGGTGGGTCTGTCCTGATGGAGGATGTCCCCGGAGTGGGGAAGACGACGTTGGCGAAGGCTCTCGCCAGGGCTCTTGGAGCCGATTTCCGACGCGTTCAGTTTACGCCTGACCTGCTTCCCAGCGATATTCTCGGAGCCTCTGTCTATAACCCCGCAGATGGGTCGTTCACATTCCGAAAAGGCCCCATTTTCTGCAGCATTCTCCTTGCGGATGAGATCAATCGTGCGTCTCCGCGGACACAATCTGCTCTCTTGGAAGCAATGAGCGAAGAGCAGGTCACCATTGAAGGGGTCCGTCACCGTCTTCCCCACCCCTTTCTCGTACTGGCGACGCAGAATCCGGTTGATTTTCATGGGACATACCCTTTGCCGGAAGCACAGCTGGACCGTTTTCTGGTTCAGCTGGATGTGGGATATCCCAATCGTGATAAAGAGGTGGAAATCCTCTACGACCATGCCACCGCAACGCCCGCTGAGGAAATTGAGCCAGTGATGTCGATGGCAACGGTTCTGGCGATTCAGAATGAGGTGCGCAAGGTTCGAGTCGAGCGATCGATCGCCGAGTACCTCGTTGAGGTCGTCTCGCAAACCCGGAACCATCCTCTCCTCAAGCTCGGAGCCAGTCCCCGGGGATCCCTGATGTTCTTC
Organism: uncultured Planctomicrobium sp.; assembly: GCA_938015865.1. GTDB lineage: Bacteria > Planctomycetota > Planctomycetia > Planctomycetales > Planctomycetaceae > Planctomicrobium. The sequence goes on from CALLWY010000224.1 coordinate 10,498, forward strand.
CGGGCAGTGCAGGCGTGTGCTTACCTGGCAGGGCGGGATTATGCTGTCCCGGATGATGTCCAGCGAATGTCAGGACCTGTTCTTGCACACCGCATCGTTTTGACTCCCAAAGCGAGGTACGGAAGCCTGACGAAAGAGCAGATCATTCAGGAAATCGTGAAACAGGTCCCGGTCCCGACATGAAGCGGAAACCCAGCTGGCTGGCAAGCAAGATCCAGTTCTTTCTGCAGTTCAAGCTCACGCCCTCCGGCCGGATGGCAGTCTTCCTGATCTTTCTGAGTGCGATCGGGATCATCACGACAGAGATTCCGATCTATCAGGTCTTTTGCGGGATCGTTGCTGTTTTTGGTGTGGGGGAGCTTCTCGGCTTGTTGATGCGCCCCCGCCTGAAGATCTCAGGAACGTTGCCAGCCAGGATCACAGCCGGGGATACTTTGCTGGGACTGCTTTCAATCGAAAACAAGGGATTGTTGCCCGCAATCGATATTGCGTGCGGTTGTTTTGTGCTTCCGCCTGGGGTTCAACATCTCGATCCGGAGAGCACCGTTCCCCTGATTCGCCGACGTCGCACTGCAACCCTCCCCGTCAAGTTGAAGATCGATCAACGTGGAGAGTACCTGCTCTCGAACGTCTACGTACACAGCACGTTTCCGCTCAATATCATGCGAACAGGGGCTGTACAATTACCCCCACAGCGCGTGACGGTGCTGCCCTCTTTTCATCCATTGGAAGAATTGAGTATTCCGATCTCCCATCGCTATCAGCATGGGGGGGTGTTGCACGATTCGCACACCGGAAACGCTTCCGAATATGTTGGAAACCGGGATTACATTCCAGGTGAGCCGACCAGGAGGCTTGATTTTCGAGCCTGGGCTCGTCTTGGGAAGCCGGTCGTCCGGGAATATCAGGATGAATTCTGTTCACGCGTCGCTGTCGTTCTGGATACGTTTACCTCCCCAACTCCCTTTTTTAAAAAGGGAATTGCACGTGATGAACTCGAGGGAGCTATTTCGTTAACGGCAGCTATCGTCGATTATCTGGATCGTCACGGGACCACGCTGGAACTCTTTGCCGCCGGGACAGATCTCTACCGGTTCAATCCAGCGGACCCCGCACAGACCAGCCTTGAATCGATTCTCGAAGTTCTGGCATTGACTGAACGAACGAAGTCGAACCCTTTCGAACGGCTCGTCCCGTCCATTGTTGAATCGCTGGAGTCGATCTCCGCAGTGATTTGTGTCCTGGTCGACTGGGATTCACAGCGAGAAGAACTGGTGTCTCAGATTTTTGACAGCGGTGCCAGTGTTCGGGTCCTTCTTGTCCGTAATCGCCCTTCAACAATCCCGTTCCCCACTGACGAAAATTACAGCCTCTTTGAGTCCAGGCAGATTCTCCAGGGAGATGTATGTCTGCTGTAACCGGAATTTTGCAGCCCACGTCCCTCGCTGCCACAAACCGTTTTGCGGCTGTCGGCCTGATTATTATTCAGGCTGCGGTTGTCTCGTTGTTAATGCAACCGGTGATGGTTCCGGTGACTGCAATTGCGCTGGTTGGACTTTTGGCCCCGCGTCTCCGGCTTCAGTTCCAGATCCCCGTAGGCCTCAGCTTTTGCGCCATCGCGGCGTATTGCGCCTATCGATATCAGACACGTGATGAAGATTTTCTGCCGATGGGATTCATCGGGAGCAAGTTGGCTTACGAGTTGACCTGTGCATGTCTGGGATGCCAATTGGTCATGCTGTTTGTGAAAAAGTACGCACAGCAGATCCCCAGCTGGTTTCTCGCGATCTCCGGAACGGGGCTCGTCTTTTCCGGCGATATTCGGGTGACATACAAGAACGCCGAAATTGTCTTGTGGCTGATTCTGGCCTATATGGCTTTCTGGATGCTGTTTACGATCAGCAGCCGAAGGATGTTTTCGACGTCACCTGGTCAGATCTGGATGCGTCGAGTCGTCGTGGTCTCTGTCACCATTCTGGGGATTATCTCCGGGCGAGTTCTGGCACAGAACTACCAGAAGTACGCGAATCGTGTGGAATTCTGGATGTCGGAGTATCTGTACCACGGTCGCGTTACTCACATGGGGAACGGATTTTCCGGCCGGGGAGGATTATATGACATCAGCGAGCTGAAGATGGCCGACGGAGACAGCGTCGCACTTCGTGTTGAAGCAGATTTCTGCCCGGATTACCTGCGGGGGCGCGTGTTCACGACGTTCCATCAGATTCGCTGGCAGCCATCTGAACCCGTTGATGTCATTTCGTCCGTTCCGGACCATCCCCCAATTCGGGAACTTTATCCTGATGAATCTGTTTTCATGCTGGAAAAGGAGTGGCCGCAGTCTCCCAAGACAATGGTTGTCTGGCCATTCGATCACTCTTCCGCAGCCCATTTCTTCCTTCCCCTGGGAGCAGCGGTTCTGGGCTGTGATGGACGATCGATCAAACGCGATCCGTATGGGATTGTCGAACGGGACAGCAAATCCCTCCTCGATTCCTATGTCGCATTGATTGGTGATCCTCCACGTATCTCGCGGGAAAGTATTTCCCCAGAGTTTCTCCAACTTCCCAATCCCCTCAGTCCTGTCGTCACCCGTACTGCGGAAGAGATCTTTGCAGGGAAAACGACGGCTCAGGAAAAGATGCGGGCTGTCGAAGCATTCTTTCACAACAATTTTACGTACAAGATTGGGCTGCGGATTCCGCGCGGAACCGACCGGCTGGCCTACTTCTTGACCGTTCGGCCCCCAGCTCACTGCGAATACTTTGCCACAGCGACAGCCATTCTTCTTCGAGCAGGCGGTGTTCCTGCACGGTATGTCACCGGGTATGTGATTTCCGGGCGCAACCCCGTTGACAATTCCTATTTCGCGTTAAGACGCAACGCCCATGCCTGGGTGGAAGCGTATGACGATGTCGAACAACGTTGGGTCATCGTTGAATCGACTCCTATGGAAGGGGTTCCAGCACGCGAAGAACAGACCTCGTTACAGGTGGTCAATACGTTTGGATGGGCAAAGTTTCTGGAAATCTCCGAAGTCTTTCGGTCTGGAATTGTCTGGAAATTGGGAGAGAAGTATGTCCGGGCGATGATTTATTTTGTTCCGCTGGTTGCGGCCCTATACTTTCTCGTCAAAATTCTCATTAGCCGACTCAGCGCACCGCGTCGCCGGGAGTTTCAATTGCCGGAATCGCTCCGTCCGTTGGCCCGCGAACGGGCGAGAATGGACCGTTTTCTTGCCCGGAGGGGATATTCCCGCTCTCCGGAGGAGAGTGTGTTGCATTTTGCCCGTCGTTTGGAAGGCGATTCGCGACTGACGACGGCAGAAGAACTGGCGGAGTGGTATCGACAATATGCCACGATCCGGTTTCAGGATCGTCCGGTTGACGTCGGGTGGATCGAATCCATTCGGGATGCCCGATTGAAGCTGATTCGCACAACCAGATTGAAGTCATGACCTCCCAGATTGATACCTCGCAGATTCCATCCGAACTTCTTGAGCAGGAAGTTGTTCTTGATCTCGCTGCTCCGTATGTCTATGTCGGGACACTGATTGGGGAGGATTCACAACACCTGATCCTTCAGGATGCCGACGCCCACGATTTGCGGGATACGAGCACGACCCGGGACCTGTACGTGCTGGACTGTCGAAAACATGGAATCGGGGTCAATCGCAAGCGGGTCTACGTGCGGAAAAGTCAGATTGTCAGTATTTCCCGACTGGAGGATGTGGTTCCCTGATCAGGCGAACTCGTCGCAGGGCCATTCCGGAGACTTTCGCGCGTCGTTGAAGTGTGTTACAAGACTCCAACTTCGAAGTTATTGCAAAACAGGCAGAAACTGGAATGTCCACACCGTCTCCTTCCGCTCCCGTCCCGGCAAAACTGGCTCTGGCAGACGGGACCGTCTTCACCGGGACCCATTTTGGAGCCCCCGGGGAGGTCTACGGAGAAGTCGTCTTTAATACGAGTCTCACCGGATATCAGGAGATTCTGACCGATCCTTCCTACAACGGACAGATTGTCACGATGACCTATCCGTTGATCGGAAACTATGGAATCAATCCGGACGATGTTGAGAGCAACGGGCTTCGGCTTCGGGGGTTCGTCATTCGGGAGCTTTGCCGTGCTCCGAGCAATTTCCGATCGCAGAAGTCGCTCGATACATATCTGAAAGAAAACAATATCGTTGGAATTGAGGGGATTGACACCCGGTCGCTGGTTCGGCGGATTCGTTCTCAGGGAGCCATGACTGGTGTTCTTTCCTCAATTGATCTGGATGATGCGTCTCTGGTCGAAAAGGCCCGAACCAGTCCGACCCTGGTGGGACGCGATCTTGTCCGGGAAGTCATGCCCACAGCAAAGCAGCAATGGGACATCGGGCTGCAGAAGGAGTTCCGAAGCGATTTCGGATCTGAGGAAACACCGTCCACCGCTGCCGCGCAGGGACGTCCGCCGCGTGTCGTCGCCATCGACTACGGGATGAAATGGAATATTCCGCGGCACCTTCGCGAGCTTGGATGCGAAGTGACTATCGTTCCCGGGTCTGCCACGGCTCAGGAAATCCTTGAACTGAATCCGGATGGGGTTTTCCTCTCCAATGGTCCCGGAGACCCGGAACCGCTCAATTATGCTGTGACGACGATCCGGGATCTGCTCGGGAAGAAGCCGATCTTCGGAATCTGTCTGGGGCATCAGTTGCTGGCGCTCGCGCTGGGGGGAAAGACCTACAAACTCAAGTTTGGACACCGCGGGGGGAACCAGCCGGTTCTGAACCTGGCGACGAAGCAGGTCGAAATCACCTCCCAGAATCACGGGTTTGCTGTCGATGCAGAATCGCTCCCGTCCGGTGTTGAAGTCACCCATGTCAACCTGAACGACCAGACCGTCGAGGGGCTTGCCCATCGAGGATATAAAGCGAGCAGCGTTCAATATCATCCCGAAGCTGCCGCAGGGCCTCATGACAGCCAGTACCTGTTCCGGGACTTTTACAACCAGATGCAGGAAGAGATGGCGGCTCAGGTTTAGTTCCAGGTGAAATCAAAGAGGCAACATCACGAGAGGACAGCGTATTGACCGAAGAGGGTCAATGAGGAAACAACGATGGCACTGGAAAAGACACTGATTTTGTTGAAACCGGACGCTGTTCAGCGTCGCCTTTGTGGTCGGATTCTGACCCGGATAGAAGAACGGGGACTCAAGATCCTTGCCATGAAGTTCATGCGGATTACAAAGGAACTGGCTGCCCAGCATTATGCGGAGCATGTCAGTAAGCCGTTCTACCCCATGTTGGAAGGATTTATCACTTCCGGTCCAGTTGTGGCGCTGGTCGTCGAGGGGCCTGAAGCGGTGACTGTGGTTCGTAACATGATGGGCAAGACCAACGGTCGGGAATCCGCTCCGGGAACCATTCGGGGTGATTTTGGACTCTCCCGACAGGTCAACCTGATCCACGGAAGTGACAGCCCGGAAGCCGCAGCCCGCGAAATCGGGATCTACTTCCGCCCGGAAGAGATCATCGAATACACCGAATCACTTGCAGACTGGGTCTGTGCAGACGACGAGAAGTAATTCTCGCGTCACCTGCTTAGATACAAAAAAGAACCCCGGGAGACATCTGTGCCTCCCGGGGTTTTCATTTGGCAATAGAGAACTCCCGCTCGGGGTGTTCAGTCCTCATGTGAACGAGTCTTGTACTCGCGCACCGGGCCAGATTCCCCAATCTGGATCGTGTAACTCTTCCCGTCAGGAGCAACGCTGGCCTTGATCCAGACCCCTTTACACTCCTCTGTGGACCCGTCATTGGCAATGAATTCTTGCGGAGTCTGCTCTTCGGCGGACAACTTCAGATTCCGGTGGAGCTGGTAGAACCCCTTCAGGGACGGGCAGGAACGGACCGTGGCGATGACCTTCGGATCTCCTCCTTTCGTCGGGCCGTTGCACATGACGGATGTAACGGGATCAATCGCTTTGACAAGCACCGGGTTGTTGCTGACGCCCAGACCATGATGCGTCACCATGAACAGGTCGACCTTTCCGATCGGATTCAGTGGCGTGACCAGTTCTTTTTCCATGTTCCATGTCAAATCCCCGCAGCAGAGGAATTTGAAGTCTCCAAACTGAAGCAGCATGGTGATGCTGGCTGCATTGTCGGAGGTGTCTTCCGGTTTCGGCTCGTGTTCCGAAGCGAACGGGTTTGGTTTCCCTGTGTTTTTGATCACTTCCCGACTGGCAGTCAGAATTTTTACTTTCAGTGGAGTCTCGTTGGACGGGAGGTCAAACTCATCACCTGCTTTCAGAGTCCGGGACTGGTTCTGGGAGGCGGCTCGATAGAGGGCGATTCGTTCCTCAAATTTCTTGTCTTCACGGAGAGCATCCGGGATCCCCCGGTCCCAGAAGGTGCGGATCGGAATTTCAGCTGCCAGAGCAGCATGATTCCCGTAATGATCCATGTGCCAGTGCGTGACAACAGCATGGTCGATCTGCTTGAGCTTCGCGACATCCCTGACGACTTTGAGAATCCGGTCCCGATCGCGATTCATAAAGTCGGGGTACCCCGAGTCGATAAGGATCGACTCTCCCCCCGGGGTCACCAAAAGAGTCGATGCGCCCCCTTCGACATCAATGAAATAAATATCGAGTCGCCCGTCCGACTCTGCTCCGAGAGAGGACGACGCACTCAGAGAAATCATCCAGAGGGCAAATAGTGCAAGGAAGGCGTGTCGTGTGGTGAATGTCATCGTATTCGCCTTGAAGATGGAGTCATTGGACGGTCTCCGGAATGAGCAATCCCGGTCCAGCAGTTGTTCTGCATTATGGGCCAATTGATCCAAATGAAACAACCATCAGTGATCGAGAATCTGACCGCACCAGGCTGCGGATGCGGATTCGATTTTCGTCGCAAGGGGACGACGTTTCAGCGCTCACTCTTCGTAGCGTTCAGATTCATCCGGGTCAGTTCAGGAAGATACTTCACGGGGACTGTGGCGGCATTAAGAACCGCCTCGTGAAAGCGTCCCAGATTGAATTGATCTCCCAGCTCGCGCTGGAACTGATTTCTCAGGCGAATGAAGGCAAGCCGGCCAGCGAAATACGATGAGAGCTGCGTGGAGGATTGTTTCGAACGGATCACTTTCAGGCGGGCTTCCCCTTCTTCCTGATAGGCGTCGTTGACCAGAAAATTCAGAGCCTCTTCGTCGGTCATTGTGCTGCAGTGCATTCGATAATCGAGGATCGCATTGGCAGCGGCCCGGAGCAGAAACTTCAGCTGCATCATTCGAAAGGCCAGATTGTCCGCTTCGAAGCCCTGATCCGCCATCATCTGTTCGGTGTAGCAGGCCCAGCCTTCCGCATAGATTCCAGAACCAATAATACGTCGAACCAGCGACGGATTCCGGTTGGCGTATTCCAGCTGCACATAATGTCCGGGATAGGCTTCATGAATCGTGAGGATCTTCATCATCTCCCGGTTGTACTCCTGCAGGAAACTCTCGACCTGTTGGGCCGACCAGCTTGCAGGGGGTGGGCTGATGGCGTAAATGCTCGTCGCGGTGTTGTCGAGCGGAGGGGCAGCATCAAAGAAGGCGACCGCGTTTCCACGTTGAAATTCCGGCATCTCGATAATCAGGCATCGATCCGGATCAGGAAGTGTCAGAATGTCGTTGGTGGTAATGAATTTTTTAATGGCTTCCACCGTCAGCTCGGCGTTCTTGGCCAGTTCATCCGGCGTTCCATGTTGACGTCCGATGTGTTGAAGGACCGCGCGAATGGTCTCTCGACGTCCCGCCTCATCATCGGGGGGGATTGGCCGACCGGGAAAGTATTGCGACCACAGCTGACGGCTGATGACCGCCATCTGCAACTGAATATTCGCAATTCCCGCTTCCGCTTCTGCCAGAACCTCTTCTGCTGAGATCCCGAGGCCAAGAGTCCGGGCGGCCTTCTCGGCGAACAGTTCTTTCCCCAGTCGCCATTCGCCGTTGGAACGGGGAAGGAGATCGTTTTCGAGGAACTGCTGGTGTTCTTTCAGTGCTTTGACCACCTCTGCAGCAGCTTCCCGGGCGGCTGGGATCTGGGGAGAGTCTTTCATCAGAAGAAAGACCTCATCCTCGAAAAATTCAATGGCCCCTTTATTCTGCCGGATTGCAGTCTGAGTAAGGACCTGCGGTGGGTTCTTCAGCGACTGTCGCCCCTCCGCCAGCGCCTTGGGAATCAGCTTCATCCTCGCAATCGCGTTTGTGACGTTCGTTTCGAGTGGAAGCGTTGATTGTGTGAGCAGGACGTAAACGGAATCGGTGACAAAACCGGTGAGATTGCGAGGGTCACGTTCATGGGGACGCTCGTTCTCCTCGATCCAGAGACTGAGTTGAAGGCGGTCTCGGAGAATTTCATAGTCAATCTGAACCGGACGCGAGAGCTGGTCGTATTGAAGTTCCGTTTCCATTCGCTTCAGTGTCTTCTGACGGAACTCCCTCCGCGCCAGACGGCCTTTCTCAGAGACGTCATCGAGAAGGTGATCGTAGCGATGATCTCCCAGTTGAGAGGCGAACGTCGGACTGAGCACGAACTCTTCTTCGAGAACCTCGCGGTAAAACCGATCCATCTCGGACTGAATCGGGAACTGTCCCAGTGCGGAAGCGGGACGCTCATCTCCGCGAACATTGGTTGGGAAGATCATCAGGGGAACCACCAATAGAGAAATCAGAATGGCACGAGTGACATACATTGAGTCAAGCGGGGTGGACCGAAGGCTTCCGTGCATGTGAAGAGTCCAGACTAATTGTGAGATTGTGCTGATGGTGCAGAAACTGCATTGTGCTGAATTGATCAATCACTGCAGCGTACGAGAACGATGCGCACCGGGTCAATGAGCTATGTCAGTGGAATCCTTTAGAAAATTTCCAGCCTCTCGGCCCACGCTGGAAGGACCCTGCTGTTGTGCCGTTCTTTGCATGACACAGAAACGAAGTTGCAGGACGCCAGTACGGCATCCCGATGGGGGCCGTTGTCTTTTTTTACGAGGGGCGGATTAGCTGCTTTGAGGTGTCGATTCAGGAACCCAGATCGGCGATCGTTCTGAGTGGGTGATGGGTTGTCGAATGCGACGGGCCTTGATGCGGACATAGGGAGCAACGTACATCCCCCGGTGGCGAAAATGTCCCGGGCGGGCGGCCGGATCTCCCCGGCGAGGTTCCACAATGTCTTCAATCACAAAACCACAGCGGCACAGTCCCCCGATCAGCTGTTCCCAGCGATGCAGATATTCCATCGCTCCCGGCTCGCGATAAGACGTATCCGGGACATCCGGCAGGGAGGCGTTCAGATAATACGGGACTCCGATCACGTACCGATCCTGCTCATCCCGCTTAACGATCTGCAGGCTGGTGGGCTGCTTGTGCTGGCTGATATAGAGTCCCCGATCTCGCAGAACATGAG
>CALLWY010000225.1 GCA_938015865.1 uncultured Planctomicrobium sp.
GGTCCGGATAATTAAAGCACCAAGAGCATGTTCGAGGACCTGCTCCTCGGCTGCCCGAATAGCCTGAGACTGAAAGCTCGAGCAGCTGCCGTGACTCTCTTCATCATGGAACATCCACGGACCACTGAAGACCGCATCCGAGGAAATCATCACAAATCGGGCGTTGAATGCCGTTGCTGCCTGAGACCAGATATCCGCATCGACCACCATCTGATCGTTGCAAAGGGCTTTGGTGTCCGGTTCCCAGCACGAACGCGCCGCTGGCCCGCAGTAGAGAATGCAATCGGGCTGGGCCCGCTCGATGACTTCACCAGGAGACAGCGTGAAATCCAGGGCATCGCAGTTCGCGATTTCATAACCCGGCTCTGAGGACCAGGTTGATACGTGATACCGCTCCGCGAAACAGGCTGCCAGATTGGCACCAGCAACCGTCTCCACTCCAACGACAAGAATTCTGTTCACGCTGTGCCTCCATGCGTGGCGTGTGATCAATCGGACCGATCCTCCGCGGTCCAGCCATTGCGGTGCATTGCACTTGCGTCCATGCCCGACGGGCGGAGTATACGACCGGCCGAAAAATTCCGCCAAGAGCAATCGGCAGAAATGACCGATTCTCACCCGGAGCTTTGTAGTTCTTGCAAGATCGCATCACCGGACTCATCGGAGTAAGATGCGGTACAGTCACTGGAATTCAAAGCTTAAATCCAAGCGTGAATCTGAGTTGTATCCGAATTGATCATCCCCGGAGCGTTCCTTGTCGTTCACACTTGAACAGATCGCCCAGCTGGCTCCCGATGAGAAATCGATGGCTGCGGGACGCCAGTCGAGTGCCCCCCGGCTCTGGACCGATCTGGGGATCAGTGGGACCGCTCTATGGGGGAGTTGTTCGGGAAGCGCGCTCTACCACGTCGCCATTGATCTGGCCCCGTTTGGGTATCGCTGCAATTGTCCGAGCCGGAAGCGCCCGTGCCGTCATGTCATCGGGTTGATGCTCTTGTTCAGCCAGTTCCCGGACATGGTCCCGATGGCGACTCCGCCGGACGACATCGCCCGGTGGCTGGATCAGAGAAAAAAGCGATCCTCAGCCCCCGTCAAGACAGACTCTCCCCGCTCCATCGTCGCCCCTGACCAGCAAAAACGACGGGCGACGCAGCGGGAGGCGAAAGTCGCCGCCGGGTTGAATCAGCTGGAACTGTGGATGTGTGATCTGATCCGGAGAGGATTGACGGGACTGGAAATCACGGGCCGGAAAGAGTTCGAGGAACAGGCCAGACGACTGGTCGATGCACAGGCGGGAAGTCTCTCCAACTTGATTCGGAGAGCAGCAGAAATTCCGGGCTCAGGGAAGGACTGGCCGCAGAAGCTCCTGAACGAACTCGGCCGCCTTGAACTGATGATTGAAGCCTATTCTCGCATCGAGACTCTTCCCGATGATCTCCAGTCGGACCTAAGACAACTGATCGGCTGGACCATTTCACAACGGGACCTGGAGACTCAAGGGGAGACGGTCGATGACCTCTGGTGTATTCTTGCCCAGAAAGAAGTCGACGATGACCGGATTCGCACCCAGCGAAACTGGGTTTACGGACTGAACTCCCGACGAAAGGCTCTGGTTCTTCAATTCGCTCCGGGGCGAAATCCATTCCCGGAACAGCTTCTTCCCGGCGTCATGCAGCAGACAGCGTTGACGTTTTATCCCGGTGCCGTCCCTCAGCGGGCCCGCTTTCGGGAACAAGGAGAGCCGATTCCGCTGCAAGGATCAATTCCGGGAGAGGAAACGCTGGAGTCGGTCCTGCAGTCACATGCCGAAGCACTCGGAAAACAGCCATGGCTCTCCAATGCGTTCTATCTGCTTGAAGAGGCAACTCTGACGCTTCACAATCGGGACTGGTTTCTTCGGGACCGCCGTGGCCAAGGTATCCGATGCCATCACCCCGAGCCGTGGAAGCTTCTGGCACTCACGGGAGGGGAGCCGGCCACGATCGGATTTGAATGGAATGGAGAAATGGCATTTCCACTCATGTTCTTTCTCGGAGACCGTCACTTCCCCATCTGATAAAAAGCCCACGTCCATTTTCTGCCCATGTCGGTCACTCAGCATCCTCTTCAATGTGGATCAGGTGATTCCCACCTCAAACGAGGTGGAATTCAGGACCGTTCAGATCGTTTGCACTTATGAGTCCATCAACGGGTGAACCTCTGCCAGCCTCGTCCCAACGCACCTTGCCGATGGACCTCACGTTGCTGGGGCTGTTGCTGATCGCTGCCTTCACACTACGTGCCTGGTCCCCGGGGCGAATGGCCATCGAGCATTTTGATGAAGGGGTCTACGCATCCAACCTGTTTTCCGATCCCATTGAATTCACTCAGCTGAGCTACCCCGACCGGCATTACTACGCACCGCCATTGTGGCCCAAGATCCTTGAATGGGTCCTCATCTTCACCGGGGCAAACCCGCATGCCGTCATGTGGGTCAACGTCTTCCTCGGAACAGCTCTGGTGGCGGCAGTCTGGTGGACAACCCGTGAACTCGTCGCCCAGAAAGGGGACTCTCTGACGACATCATTGGCCGCACTCTCCGCAGCCTCATTGATTGCCTTCAGCGACATTTTCATCCAGTACAGCCGAACCGCACTGACCGACATCCCCGTGTCGCTCTGGATGACATTGGCGGTGGGAACAGGGGCAAGAGCTTACCGAACCGGGAGCTGGTGGGGAGCGGTGACTGCAGGTCTCCTGACAGGCCTCGCGTGGTGGACCAAATACAATGGCTGGCTCCCTCTGGCCATTCTGGGATCTGGATTGCTGGGATGGCTCCTCCTGACAGCAGCCGGACGGCGTTCATTTTTTGTTCTCCACATAACTAGCCCCGCTCCTGACTCTCGAAAAGGGAAACCCCAAAAACCGAAATCATCTTCCCTCCCCGTCAACGCAGAACCGGGCGGAGTCAAACGTCTCATCCTCTGGGGAATCATGGTCGGGGTCGCGTGGCTGGCCTGGCTTCCGTATCTGAATTCTCTTCAATCGAAGGGAGGATATTCCGCTGTCGCTCAGAACCATCAGGGATACGTGGTCGGGCTCTCCGGGTGGTGGAATTCCGCCGTCCGCCATCTGGCAGTGGACCATTTTTATTCACACTGGTCCTCCGCGACCGGACTCCTTGTTGCATTTGGAATCTGTTGGTGGAGAAGCAACTCCACGTTGCGGAATCAATCTCCAGATCAGAAATCGTTCTGGAGCAAGTCAGTTCCTGTTGTTGCCGCTTTCGTCTGCTTCCTCACGATCATGAGTCTCGGCCT
>CALLWY010000226.1 GCA_938015865.1 uncultured Planctomicrobium sp.
GGATGAGCCAGATCAGGAGGAAGGAAGAATTCCATTTGATCTGCGGTTCAGCGGGTTGTAAGACATCAATGACCGCAGCCGTATTTGAATAATCTGAATGCGGTTTTGGATGAGTTGGTCACGTATTCGACGAGCCGCCTCACTCTCCTCAGCCCGGAAAACAAAAGATCCCTCTCAAGAGATCCTGAACACTCTTGGCGAACGATAGGTCGGCATTCTGTCGATGAGTAGCAGGAGTGGGCTGTCTGGATGCCGGAAATAGGGCGTTTCTGCCTCCCGGATGCCCGATGGGCCAATATCGAATGCTTTCCGGCCAGTTGCCTGACGAACGGCGCCCGGTCGGCAGAGGGATGCTGATTTTCTTCGGGGACGTCTGGCAGAGTTTTACGGTCGATCTCACTTTCCAGTTCCGGCTGCTATCCCAAGGAGAGGTACACGTAGTTGCAAGGAATCTGTTGAACCCGCGCTTAAAAAATAAATGCGTGGAAACGGTTGAATTGTCAGCAGGTCGCTCAGCGTTGATGTTTGGGTGGCCAGTCGGAAAGGGGGGCTCGTCGATCTGTCAGCGGAAGTGGAATGGACTTCCCGCCGGCGACATGGGAGGCAAAGACGGCGCAGATCATTTCTGTGATGGCGCGGCCGTCGTTCTGATTGCAGAGGGGGAGCCGCTTCTCCTGAATGGCTGCGATCAGATCTCGAGCTGAATAACGATGTTGGGCGACGCTGGGGCCGACATCGCTAAGGGGTTCCGGCTTTCCGGGCCCTGCGCTGCTGATGGGAATCCACGTGCGCGTTTTGTTGGTTGGCTGGAATGGACTTCCGGGCAGCAAATGGCCGAGCGGATGGTCATCGATTCTGATGTCGATGATCCCTTGTGTCCCGATGATCTGGAGGCCGAATCCCGCTTCCGGGCGTCCTGTATTTCGAATGGAGTCGAAGTAAAACGGAATTCCGGAACTCATTTCGAAGCGGGCGTGAAGCCGGTCTCCCGCCAGACGGCCGACCCCTTCTTCCCCCTGTCGGACATCGTCCTGCGTGGCAAGGCGTTTTCCTTGATACAGGTTCGCGGAACAGCTGAGGGAATCGCCTCCAAAGAAGCGGGCGAGATCAAAGACGTGTGAGCCCAGCACCCAGAGATCCAGTCCTCCCCCACGGTGATCTTCCTTTCCTCGCCCTCGAATCTCGAGCACCGTCCCGATCTCTCCGCGTTCAATCAGAGTCTTGATGGCCGGAAGGGAAGGGTGGTATCGGTTTCGATGGGCAATCGCGATCTTGCAATCGGTCTCCGCACAGGCAGCAACAATTTCATCTGCTTCAGCGGGAGAGCGGCAGAAGGGCTTTTCGACATAGATCCCTTTTGCGCCGGAACGGATCGCTGCCAGAATCATCTCGTGATGTTCATCAATCGCGCGGGGACATACCGCGACCAGATCCGGGGACTCCTTGGCCAGCATCTCCCGATATTCCCGGTAACCGGCCGGGCTGCTTCCGTCGGAGTTTTTCAGTCGAGCGATCGCGTTCCTGAGACCATTTTCGTTCCCATCAGAGACGGCAACGATTCGAGTTTCGGGAAGCTGACGCCACATCGTGTCCAGACTATGCCCATAGTTCCCCCGGCCTGTCTGTCCAATGACCCCAACCCGCCAGATCGGTCCCTCGGCACGAGCAGGCGATGAAATGGCCAGAGAGGAAAAAAGAGGGGCCGCGGTCAAAGCCGCTGTCTCAGCCAGAAATCTGCGGCGGTTCGGATTCGTTGACAGCGATTCAGAGGTTTCTGGCAGCATGGTTAAAAGTTCTTTCCTGGACGGCTGTCGAAATCTGCGCATGATGGCCAGACTGGATTGGTTGTTCAGGGTCGTTTCCATTGACGAAATGCCCAGTGGCAATCAGCTGCGTCATTCATAAGGTACACAACCGGACCCTGTCTCCCAACAGGATTGGCCGATCCTGAACGCTGGTCTATAATCCTGGACCGCAGAAAATTCTTCGTTTGACCTCCGAACAAAGACTGTTTTGATGATGAAATCCATCCTGAGATCTAGCCTGCCTTTCGCGTTCCTGTTTTGTTCCGGGAGCGTCGTTTTTTCGTCCGACCCAGCGAATGCTCCTGAGCCAGAAGAAGTGGTTCTCGGGACCGGAAATCTGCTGACCGGAATTCCGGGCGAAGGTCCGTTGAAGCTCGAAGAAATTGAAAAGTGGCTCTCTGACCCCGCAAATCTGGCTCCGTTGAAAATCAAGTTGCCGCTCGGGCTGGCTGCTGGAGCGTCCTCCATCGTCGGTGTGGACGAGAATCCAATGACGCGGGCGAAGATTGAACTGGGGCGCCAGCTCTATTTCGATCCACGTCTTTCTGCTGATCAGACCGTCAGCTGTGCGAGCTGCCATCACCCCGATAATGGATACGCCAAAGATACCCGATTCGGTGTCGGGATTGGCGGGCAAGAAGGGGGGCGGAACTCTCCGGTTGCTTATAACCGGATTCTGTCGTCATTGCAGTTCTGGGATGGACGGGCCGCTTCCCTGGAAGAACAGGCGATTGGTCCCATTGCCAACCCCATCGAAATGGGAAATACCCATGATGCCTGTGTGAACGACCTAAAGAAGATTCCCGGTTACCGGCTTCAGTTCGACGCGATCTTTGGGAAAGACTCCATCAACATCGAGAATGTTGGGAAGGCGATCGCTGCTTTTGAGCGTGCGATCGTGACCGGTCCATCCCCATTTGACTACTACGAAGAATTTCAGCGTTTCGCCAAGCTCGATCCGGACGACCTGAAGGATCTCCTCGACGAAGATCCTGCCGTTGCGGAAACGTATCGGGCTGCAAAAGAGGGGCTGAAGGCCAATCCGATGAGCGAAAGCGCGATTCGTGGGCGTGATCTGTTCTTCAGCGAACGGGTCAATTGTGCAGCCTGTCATGTGGGGGCAAACCTCACCGATGAGAAGTTCCATAACCTCGGAGTGGGGATGGATGCCGAGAAGCCCGACATTGGACGGGCAGAGATCACCGGCGATGAAAAAGACTGGGGAGCATTCAAGACCCCCACGATTCGGAATGTCGAGTTCTCTGCTCCTTATATGCATGATGGGAGCCTCAACACCTTGATGGAGGTCGTTGAGCACTACAACAAGGGGGGGATTCCCAACAAGAACCTGAGTGACAAGATCTTCCCGTTGAATCTGACTCAGCAGGAAAAAGAAGATCTGGTGGCCTTCATGAAAGCCTGCTCAGGATCGTTCCCGAAGGTGGAATTCGGACGCCTTCCGGAGTAGGACCTGAACGCGAACATCGGACGTTGAATGTCTCAGGCAGCCCCATCATCTCGATGGGGCTGCGTTCATTTTCAGAAGGCCTTTTCGCATGAAAAGACTTCATCAGATGTCTGCTCGATGATACGATGTCTGTCTGTGGAGCCTCTTTCCCGTGATGTCATGGAGTGCAGATGACCGGACTCATTCGTGCCGCCTGGTGTTGCAGTGCTGCTGCACTGTTTTGGACCGTTGCTGAGACACGTGCCCTTGCTGAGAAAAACTGGCCCACGTTCCGCGGAGCGGACCGGACGGCGGTCTCTAATGATACGGGATTGCTGGACGAGTGGCCGGAAGACGGGCCACCACTGGTCTGGAAGGGAGCAGGAGCGGGGCGAGGGTATGCCGAGCTTGCGATTGCGGATGGTCGTATCTATACGCTCGGAGATGGTCCTTCGACTGCTCCCGATGCTGATGAATATCTGGTCTGCTTTGATCAGAAAACCGGAAAGCTCATCTGGCAAACCCGGACAGGCCTTCCATGGACGAAGGGAAAACCGGACTGGCAAAGTTCCCGGGCAACTCCGTCCATTGATGGAGATCAGGTCTTTGTCCTGACTCCTCACGGAGTTCTGGTTTCCTGCCAGACCAGCGATGGAAAAGAGCTGTGGCGGCGGGATCTGGTGGCCGATTTTGGTGGAGAGAAAGCGGATAACTGGGGATACAGCGAGTCTGTTCTTGTGGATGGAGATCTTGTCGTTTGCACCCCAGGGGGAGAAAAGAACACCCTCGTTGCGTTGAACCGAAAAACGGGAGAGAAGGTCTGGTCCTGTGCCCGTGAGGGGGACCGTGGGGCGGGGCACGCATCCATTGTGATCTCCAATGTCGGCGGGACCAAAGTGTATGTACAGTCGACCGGGAGTGGGCCTGTGGGAGTCCGCGCCAGCGATGGGAAGCTTCTTTGGGAATATCCCGTCGACAAGACGACAGCCATCATTCCAACACCGATCGTCCGGGATGATCTGGTGTTCTTTGTCGCCGGGTACAAGAGGGGTGGGTGCCTCCTGAAGCAGGTGCCCGGGGAGAATGGGGCTGTTTCGATTGAAGAGATTTATCCGCTCCAGACAAAACTCGCGAACAAGCACGGGGGAGTCGTTTTGGTAGGAGACTACCTCTATGGAGACTCGGACGACGCCGGAATTCCCTACTGTGCAAAGCTGATGACGGGAGAAATCCAGTGGGCTACGCGAGGGTCCGGTCGCGGGTCGGCCTCTGTTGCCGCTGCCGATGGACATCTCTACATCCTGTTTGCAAACGGCAAGATGTGCCTCGTGAAGGCAGATCCTGAGAAGTATCAGGAGGTCAGTTCCTTCACGCTTCCCGACAGTGGCGAGCGTCCCAGCTGGGCACATCCGGTGATCGTGGATGGTCGGTTGTACCTGCGCCAGCAGGACACCATCCTGTGTTACGACCTCCGCAAGCAGGACCGCAAGGCAGCCCTCCGCTGATCTTGTTAGTCGATCAACTTTTCTTCCAACGCCAGCCCCAATTGCAACGTTGGCGTGTGGCAGAAATGGATTGAACCAGAACGGCCCCCTCTGCGTCGGGAAGAATTCATCTGGGGATGGTCACGATGGCACAACGTGTTTGTCTGATTGCAGTCTTGATGACCATCGCTCTGCTGGGGAGTCAGTCCGCCTCGGCAGGGAAGTTCAATGAAGTCCTGTCGATCGGCGACGCGGCCCCGCAGTGGAACAATCTTCCCGGGACCGATGGGAAATCGCATTCCCTGTCGGATCTGGCGGACAAACCGGTGGTAGTGGTCGTCTTCACCTGTGTGAGCTGTCCGACAGCAGCAGACTATGAAGACCGGATCAATGCCCTGGCACAGAAGGATCCCGAGAATGTGGCTGTCGTTGCCATCTGCGTCAATCAGGTGGCCGAAGACCGACTGGAGAAACTGACGGAGCGGGCCGCAGAGAAAAAATTCCAGTTCCAGTATCTGCATGATGAGTCTCAGGCGATTGCCCGTGCGTACGGAGCGGTCTTTACCCCGGAGTTTTATGTACTCGATCGCAACCGGAAGGTGGTCTATATGGGGGCGATGGACGATGCAACCGATCCCACTCAGGTGAAGATCCGTTACGTCGACGATGCGGTTGTAGCAGCGTTGAAAGGAGTGGCGCCGGAGACCAGCGAGACCATCGCACGAGGCTGCCGGGTCCGTTACGCCCGTGAACGTCGAAAGTCGTAATCGGCTCGCGGCCAGCGATGTTCGTTCTCACGCACAAAAGGGGACATCGTCAGTATTTCAGCCATCATCGTTCCCGAGCCGACTTGGGCAGACCAATAGAGCAGAGACTGGGAGCCGCCGCACACCAGGGAAGTCTCCAGGCTCGACGGCACAAACGAAAACAGCCCGCTCAACGTATTGAGGGGCTGTTGTGACTTCACGCGGGTTTACGGAGATCAGAACTCACCTACGATCTCACCTCCACTCTTGCTGCCCAAAGCCATATAGGTCTCATGATTGATGTTTTCTGAGAGAAAACGGACAGCCCCGTCACCCAGTTGTTGCAAAAAATCATTGTGCTGGCAAACACGCCGGCGTGAGCGCAATGAAACCGAGGAACCGGTGTGACGAGCCTTCATTGCGCACAGCACTGAACTGATGTCGGAGTGTGCGTTCGAATTCTTCGTGACGGCTGATGCGGCACGCCTGGCCGACATCTTGCATTGGTGGCTTCTTCTGACGTTTCGATTTGCTTCACGGCCGGGAAGCAATGTTCCGCCGGGCGGCCTCTCGTCCTCGTTCGAATGAGGAATTCTGTCAGGTTGCTTTTCCTCAGATCGCTTTCATTGGAAAGGGGTCTCTGAGTACATTGATCAGTGTTTGTTGAATTGATCGGCTCGTTTGTCTTTCTTTCTGCAGAAAGGTGCTGCGCATGTCCACCCGGATGAATCGTCGTGATCTTTTGAAAACCACGACCCTGGCTGCAGCCGGGGCAGCAATGCCTTACTGGTTCAGCACTCAAAAGTCGCTGGCGGAAATCGCAGCCAGAAGTCCGAACGAGCGTCTCACGATCGGGTGTATTGGAACGGGAGACCGTTGGAAGCAGGACCCTTACAGCCGGATGAAAGACTATGGGGACGTTGTCGGCCTGTGCGATGTCGACAGGAACCATTTAATGGAAGCCCGGCAGCGGGTCGCGGAAGATCAGCGCCAGCAGGGAAAAACACCCCAGCTTCAACTTGAAGAGGACTACCGGAAGATCCTCGATCGGAACGATATCGACACCATCATCATCGTCACGCCGGATCATTGGCATTCCAAGATTGCCATTGAAGCCATGCAGGCAGGGAAGGATGTCTACTGCGAGAAGCCCCTGACTCTAACGATTCATGAGGGGAAGCAGATCATCAAGGTGCTGGAGGAAACCAAAGCGGTGTTTCAGGTCGGCACCCAGCAGCGCACTGAAATGGGACGGCGATTCCTTCAGGCGGTGGCTCTGGTCCGGGAGGGGCGGATTGGTCAGGTCAAAAGGGTGACCTGTGACATCGGATCGGTTGGAGATAGTGGCCCGATTCCGGTCGCTGCTATTCCCGACGGCCTGAATTGGGATATGTGGCTGGGGCAGGCCCCATTCGTCGACTTCCGGTTCAAGCCAAGCAGTTCCCGATGGGGAAACACCCGCTGCCACTATGAGTTCCGCTGGTGGTACGAGTACAGCGGAGGAAAGATGACCGACTGGGGAGCGCATCACGTCGACATCGCTCAGTGGGCGATCGGTCAGAATGGCCCGGGGCAGGGACCTGTGAGCGTTGAGCCGGTCTCCTTCCATTCCGCGGTCCCGTTTGAGAACGGCAATCCTACCCTCGACGACCGGTACAATGTGGCCCTGACCTTTGATGTGAAAGTTATGTTCCCCAACGGGGTGGAGATGCGAATCGTCAGCAATTCTCCGGACAACAACGGCATTCTGTTTGAGGGGACCGAAGGGCGGTTTCACGTCTCGCGCGGAGCGATCAAAGGAGCGCCAGTGGAAGCCCTGAAAGAGAATCCGCTTCCCGAGGGGGCACTAGAGAAACTTTACGGCGGTCCACTGGCGGCCAACCATCAGGAGAATTTTGTCAGCTGCATCAAGACCCGGTCGCGGCCCATTTCGGATGTGTGGACACATCACAAAGCGATGGTGACGTGTCATCTTGCGAACATTGCCATTCGCCTGAACCAGACTCTCGAGTGGGACCCGGAGAACGAAAAGATCATCAACAATCCTCAGGCACAGGCAATGACCCAGCGCGAGCAGCGAAAAGGGTATGAAATTTCCGTTCCTGTCTGATGAGATAATCTGCCAAGAGGATTCACGCCGCACGCAACTGGTGTGCGGCGTTTCTTTTGATGCGTTCGCTATGATGGGGCATTCTTCTGTGCTCCCTGACTGTGAGACTCGCTGACATCATGCCCCGTTTTGTGATCCTTACGCATGACTGGCCTTTTCTCCACTGGGATTTTCTGCTGGAGCAGGGGGATGTTCTGCGGAGCTGGCGACTTCTGGAGGAACCCGGCCCGGGAAAACGGGTTCCGACACAACCAATCCCTCCCCATCGATTGGCCTGGCTGGAGCTGACTGGCCCGGTCTCAAATAATCGGGGATATGTAACTCAATGGGATAAAGGGAGTTATGAGATTCTTTCAGAGTCTGGGGACCAGTTGACAATTCGTCTGAACGGCCGAAAAATAAAAACAGAAGCGTCTCTAAGTCCCGTTACTGAAAATGGTTATGTTGTGTTTCAATGACGGCTATTATTTTCTGCAGGTCATTGCAGAAATGAGATGAATGCAGATCTCGACAGGAGAATTTATGACAAACAGGGAAGGGGCCGGACTTGATTGACGTGTTGTAAGTGATTGTAGGGGCGGGTTTTGTGAAAACGGGCGTTTGCCGGGATCTGGCTTTCCTGGCCGAAACTGCAAATTTGAGGGAACTCGAAAAATTTCAGACGAACAGAATGCGTCGGTCAGAGGTATATCTTCTGAGGCGTTCGTTTTCGGAACTTCTGTCTAGACTTGTCTTTGAAGTGAGGTCCAAGTTTGGCCCTGTAAGCTCTCCTTGAGCTGGAACCATGAGTGACTGGATGAAAACGACCTTGCACGAACGTGGATTAGAAATCCGTTGCCTGATGGTTGCGGGCTTGTTGGCGGGATTAGCAGTCGCCTTTGGAGGAAGGGATCTGCTGGCCGCCCCCCCTCCCAAGGTCGAAGATTTTTCGACGGGGATCTCTGACCGTGTTGTCGGTCAGATTAACACGTTCATTGCGCGCGGGTGGGAGGACAACGAAGTAACTCCCAGTCCCATTGCCGATGATGCCGAGTGGCTGCGTCGTGTGTATCTCGACATTGTCGGCCATATCCCCCCGGCCAAAACTGTGGAAGCGTTTCTGGAGAATACGGAGCCGGACAAGCGGGCAAAGCTGATTGATGAACTCCTTGCGAGTCCCGATTACGTCCACAACTTTACGGAAGTCTGGACGAATATCCTCATAGGTCGCAATACCCCGCGGCGAACTAGCCGGGTGGGAATGAAGAAATTTCTTCGCGAAGCATTTGCGCGAAACCGTCCCTGGAATGATGTGGTCTATGACCTTGTGACTGCGGAAGGCCATTTCGAAGAAAACGGGGCGGTCAACTTCCTGCTGTCTCAGCTTCAGGGGAATGAACGAAGCGAAGAGTATCATGTGGAGGCAACTGCCAATCTGACCCGAATTTTCCTTGGGCAGCAGGTGCAGTGTACGCAGTGCCACAATCACCCGTTTAACGAGTGGAAGCAGAATCAGTTCTGGGAAATCAACAGCTTCCTGCGGCAGACCCGTCGGCAGGACGTCCAGAAATACAATCCGCAAACAGGTCAGATGGATGACGACTACTCTGTCCTGGCGTATCGCAATTTTTCAGGCCCGGTTTATTTCGAAAACCGTGCCGGAGTGATGCAGGTGGCTTACCCCACTTTTCAAGGGGTAGAAATTGACCGCAATGCCGAAGACCGTCGGCAGGAACTCGGACGACTGATGTGTTACGACGATCCAACACATCAGGTGGCCCGCGCATTCGTCAACCGGATGTGGGGACATTTTATGGGGTACGGGTTCACCCGCCCTGTTGATGATATGGGGCCGCACAACCCGGAAAGCCATCCAGAGGTGGTGGATCTGCTGACGAAAGAATTCGTCGAATCAAAATACGATGTGAAGCAGCTGATCCGCTGGATCTGCAATACAACCTCATACAACCTCACCAGCCAGTTCAATCCCAAAAACCAGTTTGATAATCCGGCTGCGGGAGAGGTTCCGTTGTTCAGCCGCATGTATGTCAAAACCATGCAGGCAGAACAACTGTACGACTCCCTGCTGGTCGCAACAAACGCGGATCGAGCCGGCGGAGCAGGGTTTGAAGCTGCCGAAAACCAGCGCGAGCGCTGGATGGCCGATTTCCTGAGGCTTTTCGGCGGTAATGAGACTGATGAGCCAACCTTGTTTAGCGGCACGATCCCTCAGGCACTTCTGATGATGAATGGGCCGCTGGTTCAGAAGGCAATCAGTGGAGAGCAGGGGAGTTACATCCACTCGGTCCTGACCAATCCACGATTGCGAAATGACGCAGCACGAATTGAAGCACTGTATCTCGCTTCGCTAGGAAGACCCCCCAGCCGGAGCGAATCGTCACAGCTTCTCAAACTGATGAAGGCACAGCGAGATCCTGTGAAGGCCTATCAGGATCTGTATTGGGCTCTCCTGAACTCGAATGAGTTCATTGTGAACCATTGACCTGAATTCCGTTCGATATCGATATCGGCAAAGACCCGCCCTTTGTGTCTTTGTCCTGTTTATTGTGACTGTCACGAGATCATCCATCCCTTAAACAGCGAGAACCTGTCATGTTGAACCCGTTTCATTCCAGCATGTCCCGCCGTCACTTCCTCAGCCACATGGCATTGGGAAGTGCAACTGCGATGGGCGCAACTCATTTCCTCTCACACCTTCAGGCAAATGCCGCCCAGGTGAAGAGCAATCAGAAGGCCTGCATTCTGATCTGGTTGGGAGGAGGGGCTCCGACAATTGATATGTGGGACCTGAAGCCGGGTTCGAAGAACGGGGGAGAGTTCAAGCCCATCAGCACCAAAGGGGACATGCAGATTTCCGAGATGCTTCCGGAAATCGCGAAGGTGATGGACAAGTTGTCCATCATTCGCTCAATGAGCACCCGGGAAGCCGATCATGCTCGTGGAACGTATTACATGCATAGCGCCTGGGTCCCGAATCCGACTGTGGTGCATCCGACCTTTGGTTCCGTCGTCAGCTACGAAATCGGATCCAAGCGGAAAGACCTGGAGATTCCGGCATTCGTTTCCATTGGTGGGGGAAGCGGAAGCCCGGGATTTCTCGGAATGGCTCATGCTCCCTTCGTTGTAGATCGGCAGGGACGCATTCAGAACGCCAATATGGAGTCCATTGACCAGAATCGCCTGCAGAGCCGCCTGGCAATGTTGAATGCGATCGAAACAAACTTCATTCGCTCTGATCGAGGCGAGATGGGGCAGGCTCACAAGGAGGTCTACCAGAAAGCCGTTCAGCTGATGACGTCCGAGCAGATGAAAGCATTCAATGTGAATGAAGAGACTCCTGAGATGCGTCAGCTTTACGGAAACCATGACTTCGGGAATTCACTGTTAATGGCCCGTCGTCTGGTCGAGCGAGGTGTTCCGTTTGTCGAGGTCCAGTTCCCCGGTGGATGGGACCTGCACAACAATGTGTTTAACGCTCTGCGAACCAACCTCCTGCCACGGCTGGATACCGGAATTGCCGGTCTGACTCGCGATCTGGATCAGCGAGGAATGCTGCAGGATGTCACCATCGTATGCATGGGTGAGTTCGGGCGGACTCCTCGAATCAATCAGAACGTTGGTCGGGATCATTGGGCAACCAGCTGGTCGTTATTGATCGGAGGGGGAGGGCTGAAGGGTGGTCAGGCGATCGGTTCGACCGATGAGGACGGAGTACGGATTACGTCCGAGAGCTATCTCCCGGGAGATATCTGGGCGACGGTCGCTCACACATTGCGGATTCCACTGAACACCGTCCATACCTCGAAGAACGGCCGTCCCATGGCCCTTGCCGGTGGGGGACAGCCTGTCAAGGGGCTGATCGGGTAAGGCGTGATCGAACATCGGAGGAGATCCGTTGGAAGATGCTCTGTCGGATCTCCTCCTGATAAATCGATCACTTAGAGAGTGTCTGCAGGAATTGATTTCAGATTTTCAATAAGTGGGCTGTGGCAGTGATCACTTTGAGTATGGCCCTGATTCCGACGAGAGGAGCGAATCAACGGGCGAGGTTATTGCAGTGCGGGCCTTTTCGCAGGAGCTGAACGGGCAGACTGGGAACCTTGTGCTGGAGATTCTCGCTGTATCCTGTGGCCCTTAAGACAGAGCCCCAGGGGGAATTGCAAAATCGACGGTGCGTGGCCAATGGTCCCTTCTGCCCGAGCAGCTTTCTGTTTCCTGTCGAACATGGTTCTTTTTTCACATCACGTCCTGCTGACTGATTGTCGAATGCCGGATGTTCGCTTCAGTCTTTGAGCCATTCCCCAAGCGTCGTGTCGGACTCTGCAGAACACATCACCAGTCACCTTCCTACTGAAGAGTTTGTCCAGCTCTTTACGAAGGCTCAGCGTCCACTGTATCTGTTCATCCTTGCTCAAACCGGGAATGTGCAAAGCGCTGAAGAGATCCTGCAGGAGACCAATCTTGTTATCTGGGCCAAGATGGACCAGTTCCGCCCCAATACGAGCTTTTCCAGCTGGGCTCGACAGATCGCCACTTATGAAATCCTCAAACACCGTCAGCGTTTTCGCCGTGACAAGCTGACCTTTTCCGATGAGTTTTTGTCGGCCGTTGCAGGAGAGATGGAGACGCAGTCCACAGAGCTTGAATTGCGCCGGGAGGCCCTTCAGAAATGTCTGGAGAAACTCGGGAGCAAGGATCGGGAGCTGATCCAGCAGCGGTATCGCCCCGGAGTCAATGGAAAGACGCTTGCCAGGAAGCGTGGTCGGCCATTGAATTCAGTCTATCAGTCACTTGGGCGAATCCGTCGCTCATTGCTTGAATGCGTTCATCGACAACTGGCGGCGGCAGAGGGGGGACCATAACGAGGAGAGCTTTCCAGATGCCCGCGTTCCAAGGGAGACGGCAACACTTCAATTGAGACTTTTCAGACTTGAGCATTAAAGGAAACCGAGCGTGTCCAGTTTCAGTCAACGCGAATTACTCAGCCTGGTGGAGGCGCTCTGCGAAGAGACCGCCACTCCTGCTGAGATTGCGCGTCTCGAGGAACTGGTGCTCTCCAACCTGGAAGCACGCCGACTCTATGTCGAAGCCATCACGCTGCATGGCTTATTACATTGGGATGCTGCGGGGCTTGGAGCAGAGACAGAATCTGCGATCACTCAGGCCCTGACGTTACCCCCTCAGCTGGCTACATTCCGAACATCGCGACATCGGGAGTCAAAGCCGCCTATTCCGTTTCGGCGGATGCGTGCGTTTATCACAGGGATTGCGGTTCTTGTCATTCTGAAGTTGGGATTCTCCTACTGGAATCCGGGACACCCCCAACTGGCACAGAATCCGCAGAAACCGCTTCCCACGCCATCGGCGATGCCACATGACACATCGGACGATGCCCGCGAAGTGCCGGATGTGCATCTTCCTTCAGGACCCCGTCGCAACACTCTGCAATCGAGTCTGCCGGGAGAGGTGGAACCGTCGATTGCATCAATGAACCCCGGGGCTCCCGTCAGCACATTCGAGCTGACGTCGGATGACGCTGTTATTTCGCGGATCAATGAATTGATTGAGTCCCGATGGAAAGCTGCCGGGGTGACCCCGTCTCCTCGCGCCAGTGATGCGGAGTGGGTCCGGCGGACTTATCTTGATCTGGTGGGGCGGATTCCAACGGTCGATGAGGCAGAGAGCTATTTCCGGGATCAACGGACCGACAAGCAACAACGGCTCGTCGACGATCTCCTTGAACGGCGTGAGTTTGCCCGTCATCTCTCGACAGTCTGGACCAACCTGCTGGTCGGTCGGGCACGAAAATCAAACATCGACCGCATGGCCCTCGCAGAGTGGCTGGAGGATGAATTTGCAGCGGACCGTCCATGGAAAGAGATTGTGACGGATCTGATCGCGGCCCGGGGAACACCACAGGAGAGCGGGCCAGCCAACTATCTCCTTGCTCATCTGAATAACGAAGCGGTCCCCGCAACAGCAATCACAGCCCGGATTTTCCTGTGTGAACAGCTGCAATGTGCCCAGTGCCATCAGCATCCGATCGTAAAGGACTGGGGACAGGAGCGGTTCTGGGAGCTCAATGCCTTCTTCCAGCAGGCGAAGATTCAATTCCGGAAGATAACGGACGCCAAGACCGGAAAGTCCCGTGAGACGCGAGAACTTATTGATGTCGAACAGTTCGGCCCGTCGTACTATGAAACCCTTCGCGGTGTGATGCGGGTCGCCTATCCCAGGTTTGCCGGGGTTGAAATCGAGAGTGCTTCTCAGGAGTCGGATCTTCCGCTCCGGGAACGGCTCGCTGAGTTGCTGTTTGCCGAATCACAGCCTCAGGCTGCACGGGCTTTTGTAAATCGAACATGGGCGCAGTTGATGGGATATGGATTTACGTTCCCAGTCGATGACATGGGGCCGCACAATCCTGTCAGCCATCCAGAACTGCTAGAGGATCTGACTGCCGCATTTGTTCAGAGCGGGTACGATGTCCGTCGGCTGATCCGCTGGATCTGTCTCTCGGAACCCTATCAACTTTCGAGCGGCATGCCTCGGCAGAATCCTCATCGCCGCCCCCCGGAAGAGGGTGAGCTTCCATTATTCGCTTCGATGGCGGTCAAGAATTTTTCTCCCGAGCAGCTGTACGATTCGCTGAGAATCGCTTCAGGAGATTCCCCCCGGATTCTGGGGCTGCGGGGGACGGAGCGCCAGCGGGAAGAATGGCTTCGGTTGTTCTACTCAGCGAACGAGAATGAAGAAAACAGCGAATCGAGTACATTTGATGGGTCGATCTCGCAGGCCCTGATTATGATGAATGGGGATCTGGTGAATCAGGCTCTCAGTCTCCGGGAAGGGAATTCCCTCGGACGCATTGTCTCTGCCAATGGACTCTCGGAAGCGGAGCGCATTCGGGCCATTTCGCTGGTCGCACTGTCACGGTACCCGACTCAGGAAGAGCAGAATCAACTGCGGGATCTCCTGCGCAGGTCCATCCGTCAGCGGGTGACGGAAGAAGGGATGCCAACGCAAGTGGCACTTGCGGAAGGGCTTCGGGATATCTTTTGGGCCTATCTGAATTCCAGCGAATTCACTCTCATCCGCTGATTTGTTGCGACGGCCACGCTTCTCGAGCTTTCCCCGCTTTAAATCCATCAATGGGGAATTTTTCGTCGCTGGTTTTCTTCCTCCTCGCTGGGAACTAGAATGCTTCCGTAGTTGAGACTGAATGTCAACAAAAGGCTTTGCCGTGCCGGAAGTGATCCCGTTCGAACTGCTTGCGGAAAACCAGTGCGGGCAGATTGTCGAGATTATTGGGCCCTCTGTCTGGCAGCAGCGTCTGGAGGAGCTTGGTCTGCGTACCGGCAAGGAAATCCGACTGGTTCGCCGGGGAGAGCCTTGCATTGTGGGGATCGATGATCAGCGGATCAGTCTTCGCATTCAATCAGACACCATGATTCTGGTCGAAGTTGACTCTGCGTCTCCCCGTTCCTGAAGTGGAAAGTGACCCTATGATCACGCTGGACGAATTGAAGACCATCGGTGCCACTGCCCGAATTCTTGAGGTCGATGGCGATGACGGAGTTGCTGTCCGGTTGATGGAAATGGGACTGACGGAAGGGGAGGAGATTCAACTTCTTCGTTTCGCCCCACTCGGAGACCCCATCGAGTATTCGATACGGGGTTATCGCATCTCTCTTCGCTCATCAGAGGCCCGCCGGGTTCGTGTCTCACCTCTCCCTTCATGACAAATCCAGAGGCGTCTCGTCTGCATCCTTCTAATCGAACGATTTTCTCCGGGCTGTTTTTCAGACAGTTCCCCCCTTAACTGCCAGTATTGAATCGCATGTCTGCGCCCAACCCTCCATCGGCTTCCTTGTCTGATTCTGTGCTGCACGTTGCCCTGATCGGAAATCCGAATACCGGCAAGAGCACGTTGTTCAATGCGCTGACCGGAGGAAATGCCCGCATTGGGAACTTTCCCGGTGTGACGGTCGAAAAGAAGCTTGGGAAACTGGTCCATCAGGGGAAGACAATCCAGCTGGTCGACTTGCCGGGGACTTACAGTCTGGCCCCGCGATCTGCGGATGAAATGGTTTCCGTCGATGTCCTGCTGGGGCGGGTTCCCGAAATTGGGCGACTGGATGCGGTCATCTGTATTGTGGACGCCACCAATCTCGAACGGAACCTGTACCTCTTCAGTCAGATTCGCGATCTCAACCTGCCCACGCTTCTGGTTCTGAACATGTGGGACAGCGTGAAAAGCTCCGGAATCGACATTCAGGTGGAACAATTGAGTGCCCGACTGGGGGTACCGATTGTGACGACATCGGCCCATCGCCGCGAGGGGATCGACGATGTCCGAAACGCACTTCTGACGACGATCGAGCAAGGGGCCACCGCGCCGATCCGTCTCTTCCCCGAGGCGTTTTACCACGAAGTCGAGCAACTTGGCGAGTGGGTGCAGGCTCATGGCGGCAAGGATCTACCCGAATTTCTTTGTGAGCGAATCCTTCTGGACATTCATGGGGAGGCGGAGCACCGGGGGGCGCTTCAGCTGGGTGACGAGTTCAGCAATGTCCTTCAGCAGGCGCGGGGGCGACTGGCAGAGGCGGGATGCCGGGTCCCTCTGATCGAGACAAAGGTTCGCTATCAGTGGATTCGTGAACAGCTTGAGGGAGTCTTTCATCGCCCACAGGTCGCCCGGCAGGAGACGCTGACCGACCGGATCGATCGCTGGGTGACCCATAAGGTGACCGGAACCCTGCTGTTTCTCGCAGTGATGTTTGTCATCTTTCAGTCCATCTTCATCTGGGCTGATCCGATGATGGGCTGGGTAGAAGATCGTCAGGACGATGTGGCGGGGCTGGTCTCAAATGTGGTCCCTCCCGGGACACTGCAGAGTCTCCTTGTCGACGGCGTTGTGGCCGGAGTTGGGTCGGTTCTTGTGTTCCTGCCACAGATTGTGCTGCTGTTTCTCTTCGTCGCCATTCTGGAAGACTGCGGGTATATGGCCCGAGCTGCATTCCTGATGGATAAACTGATGACCAAGGTGGGACTCAGCGGGAAATCGTTTCTTCCGCTCATGTCTTCGTTTGCCTGCGCTATTCCCGGAGTGATGGCGACGCGCGTTATCGAGAATCGCAAAGATCGCATGGTGACCATGCTCATCGCACCGCTGATGAGCTGCTCAGCCCGGATTCCTGTTTATGTGCTGATGATCACTGCCTTCGTTCCGGCATGGGCATGGGCCGGCGGCTGGATCAGGCTTCAGGGGCTGGTCATGATGGCGATGTATTCGGTTGGCGTGCTCGTTGCCATTCCGGTTGCCTGGATTCTGAAGAAGACACTCTTCAAAGGGGAGACGCCCCCCTTTGTCATGGAACTCCCCCCGTACAAATGGCCCAGCTTGCGGGTCGTTGCCGATCGTGTTTTCGAACGGGCCAAGGCCTTCGTGACTGAAGCGGGAACGCTCATTTTTGCCGTGACACTGATTATCTGGGCACTCGGGTATTTCCCCGGAAGTCATGCGGAACAGCTCCAGCTTCAGGCTCAGATTGAACAGGAGAACGAAAAACTCCAGCAGGCCATTGAGCCAATCCAGATTGAGCTGGCAGAACTTCAAAAGCAGTTGGGCGATGGAACAGCGGCTGATCGCAGTGAGCAGATCCAGACCAGCATGGCCGAGCTTCAGGCCCGGCAGATGAAGATTGAAGAAGAAGCGGCTGCTGTGATCGAGCCGCTTGAAGAACGCGAGCGTCATGTCAGCAGCGAATTAACGCGAAACAGTTATCTCGGGCGGATGGGAAGGGGAGTGGAACCTCTCTTCCGGCCTCTCGGTTGGGACTGGCGTCTGGCAGTGGGGGCGATCGCTTCGTTCCCGGCACGTGAAGTGATCATTGCGACACTGGGAACTATTTTCAGTCTTGGCGGAGAGGTCGATGAAGAAAGCAGCGACCTGATCAGTGCGTTGCAGTCCGCCACTTGGCCGGATGGGGCACCACTCGTCACGCTTCCCGTAGCGCTCTCTATCATGGTCTTTTTCGCACTGTGCGCCCAATGCGGAGCAACGCTGATGGTCATTCGCCGGGAAACGAACAGCTGGCGCTGGCCGATTTTCACGTTCGTCTATCTCACGATCCTTGCCTATATTGGTGCGCTTTTAACGTATCAGATCGGATCCCTGCTGATTTGATCTCAGTTTCCCTGTCGAGGTCGGGGCAGGGGAGGGGTTCCCGTCCCCGGGTGGCAAACGTAAAATGACGTTCTACAACCATGAGGCGAACTGATGCCGTTTTCTTCTCCTCATGGTGAATTCCTGACCTGTCTCTTCCCTGACTCTGACTCAAACCCGGAATACGGACCGTGGACTGGCAGACTCCCATCGCTGTCCTTCTTGTTGCCGGCGCAACAGCGGTGATCGTCCGTCATTTCTGGAGGATGCTGACTCAGCAGGGAACCGGTTGCAGTTCCGGTTGTCACAGCTGTCCCGGTCGGGTCAATCGCTCCATTCCTTCTGAATTGGTCGCGCTTCAGGATTTTTCCCGGGATCGCTCCGGGGTGAATCGTTCCTGACCGTTGATCCAGCTCTCAGGTCTGGCTTCTGAAAGCTCTTCCCGGCTCCCGTTGCGCGCTCCCCAGAGTCCCGGATCTGCAGTTTCTCCTCAGTGTTGAGGTAGGAGGCGGAATTGGATTGTCATCTTGCCGCCGAACATGAGATGGAATTATTCCGGTGATAACGTTTGCGCGACCGTCAAAGTTTGCCGGCTCGAATTTCTTTTTGTAGGCGGTCAAGTTTCTCAAAATTCTCTGGTCGACGGCCGATCTGAAGGGAAACGAATCTCCCGGAGTCTTGAAATGAACGCCCAGACACGAGAGAACGGAGTCGCCCAGAAACTGGAACGGATTGTCCAGGAATTTGCTTCTCAGCGAGAACAGCTGCAGGAGGAAACCGTCAGCTTTTCTCTTTGGGAAGAGCGGTGGAAGCGGCGCCAGCGGTCCATTGATGCGTCGCTGGCATTGCTGAGATCACGACTGAATGCACGCAAAGAGTAAGAAGGGTGAATCGGACCGCATCAGCAGGCATCGCTGATGCGGGTGCGATTGCATTCTTTGACTGGACCGTCGTCGGCTTATGGAAAATGGCCGTGACGGTTTCCGGAAGAGGACATCTCTGATACGTTGCGACGATCGGGACGATCTTCAGAATGGGAAGTCCCTGACTCCAGCAGGGGAGTTGGCCTGCAGGCACGAGAATGTCCCCGCCTGTCACGACAGGAGACAGGGGCATGCCCCGTTGACAGCAACGAATTAGAGAAACATGTCCACATCAACGCTTCCGGTTGTCGTCGGTCTGGGGGAACTGCTTTGGGATGACTTCCCGGATGGGAAACGTCCGGGAGGTGCCCCGGCGAACGTCGCGTTTCAGGCCAATCAGCTGGGCTGTCAGGGTCTGGTGGCAACGCGCGTCGGGACTGATGCCAGTGGAGACGAGCTTCTTGAGCAGCTCCGTCAAAAAGGACTCAATCTTTCTACCGTTCAGCGCGATCCGGAACATCCTACCGGGCTGGTCACCGTCTCCCTGAAGGATGGGATTCCGACATATCAGATCCACGAAAACGTCGCGTGGGATTTTCTCCGGCTGGATGATTCGCTGTCCTCGGCAATGAAGGGGGCAGATGCAGTCTGCTTCGGGACTCTGGCACAACGCAACGCCGCTTCGCGTGAAACGATTCATCAGGCCGTTGCTCTGACACCCGAGAATTGCCTGCGTGTTTACGATGTTAACTTGCGGCAGAATTACTATCAGAAGGACTGGATCGAGGCATCGTTGAAGCTGGCCTCTGTGGTCAAGCTGAATGATGAAGAGGTAGAAATCCTCGCACCGGTTCTTGAGCTGTCGGCTGACCACCAGGAATTTGCTCGCGGACTGATCCGAACGTATGGCCCCCGCTTGGTCTGCATTACTCGCGGGGCGAAGGGGTGTCTCGTCGTGACGGAACGTGAATCGCACGACATCCCCGGCAAGGCGGTGAAAGTCGCTGATACAGTAGGGGCCGGGGATGCCTTTACCGCAGGTCTCATCGTCGCTCAATTACGAAATTGGCCTCTCGGTCTCTCTGCAGAGTTCGCCAACCGAATCGGGGGACTGGTGGCATCGCGTCAGGGTGCGATGCCCGATCTGGCAGCCGAGTTTGCACAATTGACTCAGCAGTATTCGTGACAGAATTTCGTCACTGGAAACAGTGTTCGATTTCCAGCAGTGTTTGATTTTCAACAGGGGACAGTCCTGGGAGAGTTGCAACCCATGCATCCTCCCTGTCCGTTGTGATTCATTAGTAAAGAGCTTCAAGAAGGGAGAGGCAGGATGTCAGAGCTGAAGATCGTTCCGGGGCAGACGCGGATCGGGTGGATCGGGACCGGAGTCATGGGATCGAGCATGTGCGGTCACCTGATTGCCAAAGGGTTCAGTGCCACTGTGTACAACCGCAGCAAGGACAAGGCCCAGAAACTGATCGACGCTGGGGCCCAATGGGCGGACACCCCCAAGGCAGTGGCGGAGAACTCCGATGTTGTCTTCGCGATCGTTGGGATGCCGAAGGATGTTCGCGAAGTCTTTCTGGGAGAAGAGGGGGCGCTTGCAGGCTCCCGGCCCGGGATGGTTCTGGTGGACATGACGACAAGCGAGCCGTCGCTGGCAGTAGAAATCTACGAGGCAGCCCGGGCGAAAAATGTCCATGCCGTTGATGCTCCCGTCTCGGGGGGAGATATTGGAGCCAGAGAGGCCCGCCTCTCGATCATGATCGGGGGGGACAAAGAGATTGTTGATGCACTGCAGCCATGCTGGGACGCGATGGGGAAGACGATCGTCCATCAGGGGCCAGCCGGGGCAGGGCAGCACACCAAGATGGTGAACCAGATTCTCATCTCCACCATGATGATCGGGGTCTGCGAAGCCTTTTTGTATGGCTACAAAGCAGGGCTGGATCTGGAGACAGTCCTCAAGTCGGTTTCAACCGGAGCCGCTGGAAGCTGGTCGCTGTCGAACCTCGGCCCACGCATGATCGCCAACAACTTTGATCCCGGGTTCTTTGTGGAACACTTCATCAAGGACATGGGGATTGCTCTGGCAGAAAGCAAGCGGATGGGGCTTTCGATGCCGGGACTGGCTCTGGCTGAGCAGCTGTATCTCTCGGTGAAAGCAAAAGGCTGGGGACGAAACGGGACCCATGCCCTGATGCTGGCTCTGGCAGAACTCTCCGGCATCGACTGGGTGAACCGGAAGTAATTTGAGAGACAGTCCACAGTGGTCGGGAAAGCAGGGTCAGCCATTGTTTCCCGACCACTCAATTTCTTTCTCACCTCAATTTTTCAGACCTGAAAAGTAGCCCCGAGATGCGACTGACTGCACTGCACCGGACAATGGCATTGGTGTTCGCGCTCCCTTTGCTGGTCAGTACCGTAACCGGGCTGACATACCGCGTTGGCCGCTACTGGTTCGGGATGTCAAAAGAGACCGGCGGCATCGTCCTGAGCATTCACGAGGGGAGTTATCTGGGCGAAATGCTCACTCCGGTTTATGTGCTGCTGGTGGGGCTGGGAGGTCTGATCCTGCTGGGGACCGGGGTGTGGCTGTTGACTCGACGGATGCCTCCTCTGCCTCCGTCACCGCGAAGAAGTCAGATTCGGTTGCACCGGACACTGGCCCTCATCTTCGCCCTCCCGTTTTTCCTGACGACAATGACCGGGATGATGTTCCGGATCTGTCAGGCCTGGTTTGGCTGGACGAAGCAGGATGCCAAGTTTCTGATGGATCTCCATCAGGGAACGTGGCTGGGGACTGACCTGCGGGCGTACTATGTGCTCGTCGTTGGGCTGGGAATTCTCTCGGTGCTCTTCACGGGATTATCACTCATCAATCCCCCCGCCAGCGCCCGCCCGAGCAGGGAACAGGCCTGAGTCCATTTGCCATTCAGGATGGAAATCGGGAGCAGAAAAGATCAGTTCTTCAGGCGAATAAGATAGACTTCGTTTCCAGTGTCAGGGGTCGCCTTTCTTTTTCCCCCGTCATCGGCGCAGGTCACCCAGGCTTCATTCAGCGAGACGTGGCAGACGCCAAAGTTGCCATAAAGGCCGCCATCATTGGGGAGGACGATCTGTTCTGTTGACCGGATGACCAGAAGAGATTCTGGGTTGACCTCTGCGATAAAGAGTGGAGCACGCTGGCGGAAGACATCGTCGTTATTCGCTCCCGCTCGGGTGTAAAGCAGATACAGCTTGCCTCCGAGTGTCAGCCAGTGTTGTTGCGTGTTTTTGCTCCCCAGCAAGGTCCCATCATCGAACGTCCAAGGCTTGTGAGCGGAGAAATTCAGACCGTCATCACTCTCTGCGACGTACGCTCCATCGTCTGCTCGCATGGTGAAATAGTACCGACCTGCGTGGGCGATGAGCGACGGCTCATAAAGGCCGCGTCCGGTTTTGATGGTGTGTCGAGTTCCCTGTTCCACAAACGTCAGATGCGTGCCGTCAAACTGGCACCGTGCAACGCTTGATGTATACCGACGTGGTTTCTCAGCGGTCTGATATCGGAATGGGAGAAGAATCTCTCCATTGTTCTGGATCACGGGCTGATGGCATCCCGCGTTCGGAGCGATGATGGGACGGCCATCCTGATCTTTTTCAGGAACAGCAAGAATCATCACAGGACCGAACGTTGTGGTCTCCGGATCGAACACAGCGTAGCCAATGTGCTCGCGAAGGGTGTTTTCTTTTGTTCCCTCTTCAAAGGTGAAAATCTTGCCCGTGAGCAGGACCTTGCCGGACTGTGGGTGATAGGTCGGCCAGATGTCGGAGAATACGTGGTCAGATCCGTCCGGTTGCTGCGAGCGCTTCAGGCTGGGGGCCACTGTGGGAGCAGACCAGGTTTGCCCCAGATCGTGGCTGGTCTGAAAGAAAACGTCGCGATATCCATGGATTCCCTGCAGGGTTGTCTGAGACATGACTGTCAATGCGGAATGGGGATGAGCCGGAAAAACAGCGGTCCGGGCCTGTCGAAAGTCTGTGTTCGCATCACCCCTGGCAATGACCTGCGCTGAAATTCTCAGCCGGTTTGATCCCGCGATGAGATTGGTCACTGTCAGAAAGTTGCAGCAAATGGCGACGCAAAGTGGCAGGAAAAGCAGCTTCCAGTTCTGTTTCATGAACGTCGCCTGTGGGCAAGTGCACTGCGGTAGGGCTAAATACGTCAGCGGTGAGTCCACTACGTTCAGCAAAGCGAATCACACGGAGATGAAGCCGTCATCAAGGCGGAAGACCAAGGCAGAAGATGTTTTGAAATCAGAAAAACCCGGTCCGAGAGAGTTCGCTCTCGCGTTCAGTCGGTTGATGCCTGTGCTCAAGGCGAAACTTTAGAAATAGGACTTCTGTGGATCTGCCTGGAGTTCGAATTTCTCTTCAACGAGTCGACTATCTTCCGGAATCGTTAACGTCAATTTTGTTTTCTTGTTGTACTCAGGCGGAAGGAACTGGATTCGATTTTCGACAGTTTCTCCATCCTCAACGGTGGTTTCAGTGCGAAACCCGAGAACTTCAACCTGATACGTCCCCGCTGCGACTCCCCCAAGATTATCAATATAAAATTGGCCATTTTCGACCTTCGCAACGCTTCGAGGATTTTTCGAACCCTCGACCGGAATCATGCGAATGAGCCCGTCTTTCAGTGGTTCTCCATTCAATAGAACGGTTCCCTTGACTTCGACCCGCTTCAGCTCGGATTTGTTACCACAACCCGACAATGAAACCAGCAGGACTAACAGAAATGTTGGGATGTAGCGCATAACGAGAGACCTTCAAGGGCTGCAAAACCGGTGTCGGTCAGAGCGACTTGAGTTCAAGGCAGAGAGTGACCGGGTTTCGATTGAAAACGGGGAACGCGTTATCAAAAGTCTCTGGATAAAAGCAGACCTCGCCCCGCTGAGTGCCGGGTGATAAGTATGTTGCCCGTTCTCCTCAGGGCTTGGCCAGCATCATTTACGGACCGGAATTCCTGCTTCCAGGTGATTCCTTCGGTTTTTGATGATATGCAGCGATCGAGAATTAGAACTCTCCCAGAACATTGCCGTCGTTTCGGGCACCGAGATTTCTGAATGTGGCATCACTGAGATTTTCATTCAGAAATCGGACGCTTCCGTCACCCAGCAGGACGTGGCAGCCCCCCGTATGGAAACTGGCCAGACCGTTGTCGTTCAGATTATCGTTTGCCTTCCAGTCTTTATTTCCTCCAGGGGTTGAAACGCTGCCATTGATCCCATTGCCGGTGTCAGCGAGATTCATGACGCCCCATGCGATGCACTCATTGGTCCCTCGTTGTCCGCCGGTGGCTTCTCCTACCATGATGGTGTTGCTCAGCCCATCAGTGACATCACGAAAGCTCGTCTTGGTGATGTTTTGGAAGATTCCGTTGCCGTCCATGCGTGCCCAACCTTGGTTAGTCCTTGAGCATTGCCATTGATCAGAATCGACAATCCCGACCATGTTGGTCCGTCCCAGATCGTCACGACCTCCCGGCGAATTTGTGATGGCAGTCCCCCGTTCACAACGTTCTTCTCCTTGAGGATCCGATGGGCACAGGAATGTTGGGACAGTGGCTCCTGTGGTATGGAGGTTTGATCCGTTGGCATCAATGTTGGGAGGGTTTCCGAGACCGCTGGAAAAGTCAAATTGCTGGTAAAGATTTGCCATGTCCATGTAGGGCAGAATGCCTGCGCTCCAGGAGAATCGGTAAACTGCATTCTTTGACGCAGTTCCCCAAGGCCAAGTACAACCCGCGCGATTTCCGCCCGCATGCAGGTGAAGAGGAAATGCTCCGTGGGTATCGTGATAGTTGTGGATGGCCAATCCGACCTGCTTGAAATTGTTTTTGCACTGACTTCGACGGGCTGCTTCTCTTGCCTGCTGAACCGCTGGAAGCAGCAATGCAATCAAAACGGCAATGATGGCAATGACAACGAGTAATTCGATTAACGTGAAGCCGTGCGAGTTTTTCCGAGCGATCATGAGAGGACTCTCCGGGCAAAAGTATGTGCGAGATAGACAAGCCTGTATTCGAATAATTTAGATTATCGCTGTCGCGAAAACTTTCAACTCATGCAGAAATAATATTCGTTGTGAGTGATTGTGTCAAGTACGCGTCGGCAGTCACTGATGCTTTCCAGCCCACTTTAACATCAGGGGAGTTTTTGCCGGAGAAGGCTTGTGGTCATGTGAATAATGACCGCTTCAGATGAGCGAGGGTGATCTGTCAGGGAAACTCGCTGACGGCTTGCGAGAGCGAAGCAGGTTTCCCGTCTCGGAGCTGGACAGGAATGGAAATCTGTTCCACCGTGTGGGGGATTCCCTTGAACTGTTCCTTAAGAAGCTGCCCGATCTTTTCGCCGATCTCCTGCGGGGTCAGGAGGAGTTGGGTGTGCCTCCACGGGGGGAGCGCCTTCTGACCGGGGCGATGGATATCGGTGACAATGATCTCCCCGGAAGTGTCGTTCTTTTTGATGCGGGACTTCAGCTTTTCGAGAGCGAGGCTGGCCCCTTCTGCAAGCGGGGCAGAGCGACAGATGATGCCCCATTTCCCGGTGCGTTGGCGCAGAACACCGTAAACTTCCTGCTGAATCTCTTCGATCACAAGTGGGAGGCATCTCAGAGTGAAATTGAGTCTTGGCGCTGCTTCTGAAATCTGTGTCTGGACCGCATCCAGAAGCCGATGGTCGCCTGGCATTACCTGCTGTCGCAGAAGAAGCAGAATGTGATCGCAACCGCGTTTGATCAGGTCCTGAGTCGCCAGAATTCCTGATTGAGTGGAATCTCTATCGATCCATGGAATGGTTTTGATGGAGGGGTAGGGGGTTCCAAAGATGACCGCAGGAAGCCCACTGTCAGCGACCAGTCGCTGCACTGTCAGTGAGGCTCTGACCAGAACGAATCCTTCCCGCTGGGAGGAAAGGAGCGCTTCGTCAATCACCTGATGGACAAAGTCCGCATCGTCGGTGACCGGCATAAAACGGAATCGCAGGTCGGCTTCCGGCAGAATGCTTTGGATTCCTGCGAGAACCCCATCGGCAAGCAATCCTTCCGATTTGAGGAACGATTGGTCCACAATGAGATTGACGCGTCGCTCGCTGGGGGCCGTCTGAAGCGACGCCGACCCGATAAATGTTCCACTTCGTTGACGCCGAATCAGGACCTGTCGGTGTTCAAGAAGTTGCAGCGCCTTGTTTGCTGCGGCCGTTCCTACCTTCAGCATTTTGGCGGTCTCTGCTGCGCTGAGATAGCTGTCGCCGGGGACAAGGCCCCGCTGGCGAATGTCCTCCTGAATCCGTTCTGCCAGTTCAACAATTGCGGGTGCGGACCCTCTTCCGGGACCACGGGTCGTTTCCGAAATTCTTTTCTTTGAGGCCAATATAATTTCCTGTGTGTTGAAAATATATTGCTAGGCGATATGATTGTGGCTCGTGAAGAGCCTATTGAATCAGGACGTGATCCATTCATGATGCCGTCTCCTTAGGAATTGGTCTACAGATCCACGAACTGGATTCTCAGAAAATGCGTGCGTTCTCACTTCTGTTCGCGTTTCTCGTTTTGACAGATTCCTCAGGAGTTGGCGCTTCCGAACCTGCAACCGCTCCCCTGTTTGAGTCGGTGACGGTGTTCCAGTCCGAGACGGGAAAATATGGCCTGTATCGGATTCCGGGCATCATCGTCACTCCCCGCGGGACCGTTCTCGCTTATGCCGAAGCACGCCGGGAGAGAGGGGACTGGGATGACATTGACCTGGTTCTTCGTAGAAGCACCGATGGCGGGAGGACCTGGGACAAGGAGCGGATCATCGGACAGGTGAAAGGGCCTCTGTCACGCAATCCGGTACTCAAGAAGTTTCCCCCGAAAAACGCTCAGCCCGGAGACATCACTTACAACAATCCGGTGGCGATCGCGGATCAGAAAACAGGGCAGGTGCATTTCCTGTTCTGCATTGAATACATGCGATGCTTCTGGATGGTGAGTCACGATGATGGAGTGACCTTTTCTGAACCGGTGGAAATTACCTCCACATTTGAAAAGTTTCGCCCCGAATACAACTGGAAGGTCCTGGCAACGGGACCGGGACACGCGATTCAACTTTCTTCCGGGCGTCTTCTTGTTCCGGTCTGGCTTTCAACGGCCGATGGGACAGGAGCACACAATCCCAGCGTGACTGCGACCATCTTCAGCGACGATCATGGGAAGACCTGGCAGGCAGGAGAGATTGCCGTTCCCTCAACGAAGGAATTTCCAAATCCGAATGAAACGTCTGCCGTCGAGTTGGCAGACGGTCGGGTGTTATTAAGTGTTCGTGTCCCATCGTCGCGCCATCGTCGCGTTCAGGTCATCGGTCCTGATGGAGCAACAGGGTGGGGGAGTCCACGATATGTTCCAGACCTTCCGGAACCTGTCTGTATGGCCGGGTTGGTTCGTTTCTCGAAACGTGTTGGGGACGAAGGCAAAAATCGCATCCTGTTCAGCAACCCTGATTCTCCCAACCGGAAGCGGGCGAATCTGACACTTCGACTCAGCGAAGACGAAGGAGAAACCTGGCCAATTTCCCGCGTCATCGATTCCGGTCCAAGTGCCTACAGCGATCTGGCAGTGCTTTCTGATGGAACCATTCTTTGTCTGTATGAACGCAATGCCCGTGAGGAAAACGGGGTGCGTATTCCTTCCCGACTGGAGCTGATTCGATTGAATCTGGCTTGGCTGACCGGGGAACAGAAAGACTCCGCAGGCGTTTCAGCACCGCACTAACGGTCTTGTTTCAGTTTTTACTCAAGGCAAAATCACAGCGCTGGCATCTCTCCCCTCGTCATTCAGTCTGAAGCATACTCATGATCCGATCGAACGCACTTTCAACGCAGGAACGCCTTACCGGGATCATCGCTGCCACATTTACTCCGATGACCGAGAATGGGGATATCGATCTGGACCGAATTCCCGGGTACGTCGATCATCTGTTGTCGCGGGGAGTCGATGGATTTTATGTCTGTGGATCGACAGGAGAAGGGGTCTCGATGTCGGATGAGGAACGTCGACTCGTCGCAGAGGCGTTCATTCAGGCTGTGGGGGGACGCAAGCCCGTAGTTGTTCAGGTGGGGCATAACAGTATTCGGGAGGCTTGTGCTCTTGCTGCCCATGCAGCCGCAGCGGGCGCCACTGCCATCTCAGCGACTCCCCCCAGCTACTTCAAAATCAATACAGTCGCGCAGCTGTCTGATTGCATTGCCGAGATCGCTGGA
Organism: uncultured Planctomicrobium sp.; assembly: GCA_938015865.1. Classification (GTDB taxonomy): domain Bacteria; phylum Planctomycetota; class Planctomycetia; order Planctomycetales; family Planctomycetaceae; genus Planctomicrobium. The sequence goes on from CALLWY010000226.1 coordinate 27,902, forward strand.
GCAGCACCTGGGATTCCGTTCTACTACTATCACATCCCCGCTGTAACCGGCGTGAATGTTGACATGCCTGATTTCCTGTCTCATGCCGGCCAGCGCATTGCGAACCTCGCTGGCGTCAAGTTCACCTCTCCTGCAATCTGGGAATTTCAGTGCTGTGTCGAACTGGAAAATGGACGGTTTGACTGTCTGTATGGGCATGATGAGATGCTGCTCCCCTCTCTGGCAGTGGGGGCGATCGGGGCCGTCGGTTCGACATACAACATTGCCCCGGAAATCTACAGGCAGATTCTCAGCGCGTTCGATGCTGACGATCTCCAGGAATGTCGTCGACTTCAGGCACAGGCCAATGGCATGATCCGGTTGCTCCTCAGGGCAGGGGGGCTTCCGGCAATGAAATGGATCATGGGGCCGTGTGGATATGATTGTGGTCCGGTGCGAAAGCCGTTGGCGGTTCTGTCGTCTTCGCAAAAGGAAGACCTTTTGAAAGGGGTTCAGGCCCTTGGGATTTTGCAGCCTGTCGAGGGGAAGTCGCCCGTTGCTGTTCCCGTTCACTGAATGAACGGACCGGGAGAAGATGGCTTCGTCGTCCGGGCAAATGAGCCGAAGGAAGAACTCGCCTTGGGGGGCTCTGATAAAATGCATCGGCCAGTGGAAGTGAACTTAGCAGTTCAGGTCACACTGGGGACTCACTGCCAACTTTCTTTGCGGGTGATTCGTGTGGCAAACACATTGCTCGATCGCCGATTCTCCTTCCCTTTGTTGTTCACCGCCGCGCTTGTGTTTCTGGTGAATGCTTCACCGCTGTTGCCCGCAGAGGATGCTCTCTTGGCAACGTCCGAAGAATTGAAATGGTCCATTGCGTCCCCCATTGAAGGGACCATTGGATTTGCTGGTCCGTTTGTCGGCGTGAGCAGCGGAGAGCTTGTCGTTGCTGGAGGGGCGAATTTCCCGGATGGGCCTCCCTGGGAGGGGCACGCCAAAGTCTGGCATGACGATATCTTCACATTGAGTTCTCCAGACGGGAAGTGGAAGCGGGTGGGCAAGCTGCCGCGCCCTCTGGGATATGGAGTTTCCGCCAACTGGCAAGGGGGAATTGTTTGTGTCGGAGGGAGTGATGCACACGGGCATTCCGCTGAGGCATTTTTCCTGAAGGTTGAAGACGGAAATGTTCGGTGCAGTCCTCTTCCAGCCTTGCCGGTTCCGGTCGCAATGGGAGCAGGGGCGTTGGTGGGAAACACGCTTTATGTCGCTGGCGGTCAGGAGTCTCCCACCGCGAATCGAGCCAGCTCTGTATTTTTTGCTCTCAATCTTGATGAACCTTCGTCGGGATGGAAGGAACTGGAGAGCTGGCCGGGGCCGCCGCGCATGCTCGCTGTGGCTGGGAGTCTGAATGGAGATTTCTATCTCTTCAGCGGGGCAGAACTGATCGAAACTGCGGACGGAAAAGTGACTCGCCGGTTTTTGAACGACGGCTGGCGATATAGGGCAGGGGAGGGGTGGAGCCGGTTGCCCGATCTTCCTCGCTCGGTCGTGGCGGCTCCTTCTCCTGCAGTGCCGATCAGCGAGGACCAGCTGTTGATTCTCGGAGGAGACGATGGGGAGTTGTTTGAGATTGCAGGAACGCTCAGGGAGCGTCATCCTGGGTTTTCACGGACGCCTCTGATCTATCAGGCCAAAACGAATTCGTGGAGAGTTGCTGCTGATGTCCCTCGCGATCTTGCCCCTGTAGTTGTTGAGTCAGCATCCCGGCCCCCGGTGGCGATCCCGGTCACCACCGGAACGACTCGTTGGAAGAACAACCGCTTCGCGATCCCAACCGGGGAAGCCCGTCCGGGGATTCGAACACCCGATGTTCTGCTTCTGGAAGTCCTCAGCCAGCAGCCTTGAATTTCAGGCCCCGTGATTGAGTCCCGCAGCTGAGTTCCCGATTCATCGATGAAGTTGAAGAGACTCTCTGTCAGGAATTGTATGCGCGCATGAAAACAGCCCCGGGAAAGATGTCCCCGGGGCTGAGTCATTTGAATGATGACCAATCAGGTGAGCTGATTAGTACATGTCGTCGTCATGGCTGTGGCTTCCAGCCCCCTTCTTCTTTTTCTCCGGCTTCTCAGCGATGAGGGCATCGCTGGTGAGGAGAAGGGTAGCGACGCTGCTGCTGTTCTGCAGGGCGGTGCGGGTCACCTTCACCGGATCAATCACACCGGCCTTCACCATGTCTTCGTAGGTGTCGGTCGCTGCGTTGTAGCCTTCGTTGCCTTTCCGCTCGGCGACGCGATCGCAGATGACTGCTCCATCGAGCCCGGCGTTGTTGGCAATCTGGGTCAGCGGAGCGCGGCAGGCTCGCTTGATGATGTTGAAACCGACTTCTTCATCATGGGTCAGCTTGCCTGGCTCAACAGCCAGAGAGGCACGCAGAAGGGCAACCCCTCCACCGGGGAGAATTCCTTCTTCGACGGCAGCACGTGTTGCGTGCAGAGCGTCTTCCACGCGGGCCTTCTTCTCTTTCATTTCGGATTCGGTGGCCGCTCCGACGTTCACCTGAGCCACACCACCGGAGAGTTTGGCGACGCGTTCTTCGAGCTTCTCGCGATCGTAATCGCTTGTGGAGGCTTCGATTTCCTTCTTGATCTGCTCGATACGGGCCTGAATGTCGGCGGTCTTTCCAGCCCCTTCGATCAGGGTGGTGTTGTCCTTGTTGATGACCACCTTCTTCACACGGCCAAGATCGGACAGCTGGAGATTTTCCAGCTTGATTCCGAGATCTTCAAAGACAGCCTGTCCACCGCACATGATGGCGATGTCCTGCAGCATGGCCTTGCGGCGATCTCCGTAACCTGGAGCCTTGACGGCAGCCACCTTGAAGGTGCCGCGGAGCTTGTTGATCACCAGTGTGGCCAGAGCTTCCCCTTCGACATCTTCTGCGATGATCAGGAGCGGCTTGCCAGCGTTCACCACCTTTTCCAGAACTGGAACCAGTTCCTTGATGTTGGTGATCTTCTTCTCATGAATCAGGACGTAAGCGTCTTCGAGGAGACACTCCATCGCCTGAGGATCGGTCACGAAGTACGGAGAGAGGTACCCGCGATCAAACTGCATCCCTTCGACAACTTCGAAGTCAGTTGTCAGGGACTTGCCTTCTTCAACGGTGATCACCCCGTCCTTTCCGACGGCTTCCATTGCATCGGCGAGAATCTTTCCGATGGTTTCATCGCCGTTGGCAGCAACAGTCCCGACCTGGGCGATCGCCTTCTTGTCGCGGCAGGGGATGGCCATTTCCTTGAGCTTTTCCGTAATGGCGCTCACTGCCTTGTCGATTCCCCGCTTCATTTCCAGCGGAGAGACCCCAGCGACAACGGCTTTCAGCCCTTCGTTGTAGATCGCTTCCGCCATAATCGTGGCGGTGGTGGTTCCGTCCCCAGCGACATCACTGGTCTTGCTGGCGACTTCCCGAACCATGCGGGCGCCCATGTCTTCGAACTTGTCAGCGAGTTCGATTTCGCGGGCAACGGTGACACCGTCCTTCGTGACGGTGGGGGAGCCAAAGCTCTTCTCGATGATGACGTTCCGGCCCTTGGGACCGAGGGTCACGCGGACGGCTTTCGCAAGTTTGCTGACGCCGCGTCGCATCGCTTCCTGTGCTTCCTGATCGAAAGCAATCATTTTGGCCATGAGGAATTTCTCCAAGGAAAGATATCTGTTTTGAAAGGTGATGCATTCAGTTGAATGCATTCTGTATTCATTGTTCGGGCCAGTTGATTGCAGCTGATTTGCCGTTCAGACCCGAAGGGGACTCAGTGCTCACCCTGCACAAAAAAGACTAGTAGGTGCAGAGGATGTCGCTTTCGCGAAGGAGCAGATACTCTTCGTCGCCCACTTTGATTTCATCACCGGCATAAGAAGAGAAGATCACCCGGTCTCCTTCCTTGACGGTCAGGGGGACCTTGGTGCCGTCGTCCTTGGTATGGCCATCGCCAACGGCAATGACTTCCCCGCGCTGAGGCTTGTCCTTTGCGGAATCCGGAAGAACGATTCCGCCGGCGGTGGTGGACTCTGCAGCCTGCCGCTTCAAAACGACTTTGTCTCCCAACGGAACAATCCGGGTTCCGCTCTTGGCATTCTTCGCCATGTGTGATGACTCCTCACCCCAATGAAAATGTCAGCGTTCACGTTTCGACAGGCTGCGAGCGAATAGACTCTCCGCGCGGCCTGCGGGACGATTTTTTCTCAAGTCACACTACAAACGCTGTGCCAAGAGGTGTTCTCTTTTGTAAGTTGTTGGCTTTTATAGGGTTACTGTTTGTCTGGTGTTGCGGGATGTGGACCAATTTGGCCGAATGGGGCCGGTGGTTCCCCGTTTCGCTGTCAATCTGGCAGATTCGTTTGCAGGAAGAAATTGCAGCCGGAAACCTGACGGGATGCCCGTTCTGCCGGGGTCGGCAATCTGGTAAGGAAAACGCAGAGTCGGAGAGGCACGGGGACGCAGAGTGTGACTTGGCCCCTGCCTCAGGGGAGTGCCGCGGTCACTTGTCGCTCCATCACAGTGTTGATGACTTCTGGAACGCCATATGTTCGTGAGATGCGTTTGAAAAGACGTTGTTCTTTATTCTCTTTGCAACTCTCCGTCTTCGCGTCTTTGCGATGAATTCTCTTTTTCCCAGGAGAGAACCGATTCCCATCGTGGAATTGTCTTCTTTCAAGGACGCTGGTCCTTCCGGGTTCTGCAACCTGCTAGGAGTGAGCCCAGACTTCGAAAAATCGTGTCTCGGAATCCGCATCACCAATGACGATCAGTTCTCCGGTCTGGGGGAGTGGCTGGAAGGGGGCAGGGTTGACCTGAATCTCTCCCTTCTCATTAACAACCGCAACGACATTGCATCCGGTTTTCTGCCGGACCTGACTTTCGGCCAGTGACTTCCCGACGAGCGCTTTGGGAATGGGGAGTCGGACAATGTCGAGTCCTTCTGCCAGCAGGAGAATTCGGCCCTGCTGCAAGAGGTTGAAGATGACATTGGCTCCCGTTGACGAGTAGGACATCACAAAGTCGACCCCTGCGCGATGCAACGTGCTGGTGTTCCGGTCGAGATTGGCCCGTCCAAGAATTTGCACATCGGGGCGCAGGCGCCGGCAGAAAATCGCGAGGTAAATGTTCATGTCATCATCATGAGTGGTGATGACAATGGAGGGGGTCTCCATGATGCCTGCTGCGTTCAGAACGTCGAGTTCCGCTGCATCCCCCTGAATGAAGTGCTCGGAGTCGGTAATCCGTTCGGGAAGTTTTTCGATAATCCGGTAGTCAATCCCATGTCGGGTCAGCTCTCTTGCAGTGGCCCGGCCGACTCGGCCCCCTCCAACAATGATGACCGGGGCGGTGGTGTCGCGGTAGATACAGAACAGGCTGTCATATTCATCCAGCTGGGCCCGAGTCCCTGCCAGCACGAGGACAGAAGTGGGAGTCAGCATGGAATCGGGAGCGGCGATGGCGAATTTGCCCCGATCCCAGATCCCGACAACGGTGACATTGGCATGGTCCCCCAGTCGAATCTGTTGCAGGGTGCGTCCCACCATCGGTGTTCCTGCCACAATGGCTTCGGCAATGAGCATTTCTCCGAAGTGCCCAATCACCCGGCAACGGGCATCCCGGCCAGCGACGTGGCGAGCCAGTGCTTCTCCCAGCCGTTCTCCGAGCTGCAACACCTTGGTGCAGCCAATCAGTTCGAGAATATCGACCGAGGCAGCCTGTGTTGCGGATGCAACGATCGGGACCTCGTCCGAAACCTCTCGAACAGTGAAGGAGATGTTGGCGTTCGTCGTGTCCTTCTGCAGTGCGACGACCAGAGCGGCCTGTTTGACCTGTGCATTCAGATAGGTTTCGGTGTCATCAATGCGTCCCAGCATGACCTTGTAACCTTCATCATGCAGACGCACAGCTTCCTGTAGTTCGGGGACAAGGAGTACATAGGGGACCTGGGAACGGTTCAGTCGGCGGACCAGCGCCTGTTCCACCGGGCCCATGCCGGTCAGAATCACATGTCCTTTCATGGTGGGAGGAAGAGAGCGGGGGGTCCGGGCGACCGCCTGTGCTTCCAGCCAGGGGACATAGAAAAATTGAATGAACATGAACGGAAGCACCACCAGCATGGAGATGGTCCCCGACAGGAGAACGATCACCGACAGCAACTTCCCGGCATCGGATTGGAAAGTGATGTCTCCGAATCCGAGCGTCGACATGACCGTCAGGGTCCAGTAGACCCCTGTGATCCATGAATACTGACGCCCCTCATAGGCCATCACGTAATGAAACAGGATGGAATAGATCAGCACCATCCCTGTGAATGCGAGTATCAGGCGTAACAGGAACAGAAGGTTCCTCCGACGCCCGGGGTCCGTCAGGAGGGCTGTAATGACAGAGAGCGAATTCATGGTGCAGCATTCGCAGAAAGTGATTCACAGTGTCAGGTTTGCATCAGGGTACTGTAACACCGATTCCGGAGACAGCCATAAGAGTTGCTGTCAGGAATTCCTGTGTCTCTCACAATGAGCAGGAGAGAACATGTGGAAGCAGAGTGGGCAGGAAGGTCCACCTTCCCTGGGACGGGAGAGCAGGGGGGAGGGATCAGGCACTGGTTCGAACGGCCCGTTTGACCATGGTGACTTCGTTCCCCCGTTCGTTATGCCGGACTTCATCCATGAATGTCCGCATCAGCAACAGGCCCCGGCCACAGGGACGCTCAAGATTGGACGGGTCTGTCGGGTCCAGAAGGGTCTGTGCATCGAATCCCGGTCCTTCATCCCGGATCACGTATTGCAGCCCTTCCTGGTCGATCCGTACATCAATGAAAATCCGCCGATCTTTATAAGGGGCGATCTGCGATCGTTCACGGGCCAGGTCATAAAACTTCTGGTGGTCTTCTTCCCGCAGATTGCTGCTGACCTCGAGGTTTCCATGATAGGCCGCATTGAGAAGTGCTTCTTCCAGAGCCACGCTCACGCGAAGCCGCTCGTTTTCGCTAAGGACTCCCATATCCCGAAGGATGTCCTGCAGGTGCGAGACCAGTGATGTCAGCATTGCGGGATCGTTGCTCAGCACGTAGCTCGCCTTCATGGTGGTCATGTGCCGAAAAAGATCGCGACGATTACGCCGTGATCCGGCCAGTGCGAGGACCTGCTGGATCGTCGGTTTGAGCTGGCAGGCCAGCTGGGATTTGGGAACGTAGCTGGCCGCTCCCAGCTGGAGGGCCTCCACTGCGATGGACTCGCTTCCCTGTGCGGTCATCAGCACGACTGGAAGGAGGGGAAATTTCCGTTGAACTTCCCGAACCAACTCCAGACCGTTCATGTCGGGCATCTGGAGGTCGGTGACGATGGCATCCGGAAGCGGGAGATCCCGATTCTGGATGCGTTGCCAGGCGGACTCGCCATTCGTTGCGAATTCCACTCTCCAGTCGGTTTCCCGTTGCAAAAGGCCGGCCGCAATCTTTTGATCCATGACGGAATCATCGACCACGAGAATGTTGATCATGGAGTAGCTCCGGAGGAGCAGCAATGCTCACGAACGGGGACGGTCCTGCAGTGGATTCCGCAGAGTGCGAAATTCTAGACAGAGGGCACGGACCGGGACAGGATGAAATCGTGGATCAAGGCGACATCAATGAGGGGGCAATCTTGGACGATTACGACACCGGCGGATCGGTGTTCACCACTTCCTGAATGTCGACCTTCTTCCGGGTGGATTCTCGCGTCTTGGGCAGACGGATTTTCAGCACTCCATTGGAGAGAACTGCCTGAATATTGTCCTGCCGAACAGGGCAGGGGAGCCAGACCGTCCGGGAGAATTCCCCATCCCGACGTTCAATGCGATGATATTTCAAATCGCTTGAGGGACTTGATGATTCCACCTGCCGCGATCCCTTGAGTATCAGGGATTGCTCATCGACTTCGAGCTGAATCTCTTCCCGTTTGTAGCCAGGCAGGTCGACCGTGACTTCAATGGCGTCTGTCGATTCCGCAATATCCAGCCGGGGGACATCGCCACGGAATGATGCGAGGGGATCGCCGATCAGGTTTTCCACGAGATCGTTGACTTCCTGCTTCCACGCGTGAAGTGATGTACTGGGGATCCAGCGGCGAAACGGGCGATCACGATCATAATCACGACCAGTTGTTGAATGCGGCATCACTGCTGTTCCTGAGTAGAAGATTCAATGGGTGTCGTTCCAGTCGTGGCGTCTTCGTAATGGGCAGTCGAGTCCCATTCTTGTTTGACGACATCAACATGAATTGAAGAGTGGGAGAAGCGATTGCCTGTCTGCCATCCTTCGTTTCGGTGACCGCACTAAACCGGCCCAGTACCGAACCAACTCGCTCAGGCATTGCCATTCAATCAAAAACTGCCATCACATTCCCCCTCCTGAAACAGATTGTCCATCAAATTTCATTGCTGTCTACACCCTGTCTGGTCATCAGCCATCAAAAAATCAGAGGAGAAGACTGCCCGAGAGACGTGAAACTGGGAAGGTGTGCGTTCTTCGAAATTTACGAAACTCTCGAGAGTGGCTTGATTCTGTCACGTCGGCATTCAAGAATCGCAGAAAATTTCGGCAATCCGCCCACCCCGGAGACTTTTGGGACCGGAAGAGCGGATGCCTGTCCCGGTGCCGGTTCGTTCCGGACAACAACCAGATTGCGTTCCATGCGACTCTCCGCTGCCGTCAAGTCACTGAAACCCTCCGCCACCATTGCTGCTGCTGCCCGCGCCAAAGCGTTGAAAGCGACTGGCGTGACGGTACATGAATTCACGCTGGGGGAACCCGATTTTCCCACCCCAAAGAATATTTGTGATGCTGCCAAGGCAGCCATGGATGCCGGACATACACACTACACCCCGGCAACCGGAATTCCTGAACTGAAAAAGGCGATTTGTGCTGCGTATCAGCGGGATTATGGGCTCAGCTACGAACCGAATCAGGTGATCGTTGCCAACGGGGCCAAGCACGCAATTCATAATGTGATCGCCTCGCTGTGCGGTCCCGGAGATGAGGTGATTATCCCGACACCTTATTGGGTCAGCTACAGCGCTCTGGTGGAATTGACCGGGGCCACGCCGGTTCTTGTTCCGACGACCGAAGAGAGCGGGTTCTGTCTGACACCGGAGCAGTTTGAAGCAGCCATTACTCCCAATACTCGTTTGTTGATGCTCAACAATCCCTGCAATCCCACGGGAGCCGCCTATCCGGTGGCCACGCTGGAAGGGTTGGCCCGAGTCGCTGTGAAACACCAGATTCCGGTTCTCGCGGATGAAATCTACGAGAAACTGATCTACGGAGACTCGGAGTTTCGGTGCTTCGCTTCTTTTGGCGAAGATGTCAAGAACCTGACGATTATTGTCAGCGGGGTTAGCAAAGCCTATGCAATGACCGGCTGGCGGATTGGCTGGACGCTCGCCCCCGTCGAGCTGACAACTGCAATGAGCAATCTGCAAAGCCAGCAGACCTCCAATCCCTGCAGCATTAGTCAGTACGCCGCTGTCGAAGCACTCAACGGTCCGCAGGAGAGTCTCAAGGAGATGCTTGTTGAGTTTACCAAACGGCGGAACTACGTCGTTGACCGGATCAAGGCGATTCCGGGATTGAGCTTTGCCGAGCCGGGAGGCGCATTTTACGTCTTCTTTAATGTCAGCAGCTACTTCGGCAAAAAACTTCCCGGTGGGAAAGTGGCTCAGAACTCTAGCGAGTTTTGTGACGCCCTTCTGGAAGTTCCTCACGTCGCTCTGGTCTCCGGAGATGACTTCGGTGCTCCGGGATATGTTCGCCTCTCCTTTGCTACAAGCATGGAGGCGCTCAAGGCAGGGATCGATGCTTTGGAGGAATTCCTGAAAGGGGCAGGGGAGTAAATCTCCAGCTGAGTCATCAGCTCAAGAATGAATTGATCTGAAGCCGCGGGGGCGAACACAATGCACCCGCGGCGTTTTTGTTTGCACCCATATCGACGCCAGGGAACTGGAATGCTGTCCCTTCAATCAGGGAATCTGATGCCCGTCATACTTTGTTGTGAATCCTGATGTGCCCGGGAGAATGTCGTGTTGAAACCTGCCTCGACAAGGAAAACGTCATCTCCGGCTTTGCTTCCTGAAGGGACTCCGCTCCGAGACATTTCCCCACGTAGCGAGTTGATCTGTGTCGTTCTTCTCCTGACGCTCCAGCTAGGATTTTGCCTTCATGCAGCATTGTCGCTGACTGTGACGCATGATGAGATCTGGCATCTTCCGGTCGGATTACGAAATCTTCGGGAAGGGCGATTTGATATTGAAACCGTGAATCCACCATTAACACGGATGTGGGGGGCTGTCCCGCTGGCGCTAGGAAATGTGACGATCGATCCCAACGTCACTGGTCAGGATGTGGGGAGGAAATTCGTTGAAGATCACCCGGGGGACTTTCAGTTCTGGTATCGTTGGGGACGAGTGCTTCATCTTATCTGGCCATTAGCAACCGGAATTGTTGTTTATCTTTGGAGTCGCCGTCTCTGGGGAACACATGCTGCGCTACTTTCGCTTCTGCTCTATGTGACCTGTCCGAATGTAATTGGCTACTCAAGCGTGGTCACGCCGGATGCGGGAGCGATGTTCGGATTTGTCGCGACGCTATTAGCAGGGCTCTGGTGGAGAGACAGGCCCGAGTGGAAGCGTGCCGTTCTCTGCGGAACCCTGCTTGGGATCGCACTCGCCACCAAGTTCACATCGTTACTGCTTCTCCCATTCATCGTGCTCATTGCAGGAGCACTGGCGGTTCGGTGTGCGAAGCAGTCGGGCTGGCGGGGAGTGGGGAGAATTGCCGTTCAATTTGCCATCATGGCAGCGTGTTCCTGGCTGATTCTTTCCCTCAACTACCGGATGAACGGGATCACAACTCCTCTTGCCCAGCTCGATTTTCAGTCAGAAGGACTGAAGGGGATTCAGCAGCTCTTTTCGTCAATGCCATCGCTCCCCATTCTGGTTCCCCGGGATTATCTCCTTGGGATCGATGAACAGCGGCGCGTCATGGCGGGCCAGCACCCTGTTTTTCTGAACGGTCAATGGAGTCTCGAAGGCTTCCGAAGTTATTTCTTCTTCGCCCTGATTTATAAAACTCCCCATGTGCTGCAACTGCTGTTCATCCTGTCGCTCCTTTCGATATTCCGCTGGAGAAGGGGGCTTCGCTGGTGGGATGTGGCTGTCATTCTGCTCTCGATTCTGCTGCTGATCGTCATGGCTGGTCAGGAAAGTCTTCAGTTGGGAGTTCGCTACGTCCTGATGGTCTTCCCCTTGATGGCGATTCTTGCTGGCGGAGCAGTGAAATTACTGAATGTTTTCTCCGCGCGGGCCCGGCAAATGGTCATGGGAACCATTGTCGTGTTGTCGCTCTTTTCGTTGCGGTTCGCCCCCAACCATCTCGCTTACTTCAATGAATGGGCAGGGGGGCCAATCGGGGGAAGGATGCATCTGATTGACTCCAATCTCGATTGGGGCCAGAACCTGCATGACCTGAAGCGGGAAATGGATGCCCGGGGACTGGAGTCGATCCGGCTCGCCTATTTCGGGACGATCCCCCCTTCTGTTCTTGGAATTCAATACGACCTCCCCCCCAGCCGATCGCCTGAGCCCGGGACTTATGCAGTCAGCGTCAACTTTGTGATGGGACGCCCGCACGGCATCACTCTGGCCGACGGATCAACACGTGCCGTCGATTTTGAGGAGTTCGGCTATTTCCGGTTCTTTCAGCCCGTCAAAACGCTGGGGGGATCGATCGACCT
>CALLWY010000227.1 GCA_938015865.1 uncultured Planctomicrobium sp.
CAAGGGAGCCGTAGCCGTTTTTCTCATTCAGGGCAATTTCAAAACACGTTCTCAGAATGAATTTTGAGTCCATACCATTCAAGGGTCCATTTTCCAATCATTATTGGTTGTTCAACAACTTCAAAGTCGACCCCTTCTTTAGGTAGATATGTTCTTTGATTCAACCAGTCACACATCTTGCGTAAATCACTAGTCTTCAGCGCCTTTCGGATGAAATGCGGTATCAATACCACCGGCACTTCATCATCCTGTACGGCTCCCAAGCCAATAGATGTTTCTGAGGCTACCGCCCAAGTGACTAGGAAAGACGAATCGATAGACAATGCTTGTTCATATACTGAGAAATCTACTTTTGCACTTCTTTTCAATTGTTGGATCTGTTTAATTCCTTTGATAATATGTTCAAATTTCTCAATTACTTCACGTGCCTCGGCTGGTCCAATAAACGATTTAATTTCCAATATGAGACAAACCTTCTGGGCGTCAGACACAATTGCAAGGTCAATGTCTGGAAGTTCGGGATGGCCTGGAAGCGGCCCATTCCAGAATCGCCATTCATTACCTTTGAGCGTCTCTTGAATTTTCTGACGAGATTTTTGCTCAAGTTCGTCGCTCAACTGGGCGTACATTTTCTTGTCTTCAGGAAGCCGATTGAGCAAGACAGAAAAGTTTCGCTCCAGATCACTTGTCAGGACAACATGTGGGGAAAGTCCCAAGGTATCAGGTAAGAGAGGAACAAAAGGCTGAAGAGCAATGTCCGGTGCTCTCATATTGCCGTTCCCATAAGTCAGATCGCTCAAAATGACTCTGACAAGATTCTCTTCCAATCCAGAATCGCGACAGAGGAGTTGAACCCATTCCTCCAGACGCCTCACCATAATGCAATCTAGAAAACCAAGGCCATCACATCCTCGCTCCATGGCGATATGTCGGGCATGGGAATGGATAAGGGAATATGCAAAAAGAATAGATGAAAGTTGACGAAAGTCATTCAACGAATATCTAGAGAACTGCCAAGAATGAGGCAGACGCAATCTGTCCTTTACTACAGGAATGAAAGCAGAGACGGCGTCATTCACAAGGCGATAATCAAGGCTATATCGAAACCGACCCTTTGAGATCTTCAAGGTACGGTCAATTCGGTCGTAAATGTCACGCAAAACAGGAACAATATTGAACGGTGGTTCAACAGGTTTCACAATCCTGTCGTAAGCCGCAAAGCACGGTTCTTTCGTGAGGTCACCCGAACGGCGTATTGTATTCCCTTCGACAAAAATGGTTACATATCCTTTAGATGCATAGGTAAATGCTGTCTCAAATGTGGCGTACCGATCTGAAAGATCTGCTAGTTCCCTGGCAGCCTGATACGCATCGCTATCGAACTTTCTAGGTATGCCTCCACCTTTTGTACAGTCGTTGTGCAGCCAAAACATCCCCCATTTGGCATTGTTCAACCAACTGTCACAATGAGCGGCAAACTGATGCAGAGATGCAGAGGAAGATTGCAGGATATTGAACTTAAGTGCCTGGTCCTCCAAAAGCGCATAAAAAATGCCATCCTGCATTTCCGAAAGGAAGTTTAGTCAATGCATTTAAGCGATAGGCATCGTCTACCTCACTTTCGGCAGAACGAACTTCTGGAGACACGAATTGGGATTTGGTCATTGTGGATTTCTCACCCGACATTTTGTTTTGCCATGATACGAAAGAGTCTGGCAGGTACCGGGAATTTCAGCTTCCAGATAATGGAGATGGGCCTACTTCCTTCGTGTGAGAGGTAATCACACGGTCCCAGATAGGTGTAAGGGGACGACAGCCCGGAAGGGAGTGATTTGGTCTCACGAACAAAGAGTAGGGGAGTGTATCCCTGCTGTCGGTGATTCAAGTATCGCTGACCAGTGGGAGAATCAACAGAGGTGGTGCTTTGTGATTGCCAGTGAAATCGGTCTGGCGAAATCAGGTAGTCTTCGTACTTCGTTGTTGGTGAGTACTCATCTTCGGTTTTCTGCAAAGTCACGAAGAAGGCATCCACTTTGGACTGGGGAATGTGCAGAACCCCTTCCCTGTGGTCAGGGCGATGCTTCAACGACCAGTGCCCCAATCCCACCAGAATTTCATCTCGCGTGTATTGAGCATGAATTGTGAGTGGCCCTGAACACTGGGGGATCTGACCGGCATGATGAGTGGGAGCATGCCCCAGCTGATAGGTGAGAATGGAACGCAGATCGCTTAGCGATGCTGGATTCCTTTTCAGGAGATCCACCGCTTCGGCGAACGACCAGTTTCGACCGGAATTTCCCCACAGGCTGACCAGCAACATTTCATTGAGACGATCCTCTGAATCCTCTGTTTCAAAAGTGTTCAGGAAGTTCATCCAGTGACGAATCTGACTGGCACAATTCGCATGGCAGAGTCGACGCAAGCCCTTCTGGAGTTGTTCTTCATCGGGATCGGAGGGAACGTCGACCAGGCCTGCATCGGATAGCAATCGGGACCACAAACCCCGCTTGAGTAATTCGTCCAGAGAGGTGTCAAAGTAATCGAGGGCTTCTGCTATTGTGGGAACTCGCCCCAGGTATCGCCCGAGATCACGTAAGCTGCTGACCATCCGTGGACGGAGGAGCCGAACAGATTCTCGAACGTTCTCCAGGACCCGTTGCTGAGCAACTCGCTCCAGTTGGATCACACATCCTGAAGGAAGATGCGGAAACCCATTGCTGATTTCTTCATCCAGACGGGCTGCTGGTTTGGTACTTAATGCTCGAAACCGGGACGCAAATCGAAACTCTCTCCTTTGGGCTCCAATGAAATCGAGGACGGTCAGGCAATCTTTCTCATTGTGTAATCGCAATCCTCGTCCCAGCTGCTGCAGAAAGATCGTCAAGCTTTCCGTGGGTCGCAGGAACAGCAATGTGTCCACTTCCGGGATATCCACCCCTTCGTTGTAGAGATCCACTACAAAAATGAAGTTGATTTGGCGTTCTCGTAATCGAGCTTGAGCAGATCGACGCTCTTCCGTTGGGGATTCGGCGGTTAACGCTGTGGCGGGGATGCCATTTTCATTGAAGAACCTTGCCATGAACTCTGCGTGAGCTTTGCTGACACAGAATCCCAGCCCTCGGGTTTGCAGCGGATTTAACAGGATTTCGTGAACCTTTTGCAGGATCAGTTGTGCCCGTAAATCATTGCCGGTGTAAACTCGGTCAAGGTCTTCGACTCGATAGCCTCCCCGTTGCCAGGTCAGGGAGTCGAGATCGACGGAATCGGAGACGCCGAAATACTGAAAAGGGCAGAGCAATCGGCGATTGATCGCATCCGGGAGTCGAATCTCGGCACTAGTTCTTCCTCCAAACCATTGAAGAATATCCAGTTCATCGGAGCGTTCTGGTGTGGCGGTCAGTCCCAGCAGGATATGCGGCTGAACGTGATCCAGTAATTTCCGGTATGTGGGAGCTGCGGCATGATGGAATTCATCCACCACGACATACTGAAATGCCTCTGAAGGATGTTGCCATAGTTCTTTGGAGTGATAGCTCTGAATGGAGCAGAACAAATGTCTTTGCTGCTCAGGTTCATTGCCTCCAACCAGCAAGTCGCCGAAATTCTGGTCTTTCAGCACTCCGCGAAAGGCTCCCAGGGCCTGACGGAGAATTTCCTCACGATGGGCAATGAAAAGTAAAGAAGGGCGTTCTCCTTTGATCTGGCAGATTCGAGCATAGTCGAATGCCGCGATCATGGTTTTTCCGGTCCCTGTTGCTGCAACAACGAGATGGCGAAATTTGTTCTGAACTTCCCGCTCCGCTTCCAGCAAATCGAGAATTTCTTCCTGGAATGGAAACGGTCTTAGATCGAATGAGACATTGAACTCGTCTCCGGAGCTGGTCGCTCGTTCCTGTTTGATTGCCTTCCTCAATCGTTCGGGAGCGTCGCCTCGATAAATCTGAAATTCATCATCCTGCCAATACGTCTCAAACGTGCCGACAATTTTGCTCCACAGGTAGGGCAATTCGTAATGGCTGATCTTGGTGGTCCACTCCAAACCTTCGGATAAAGCGGCATTCGAGAGGTTCGCCGATCCGACGTAGGCACTTCCGAATCCTGTCTCACGATGAAACGTATACGCTTTTGCGTGAAGTCGAGTTCTCTTCGTATCGTAGCTGACACGAATTTCCGTGTTCGGAAGACGACTGAGTTCCTCGATGGCTTTGGGATCAGTCGCTCCCATGTAACTCGTGGTGATCACGCGAATCCGAGGCCCATCAGTAGACTCGCGATGAGCGAGTTCCTGCAAGCAATCCAGCAGAACTCGTAAGCCACTCCATTTGATGAACGAGCAGAGAATGTCCACTCTGTCACAAGTTGCGATTTCTTTGCGGAGTTGACTCCCTAAGCTGGGATCGAGTCGAGTCCCGGTGAGCAATGACGAGCGAGAAAGCGGAGTATCCGGTCGCTCGATTCCTGCTGCAGGCGGTAAAGAGTGTATTGCCAGAAGTCGCTTCAGAGGACTCGCGATGCTGAGTTGATTTGACCAATCCTCGCCGAGTTCATTGGAGATTGTTGCCAGAATCTGGTCAACGAGTCGCTTTTGACGATCCGTCGCATCCTTACCTCGAAACGTCGCCAGAGAGGAGGCGAGAAGATGCTCGAGATATTGTGCAATCACCTGATGCGAATCTTCTGGATCAACATCAGCTAACGAATACAGGCGGGAATCAACAAAACGATTGAGATCGGATTGGATCGCCAATGTCACAAGCTGTTCATAAAGTCCTGGCTGCATCCGACTGTGCCCTCAAGTCGTCTTCACAATGTCTGAGTCTTTCGCCTCCTTGGCCCGTTAAACCGATCCCTGAACTCGCACCGCATTCTCTAACTTCAACGCGATGCGACAAGTGTGCAGCAATGTCCTTCTTGTCCCCACATCCAGACAATCTCGTGGTGGGAGCGTGGCAATCGTAGATTTCACTGAAACAACTGAACCGAAATCTAACGATTTGGGCAGAGGAGCGACAAGCAGTCCCGAAACCGACCCTTCCTCATCGGCGACAAAGCCGTCATCCTCAGATTTTATCGAATACCCGGTTCCAAGGCAGACACGCCGCACCACAGTCCCTGTGATTCCACCTGACGCCGCGTCTCCTGCCAATATTTTTTCACTTCATCCTTGCTCGAACCGCTGTTGAGCTTTGTTGCCTGGCGATTCTGATCATTCAGAATACCTGGAATTCGAATCCACGGTCGGGC
>CALLWY010000228.1 GCA_938015865.1 uncultured Planctomicrobium sp.
CAGTTGCAGCAGCTGACGCAGGCATTTGATCCTGACTTCCTCCTGTGGAACGGCGACCAGACCAATGACGTTTACGCCCCAGTCAAGATGCGGGGGCAGTATCTCTCGCCGGGGGAACTGGAAATCTGTGCTCAATGGCCAATGGCCTACGCCCGCGGAAATCACGACGTCCGAGGTCCGGCAGCACGGCTGGTCTCCCAATTCACGGGGACGCCGAATGACCAATTCTATTACGCATTCCGCAGCGGGCCTGTGGCTGCTCTGGTGATGGACACCGGGGAGGACAAACCAGACGACCGCGAAGTGTTCGCCGGTCTGGCGGGGTTTGCTGCCATGAGAGAACGGCAGAGAAAGTGGCTGGAAGAGGTCATCCAACAGGACTGGTTCCGCGCAGCCCCCTATCGTCTACTCTTCTGCCACATCCCGCTCTGGTGGGAGAGCGATGGGAAGGAACGTGACTTCTGGATGTGCTCGGAGGTCTGCCGGGAGTTGTGGTTGCCTTTACTGGAAAAAGGGAGGGTTCAGCTGGTCGTCTCAGGACACACGCACCAGTCCCAGTTCCTGCCCCGCAGCCAATCACAATCCATCCCCCAACTGATCGGGGGCGGCCCACAACAGGAACGGGCAACCATCATCGAAGGAATCGCGGATGAAGAGAAACTGACGATCCGCTGCAAATCCCTGACGGGAGAGATTCGGCACGAAGTGGAAATCCGAGCGACCTGATTCTCGTCGGCCCACTGTTCGAACCCATGTGACCAACTTGGGAGCCTTTTCACTGCCGGGTCAGGCAGAAACATGAAGGCGCCCCCGGCATCACGGACAAGTCGAGACACAGGAAGTGCCTGACGGCAAGGACCCTGAGGAAGTACCGTTCCACAGGGAGCTTGCCGTCATGAACAGAAAGCAGCCTCAGCACCACATCACTCACACCCTCGGCTGCCGAGGAATCCAGATTTCAACAACTCAGGACAACGCCTGCTTGGCCTCCTGCACCATCTGCCCCACCTTCGAAACGACCTGATCAAGAGGAACGAGCGTCGGGTCCTTCTCCGTACGCAGCTTGACCTCCGCCACGCCATCCTTCAGCGTCTTGCCACCAATCACAACCCGCAGAGGAATCCCGATCAGATCGGCGTCCTTGAACTTGAACCCCGGACGTGCATCGCGGTCGTCAATCAGGACATCAATCCCCGCCTGCTTCAGTTCGGCGTAAATCTTCTCTGCTGTCGAATTGACTTCCGGATCGGTCACGTTCAGCGGAATAACAATCACTTCATACGGGGCGATGGTCATGGGCCAGACCAGACCATTCTCGTCGCTCTTCGTCTCGGCCAGACCGGCAATGATCCGATTCACCCCGATTCCGTAGCACCCCATGATGATGGGATGACGGACTTCCTTCTCATCAACGAACTGGGCATCCAGCGAGACCGAGTACTTCGTCCCGAGCTTGAAGACGTGGCCGACTTCGATTCCATGGACCAGCCCCAGCGTCCCCTCACAACGAGGACAACGATCCCCTTCCGCCGCATTGCGAAGGTCGAACGTCTCATACGTGCCATCAGCCGTCTGGCTGAGCTGGAAGTCTCGTCCCAAAACGACATTCACCAGGTGATAATCATGCTTGTTCGCTCCCGTGATTGCAGGGACGACTGCAGGGACGTCATGGTCGGCGATGACCCGGCATTTGATCCCGACCGGACCCGCAAATCCGACCGGAGCCCCGGTCACTTTTTCAATCGTCGCTTCGTCGGCCAGTTCGAGCGTCGAGACGTTCAATGCCCGGCGAATCTTGTTTTCGTTGGCATCGTGATCG
Source organism: uncultured Planctomicrobium sp. (assembly GCA_938015865.1). Classification (GTDB taxonomy): domain Bacteria; phylum Planctomycetota; class Planctomycetia; order Planctomycetales; family Planctomycetaceae; genus Planctomicrobium. Next base: position 1,820 of record CALLWY010000228.1, read on the forward strand.
CCACGAATCAGGACAGCGACCGGCTCCCCATCCGCCAGGAAAATCAACGTCTTCAGCATCTTGTGGGGCTTGGCCTTCAAAACCTTGCAGACCGCATCGATGCTACCCGCTTCCGGCGTCGCTACTTCGGCAATTGCTTTTGCATCAGTTGCCGGAGCCGAAACCGCTGTCCGGGTCCGTCCCGTTTCCGCCCGCTCCACGTTCGCCCCATACCCGCAGGAGGAGCATCGCAGAATGGTGTCCTCACCCGCGCTGGCGGGGATCATGAATTCATGAGAGGCATCACCACCAATCGGACCGCTTTCTGCCTCCACCGGGACAAAATCGAGCCCGCAGCGAGTGAAGATCCGACAGTAGGCGTCGTACATCTTCTGATAGGATTCGTCGAGCTGCTCAATGGAGGTTCCAAAGCTATAGGCATCCTTCATCAGGAATTCGCTCGTCCGCAGCACTCCAAACCGGGGCCGCTCCTCGTTGCGGAACTTGGTCTGAATCTGGTAGAGGGTCAGGGGCAGCTGGCGGTAACTCGTCACGTGGCGGGCCACCAGATCGGTGACGACCTCTTCGTGAGTCGGCCCCAGTGCCAGATGGACCTTGTGATCCCGCCGAGTGACCTTGAAGTTGATCAACACATTCCCGAAGGACTCAATCCGTCCAGTCCGCTCGAACAGCTCAATCGGCTGAATTGCGGGCATCAGGAGTTCAATCGCTCCGGCCTTGTCCATTTCATCCCGGACAATGGCTTCCGCCTTGCGCAAAGCCCGCAGCCCCAGAGGGAGGTACGTATAGGCCCCGGCCATGAGCTGTCGAATGAGCCCGGCCCGGAGCATCAGCTTGTGGCTGGGGATTTCGGCGTCGGATGGATCTTCCTTAAGTGTGGGGATGAACGTCTGGGACCAGCGCACGTTGAATTTCCTGAAGAGGTCTGAGAGACAATAAAATGACAACAGGAGACAGGTCGGCAGGGAGGCCCAGATGTGAAATCGCACAACCTCCCCTTCTGACCGGTCAACAACCAGCAGGAATCATCGTCAGGATTGGGGAGGATGTCGAGAGAGATTGCCCAAACTCTTCACCCCGCCCCAGTGCAGGATCAGTGCAGAAGCAGTTCCGGACTGGCCGATGAGCGCGTCCCGGGCAAGGGAGGATTGTCGAAGGACCGGAACGTAAACACGACCGAATACTTCGTCTGCTGACTGAAATTCCGGGTGGCAGCATGAAGCGTTCTGGCATGAAAGAACAGAACGTCCCCAGGGTTCAGTTCGGCGTAAATCCGTTGATCCAATATTGGCTGGTTTTCCGGCAAGTCGCTCCGGAAAAAGAGGGCATCGTCAAACGAGCTGCGGGGATAATTCTGCCGATGAGAACCGGGAATCAACTGCAGACACCCGTTCTCTCTCCGCTCCGGACCGAGCGCCAGCCAGACACTGACCAGATCGGGGCGGGTAAAAGCCCAGTAGCGGATATCCTGATGCCATCCGGTATCGCTGCTGAACCGGGGCTCCTTGGTCATAATGCAATTGTGATGCGCCAGAGGGCAGACCACCTTCTCGCCGAGAATCTGCTTGAGCCGCTGAAGAATTCCGGGATGAACCAACCACTGCATGAAGGCAAAATCGCGGCTGGCGGCCTGTTTCAGGCGCCGCACGGTTTCGCCCCCCTCCTCGTTCACTGCAGCAGGGGCACCGGGGTACTGTAATTCCGCTTCTAATTCCAGCGGGGGGACACGATGCGTCACCCCATAATGTGTCACCTCCAGCATCCTCCGAATTGTATCGGAATCTGCGACCTGCCGAACAATTGCGAATCCCTGCTCATGAAACTGGGCGAGTTCATCGGAAGAGAACTGGGAAGGGGAATGGGGTTCAGCAGTCAGGTTGGCCGTGGCCATGTGCGATGGTCTTTCACCCGGGCGTTCCAGCCCGCAGGCATTTGTACAGGGAACGGAAACTCCAATAT
>CALLWY010000229.1 GCA_938015865.1 uncultured Planctomicrobium sp.
TTGAGAACAACCTTCAGCGGACGAGTGACGCCGTGGAGCGTGATGTTTCCGGAGACTTCCAGTCCGCCATCGACGGGACGGACACCACTCGAGACGAACGTCATGGTCGGGAAACTGGCCTCATCAAAGAAATCCGGCGTTAGAAGATGCTGGTCCCGCTGCTTTTGGTTGGTATCAATGCTTTTCACCGGGATGGTGACGTTGAAGTTGCTTCCAGCAGGATTGGAGGGATCGATCGTAAATGTCCCGGAAATCTCATTGAATCGTCCCATGATCCGCGAGAGCCCCAGATGCCCGATCTTGAATGAGACATCGGCATGAGCAGGATCAATGGTGTATTTGTCTGCCCCCTGAGCGATTCCAACGGGCAACGCGAAAGCCAGAGCAGCCATTGCTGTCAAAACGTAACGAATCATTCCGGGTCCCCTTTGAAGAACGGTATCATGAACCCGAACGGAAACACTCCCGTCCGACCGTATTTAAATTACATATCAACTATATGCACGTCAACTTGTTTCTTGAGGACTGGATCGGTTTTCCATTAAAAACAAAGAAGCCCCGCCAAAGAGGCGGGGCTTCTGTTTGATCGTCTTGATCGTCAATGAGTCGTGATGCCGATGCTGGACATCACACTACGCCAGTCGCGGCGAGACCTTTTCCGGGTCGATTCCCAGGTCTTTGAGGACCTGCGGAAGCTTCGCAGCGTCGAAGGCATCGTACTCACTCAGAGCCTGCAGAGTGGCATAGGCTGTGCATTCCGCATCGATCTCGAAATGACGTCGCAGGACCGGACGGGTGTCACTTCGCCCAAATCCATCGGTTCCGAGAACCGTATATTTACCGGGAATCCACTCGCGGATCTGATCAGCCACCAGTCGAACATTGTCGCTGGCAGAAATGAAGGGACCATGGATTCCCTCCAGCTGTTCCATCAGATAGCTCTTGCGAGGTGGCTGATCGGGATGAAGCAGATTCCACCGGCTGGCGTCCATTGAGTCGCGGCACAGCTCGCTGTAGCTCGTGACGCTCCAGACATCCGTCCCGATATCGTACTTCTCTTTGAGAATCTTCTGGGCACGAAGGACTTCATTGAGAATCGTTCCCGAGCCGAAGAGTTGCGGCCGGTGTTCCTGCCCGTTGCCACTTTCGGTGCTCTGGAACCGGTACATTCCTTTGAGAATGCCCTTAACAACATGATCCCCTTCGGGCATTGCGGGCATCACATAGCTCTCGTTGTAGACCGACAGGTAGTAGAAGATCTCTTCCCCATCGGCATACATCCGCTTCAGTCCGTCCTGAATGATCACGCACAGCTCATAGGCAAAGGCGGGATCATAGGAGTGAAGCTGCGGAACCGTCGTAGCAATCAGGTGGCTGTGACCATCTTCATGCTGGAGCCCCTCTCCGTTCAGAGTGGTTCGACCGGAGGTTCCCCCAACGAGGAATCCCTTGGCGCGGCTGTCTGCGGCACACCAGATCAGGTCGCCGACTCGCTGGAACCCGAACATCGAGTAGTAGATGTAGAACGGGATCATGTTTATGCCGAGGTTGCTATAAGCCGTCCCTGCAGCAATGAAGGACCCCATCGCACCGGCTTCGTTGATCCCTTCTTCAAGGATCTGACCGTCCTTGGCTTCCTTGTAGTACATCAGGCTGCCATTGACGCGGTCGACCGGTTCATACAGCTGCCCCTTGCTGGAGTAGATGCCGAACGTGCTGAACATCGACTCCATTCCAAAGGTCCGTGCCTCGTCCGGGATAATGGGGACAATGCGGTCTCCAATCCCCTTGTGCCGCATGAGTCCCTGAATCACGGCCCCATAGGCCTGCGTGGTGCTGGCTTCTGTATTCGTATCGACAGTCCCCTTGAGCTGGCGGGCAAATGCCTTGTCATCCAGCCCCGGAACATCGAGACGCTCATTCGTCGGACGTCGCTCTGGAACAAAGCCGCCCAGCTGTTCCCGCTTCGCCTTGAGGTAAGCGATCTCTTCGCTGTCTTCCGCCGGCTTGTAGAACGGCATCTTTTCCACATCCGATTCGCTGATCGGAATGCTGAACCGCTTGCGGAACTGATGCAGCTCCTCAATGTTCATCTTCTTGGTGTTATGGGCAACGTTGCGTCCTTCACCCGCTTCGCCCAGACCATACCCCTTGATGGTCTTTGCGAGAATGACCGTCGGACCGTTGGTGTTCTCGACAGCGGCCTTGTACGCCGCGTAGACCTTCTCCGGATCGTGACCACCCCGCTTGAGTTTCTCGAGCTGTTCATCAGAAAGATGATCCACCAGCTCCAGCAGTTCCGGATCTTCCCCGAAGAAGTGATCACGAATGTAAGCGCCGCCAGAGACAACGTACTTCTGGTACTGCCCGTCAACGATGTCTCCCATCCGCTTGACGAGCTTGGCGTTGTAATCGCGGGCCAGGAGCGCGTCCCAGTCTCCGCCCCAGATCACCTTGATGCAGTTCCAGCCGGCCCCACGGAAGGCCCCTTCCAGCTCCTGAATGATCTTTCCGTTCCCACGGACCGGTCCATCCAGTCGCTGCAGATTACAGTTCACGACCCAGATGAGATTATTCAGGTTTTCGCGCGCTGCCAGAGTGATGGCCCCGAGCGATTCCGGCTCATCAACTTCCCCGTCCCCAAGGAATGCCCACACCTTGGACTTGGATGTGTCCATCAGTCCCCGGTGCTCCATGTACCGAAGGAATCGGGCGTGATAGATCGAACAGAGCGGCCCCAGTCCCATCGAAACGGTTGGGAACTGCCAGAAATTCGGCATCAACCACGGATGCGGATATGAAGACAGCCCCGTCCCTGGAATGATCTCCTGACGGAAGTTTTCCAGATGGCTTTCGTCGATCCGTCCTTCAAGAAACGCTCGGGCATACATCCCCGGAGAGGCGTGCCCCTGGAAGTAAACCATGTCACCCGGATGATCTTCCGTCCGGGCATGGAAGAAGTGATTGAAGGCCACTTCATAGAGTGTCGCTGCGGAGGCATACGTCGAAATATGCCCGCCAACAGCTCCGCCATCGGCCGTTTTCTTGTTGGCACGAACCACCATCGCCATGGCATTCCAGCGGATGATGGACTTGATTCGTCGCTCGATTTCCAGATTCCCGGGATAGCGAGGCTGTTCCGAGACCGGAATCGTGTTGATATACGGCGTCGTGGCTGAGAACGGCATCATCACACCGCGGTGATAAGCCCGTTCCCGCAAATGAACGAGGAGCTGCTGGGTCTTCTCGGGACCGTAGCGATGAAGCACGTCTTCCAGCGATTCAAACCACTCTTCGAGTTCCTCTGAATCGATCCCTTCGATTGAACCTTCAGTGGCTGTCTTAGCTACGTCATCCATTTCTCGGACAGCTTTCTCTCCGGCCATAGCGGCACATTCTCCAGAAAAGCACGGGTCTATCTATTGCGGGGCAACCACATGGATTCATTCTTTATGATGACGCGAACCAGCACACAGGCCATCGACTAAGGCCATCAATTCGCAGCGCGTCTTGAATCGTATCACTTCAGGCTTCCCAAAACCGGTCGTGGTTGCATTCGCCCAAATCATGGCACATCCAGCCTTGCGCATCCAGCCCGAAGATTGCGAACTTCAACGCCAGTATCAGTGGTGAGATTTTAGACCAACCGAACCAATCCACCCACCTTTATATCCGATCATCGAAGCCCCTTCCGGACATTCCCATCGAACCCCACTGATACCTTCAACCCGTATTCTCACTTCTTGGATCACATTTTCCAGAATCAGGAACTTGACGCTACTCCTCTACTCTTACTGCAGTTCCAAGACAAACCAGAATCAACCGGCGGTGTTGCCCAAATGAATCTCAGCCGACAGGACCCTCCCCCCAACAGATCCGAAACCCAGCCACGGCCATCGCGAACTCACTGGACCAAATTTCGCCCCGAAGATGTGAAACAGACAAGCATTTCGACATCTGTCGCGATGCCCAATTTCAAGAACGAGACCGTCCCACTTGCTGATACAGACCTGCCGATCTATCATCAGCGCGCCTAAGGAAATAGCGAAGAAAAACAGCTCAGACAGTTTTCGCTCCCATCATCCTCCCTCGGGATCGACGTAGCGAAATCTGCTGAACGTCTTCAATGTTGCCTGCCACGCAACTTCAACGGGATCACCAGCAGCCTCAAAAGGACTGATCGATCCGCCCCGGACAGGCGAGTTCCTGCCGGGTGTTGAAGCAGCCCTCCTCCTGTCTGTCGCTGAACGTCTGCCGATCGAGCGGTCGCGGCCCCAGCGACATCCCGGGACGATCTCCAACGTAGAAGCGTTACGAATCGCCGGACACGGAAGGGAATTCACCCTGAACGGGTGCCACAAAGTCCATAACGAGATGAATTTACGGACGACTCTAGTCAAACCCCGAGTCATCCAATGAATTTCCTCTCGGAAGAGCCCAGAACTCAACAAGCGTCTTAGCGGCGCTCTGGCAATCGAGCATGACAACTATTCCACCACTGCTGATCTACGGGGCCATCCTCGTCGGATTCGTGATCACAAACATCGCGCTGGCGCATCTGATCGGTCCGCGAAAGAAAACCAAAGTCAAGCAGATGCCTTACGAGTCCGGAATGGACCCGGTCGGCGATGCCCGTCAGCCATTTGATGTGAAGTTCTATCTGGTCGCGATTTTGTTTCTGGTCTTTGACATCGAACTCCTCTTCCTCTATCCATGGGCAGTGAGCGCGTTTGCTGACGCCGGGGTTCCTGTGGAATTAAGAAGCACCGTGTTCGGCGTCATGCTGGTCTTCATGGGAACTTTGGCGATTGCCTACGCCTACGCATGGCGAAAAGGAGTCTTCCGATGGCGGTAGGTCTGCCTGATAATGTCTTTCTGACCCAACTGGATGCGGCTGCCAACTGGGCGCGATCCAACAGTCTTTGGCCGATGCCATTTGCGACGGCCTGCTGTGGAATCGAGCTGATGGCAACCGCTGCTTCCCGTCACGACATCGCCCGTTTCGGTGCCGAGGTGATGCGATTCAGCCCCCGGCAGTGCGATCTGCTGATCGTCGCGGGCCGAGTGGTGATGAAAATGCTTCCCGTTCTGCAGCGAATCTGGCTGCAGATGCCGGAACCCAAATGGTGCATCTCCATGGGAGCATGTGCCTGCACAGGAGGGGTTTTCGACACCTACGCAGTTGTTCAGGGGGTCGACCGGTTTATCCCCGTCGACCTGTATGTTCCGGGGTGTCCCCCTCGACCAGAGCAGCTGCTCGCCGCCCTGATCGAAATGCAGGACAAGATCAAGAAGACCGGGACATTCATGGCCAATGAGTTCGATTCCCGGACTCAGCCGACCGGTCCCCCGCCATTCGATCTGGACGAAATTCGCCGCGCACGCGAAATGCAGCCGCTGGTCGATCTTCAAGTCTATACACCACCGACCCTTGAAGAAGTCGTGAAAGCGGGGCCCCGACGTGTTTGATCTGAACGCACTCAAATCTCGATTTGGCAACGGGATCGCTGAAAGTACGTTCCGCGATAATCGCCGGATTGTCGTTCCAGCAGAGTCGATCTATCCCATCCTTGAGTTCCTCAAGGTTGAACAGGGATTCGACATGCTCATCGATGTGACGGCAGTCGATTATCTGGAGTACCCGGGAGCAACAGACCGGTTCGGCGTCGTTTATTCGCTCCTGAGCGTCGCCAATAACGAACGTCTGATCGTCAAAACGTTTGTCAACCCGCCCAATCCGCAGCTGCCGTCTGTCTATCCGTTGTGGAAGAGTGCAGACTGGCTGGAGCGGGAAGTTTACGACATGTTCGGAATTGTGTTCCCCGGACATCCGGACCTTCGCCGAATCCTGCTGCCCGAAGAATTCACTGCCTTCCCCTTGCGGAAAGATTATCCGCTCAAGGGGGTCGGCGAGCGTCACAATTTCCCCGTTATCACCCGAGCGGAGAGCTGATCAGCAATGCCACTCACCCAGCTCGAGACCGCAGCACCCGATTCTCCGGAACAGGAATACCTGTGGACCCTGAACTTCGGTCCGCAGCATCCGGCAACACACACCACCCTTCGTCTCGTCCTGACTCTGGACGGGGAAAAGGTTGTCGATGCCGTTCCGGATATTGGATTCCTGCACAGTGGTTTCGAAAAACTCGGCGAACATCTGGACTTCAACCAGTACGTGACCATTGTCGACCGGATGAATTACCTGTCGCCACTGGCCAACGAAATCGCCTGGCACCACGCCGTTGAAAAACTGCTGAATATCGAATTGACCCCGCGCTGCAAGGTTCTGCGGACCATTCTGGCCGAGCTGATGCGGATGCATGACCATCTGCTGAACGTCGGAACCACCGGACTGGACCTCGGGGCATTTACCGCATTCCTTTATGCCTTCCAGCAACGGGAACTGATTTACGACATCGTTGAATACGCCTCCGGACAGCGGTTCCACACCAGCTACACCCGGGTCGGCGGAGTCAGCTTCGACGTCAATGAGGACTGGGCCAACAAGGTTCGGAAGTTCGTCAAAGGATTCCGCCCCGTCCATCAGGAAATCCATAAACTCCTGACAAGGAACCGGATTTTCATCGAGCGAACAAAAGGGATCGGAGTCCTCACCAAGGAAGACGCCATCAATCTCGGAGCCACCGGACCCGTCGCGCGGGCCAGCGGTGTCGTCCGTGATCTCCGCAAGGATGAGCCGTACCTTGCTTATTCCGACTTCGATTTCCAGGTGGTCTGCTCGCAGGGGGGAGACTGCTACGCCCGGTATCTGGTGCGTATGCAGGAACTCATCGAGAGCGTGAAGATTATCGAACAGGCCATTGAGAACATTCCTCAGGGCCCGGTGAATATCGACGCATCGACCGACATCGTTCTCCCCGCAAAGCCGGCAGTTTACCGCAGCATCGAAGGTCTGATTCAGCATTTCGAAGTGCTGATGCCGAATCGTGGGTTCGATGTTCCACAGGAAGAAGTTTACGCCGCAACGGAGTCTCCGAACGGCGAACTCGGATTCTACATCGTTGGGAATGGAACTCCCCGGGCTTACCGGGCACGGACTCGGCCGCCGTCATTTGTCCACTTCTCCATTTTCCCGCACATGATTCGCGGGCATCAGCTCAGCGACGTGGTCGCGGTCCTGGGAAGTATCAATATCATTGCGGCAGAACTCGATCGGTAACATTCCTTTAAGCTACTCAGGTTCATCAGATGGCCGTGTTAAGTGAAGAAATCCGGGAGAAGATTCGGGCGGAGTTCCCGAACTATCCTGACAAGCGCGCCGTGACACTCCCGGCCCTGCACATTGTGCATCACGCCCTGCACCATGTGTCGCTGGAAGCGATTCGCGAAATCGCCGAACTTCTGGAACTGCATCCGTCCGAAGTCCATGACACCATGTCCTTTTACGGGATCTTCCGGACTGAGGAAAATCCGTATGGGAAGCGTCGGGTCTGGTTCTGCCGAAGCATCTCCTGCATGCTGCGGGGAGGCGAAGAACTGATGCACCATATGTGCGAAAAGCTGAAGGTTCACCCCGGTGAGACCACTGCAGATGGGCGGATCACAGTCGAATTTGCCGAGTGCCTTGGAGCATGTGAAGGGGCTCCCTGTATCCTCGTCGACGACGAATGCCATGTGAACCTCACCCCCGAGTCCTGCGAGAAACTGATTCAAGACCTTTCATGACCAATTTGCATTGGTGACTGTTCGTCCCCAAATGCAACGATCGTGAACCCACCACCTGAGTCCTGGTCCATGCCTGAATTTCAACCCGTCCTGCTGGCCCGTATCCATAAAGCGGATTCCACGTCGCTGGAAGGCTACCGCGCCGATGGGGGCTATGAGACATACAAAAAAGCCTTGGGAATGGCCCCTGCTGACGTCACCAAGATGGTGATGGACTCTGGATTGCGCGGACGAGGAGGAGCCGGATTCCCCTGCGGTCTGAAGTGGACGTTCCTCCCCAAAGATCACCCCGGACCGATCTATCTCGCGGTGAATGCTGACGAGAGTGAGCCAGGAACGTTTAACAACCGCATTCTGATGGAGAAAGATCCTCATCAGCTGATCGAGGGGATCGCCATCGCATGCCATGCCATCAAGTCAGAAAAAGCATTCATCTATATTCGTTACGAATATGGGCGAAGCTACCGCGTCCTGCAGAAAGCGGTTCAGGAATGTTATGAGGCCGGGATTCTCGGAAAGAACATTTTTGGGACCGGCGTGAACCTCGATATTCAACTTCACCGCGGGGCGGGAGCGTACATCTGCGGTGAAGAGACCGGTTTGATTGAGAGCCTCGAAGGGAAACGGGCATGGCCGCGAATCAAGCCGCCGTTTCCTGCGATCGAAGGGCTTTTCCGTAAGCCTACCATCGTCAATAACGTCGAAACACTCTGTTGCGTCACCCAGATTCTCAAGCTCGGAGTGGACTGGTTCAAATCCATTGGCGTTCCTCCCGATCCGAACAATCCCCGTGACCCGGGAAGCTATGGCCCGAAGCTCTATTGCGTCAGCGGCCACGTGAACAATCCCTGCTGCGTCGAACTCCCAATGGGGGTGACCGCACGGGAACTGATCGACAAATATGCGGGGGGAGTCTGGAAAGGCCGCAAGGCGAAGGCGGTTGTTCCGGGGGGAATCAGCATGGGCTTCCTGTCCGCTGATGAACTGGACACTCCTCTCGACTTTGCTGGTCCCGGAAAAGTCGGGTGTCTCGGACTGGGAACCGCAGCGGTCGTGGTTGTTGACGATCAGACCAGCATGGTGGATGTCCTGTTCAACTGCGCCCGATTTTTTGCTCACGAGTCTTGCGGACAGTGCACGCCCTGCCGCGAAGGAACCTCGTGGATGCGGAAGATCCTCGATCGAATCCGCTCCGGGAACGGGAAGATCGAAGACCTCGACCTGCTTCTGGAAGTCGCCGGGTCAATGGGAATCATTCCGGGAACAACGATTTGCGGTCTTTCCGACGGGGCCGCCTGGCCGGTCAAGAACGCAATCACCAAGTTCCGTTCCGAATTTGAAGAGTATATCCGAGAAGGTCGACGGTCGATCACCCCCGCCCAGGAACTGATGGCCACTCACTGAAGCAAACTGCACAATGCCCACAGCCTTTGTCAATCAGAAGCCGGTTGAACTTGCCCCGGGAGAGCGCTTGAACTGCATTCAGGCTGCCGCCCGTGCGGGAGTCGAGATTCCGGCCTATTGCTATCACCCTGAATTAACCGTGGTGGCCAGTTGCCGAATGTGTCTGGTTGAAGTCGGTGAGACCAAACCGGACGGCACTGTTGTCATGCAGCCGAAGCTCGTTCCCGGATGTCAGACCCCCGTCAAGGAGGGGACTGTCGTCATCGCGGACAGCGAGAAAGTCAAGGCGGCCCGGCAGGCGACGCTGGAATACCTGCTCCTGAACCACCCGCTCGATTGCCCTACCTGCGATCAGGCCGGAGAATGCTACCTGCAGGACTACAGCTTTCGTTATGGGCGAAGCTACAGCCGTCTTGAGGAGCCCAAGAACATCAAGCCGGACAAGGACTACATCGGCGACCAGATCACGCTCTTCACCGATCGCTGCGTGATGTGTACCCGCTGTGTCCGGTTCACTCGCGAAATCACCGGGACCGCAGAGCTGCAGGTCATTAACCGGGGAACGCACGAAGAAATCGACATCTTCCCGGGCGAGCCCGTCAACAACAAACTCGCTGGGAACGTTGTTGATATCTGTCCTGTCGGGGCCCTCTGCAGCAAGGACTTCCTGTACAAACAACGAGTCTGGTGGCTGAATTCCGCGAACAGTGTCTGCCCGAACTGCAGCACCGGATGCAGCATCAATGTCGACCAGAACAACGACACGGTCTATCGTCTCAAGCCTCGCGAAAATCCGCAGGCACAGGGGCACTTCATGTGCGACGAAGGTCGCTTCGGCTGGAAGTACCTGCACGCGGAAGAGCGATTGACCTTCCCGGAAAACCGCAAGGCAGAACAGCCCGCATCACGTGACTGGACGTCCGTTTTGAAGGCCGTCCGCGAGAGTATCGAACAGGCAGCCAAGACTGCTCCCCAGAAGGTCGTAGCGGTCCTCTCTCCGTGGATGACCGTTGAAGAGGCCTATCTGCTGTCGAGCTGGTTGAAGAACCTCTCCCCGAAGGTTGTCCTCTCCTTGGGACATGTCCGGGTCGACGGGGCCGATGACACCTTCCCCAAGGATGTGCACGGTAATCCCGTCCAACCTGTCCGATTCACCATTCGTGCGGAGAAGTGCCCCAACCGAAATGGTGTTGGACTTGTGTTGCAGCACTTCGAAGGGAAGACCAAGCCCTTCGCGGAAGTGGTCGCCGAAGCAAAGCAGGGTGCTTACGATGTGGTTTATCTGGTCGGCGGTGACCCGGCGGGGTGGATCAGCGACGACGAAGCCAAAGCATTCAGCAATGTGAAGACCCTGATTGTGCAGGACCTGCTTCCGTCGCCTGTTCTGCCGCAGGCTACCTTTGTCCTGGCGGGGGGATCTTTCGCCGAACGCGATGGAACCTTCATCAATCATGCCGGTCTCGCGCAGGAAATCCACAAGTCGATCCGATCGCCCGGAAATGCCCGGCCCGATGGTCGCATTCTGTGGGAATTGACCGGACGCGTCGGACTCTTCCACGCGGCCAATCTCCGTAAGGAAATTGGGACAGCCATTCCTGCCTTGGCCGCACTTCAGCCTGGAAACCTCGGGGAACTGGGTGTTTTCCTGAATTCGAATTCCAATGGTGCTCAGAATCCGGTGGTGCAAGCGTGATTGACACCCTGAACAACCTCATCGGCTCAGAAAACCTCCTGACACTCCTGGCGATTGCCCTCGTCATGGGAGCGACTCTGACCGCATGTATGTATCTGATTTACGTTGAGCGAAAGCTGTCTGCGTGGATGCAGGACCGTATCGGTCCAAACCGCGTCGGTCCGTTTGGATTGCTCCAGCCGGTTGCAGACGGTCTGAAATTCCTGCTCAAGGAAGAAGTGATTCCGGGGCATGTCGACAAGTTCATGTTCGTCATGGCCCCGACGATCACGGTGTTCACCGCATTTCTGGCCTTCTCGGTCGTCCCGTTTGGCGATGTGCAGAACTCGCCGGCATGGCTTCGGCCCATCATTGCTCCGAATGTCGACATCGGAATGGTGTTTATACTGGCCATCGGAAGCCTTTCGGTTTACGGGGTCATTCTGGGAGGCTGGGCCTCCAACAACAAATACAGTGCCCTTGGATCACTCCGGGCAAGTGCCCAGGTGATCAGCTACGAGATTCCGCTCGGGATGTCTCTCCTCGGGATCGCGCTTCTCAGCCAGACCCTCAACGTCGAGCAAATTCTCAGCGTACAGGCCCAGAAGGGAATTCTGGGATGGAATATCTGGTATCAGCCGCTGGCCTGTCTGATCTTCTTTGTTGCTGCACTGGCGGAATCCAACCGGCTTCCATTCGACCTTGCCGAATGCGAACAGGAACTGATCGGGGGATTCCATACGGAATACAGCGCGTTGAAGTTTGGTCTGTTTTTCCTCGGGGAATACACACACGTTGTCACGGTCAGCTTTCTGACTGCGATCCTGTTTTTTGGTGGATGGCAATTCCCTTGGATTGCAGAAGCCGACAGTACCTATGCTTGGGCGTGGCTGGTTAAGATCGGCGTCCTGCTCACCAAGGTGTGCCTGGTGATCATCCTGATCATGGCGATTCGCTGGACGATTCCACGATTCCGATTTGACCAGCTGATGGGGCTGACGTGGAAGGTTCTCACTCCGCTTGCATTGGCAAATACGATTCTCGTGATGACTGTTCTCCAGATGGGCTGGAGCCGATGGTGGTTGTTCCCGGCCTCAATCGCATTGGTCCTGATTGCAGGGGCGATTGGTGTCAGTGCAACACAAAGCGAAATTCGCCACCGTGTTCGTGCCAGTCTGAACGAAGGATGACAACCACAGTGGATCGCAGGGGCTTACCCCGAGTAAATCGTTTGTTGCCGAACAGAAGAACTTGAAGACTCCAGACTTGAGACATTGCTGAAACACCAACTTCCGATTTCAGCACTTCAGACTCAACGAATGACTCACTCCGTATCCCCGTAAACTCCATC
>CALLWY010000230.1 GCA_938015865.1 uncultured Planctomicrobium sp.
CTGACAACCCGGTCACGGTAGGAGGTGTCACACTCTTCCCCTTCACGGTTGTAAAAACGACCGAGAATTTCTCCAACGGCTCCCACCTGTTGCAACTCGAGTTGATCCAGTGGAGAGATCACTCCCCGTTCCGCAAAAACGGAATTGGTCAACGTTCCGATTCCGATCAGGGCCGCATCGGCCTCTGCCAGCCTCCCCATCACATGCTGGACCTGAGACAACTGAAAGAGCTGCTGGCAGGTTTGAGCATCCTGAAGAACGGCCGGCATATTCAGGCGGATGAAATTGCTTCCCCAGTGATGCGCCAGCATCAGCCCCAGCTCCACAGCATCAAACGGCCCGGGACTGGCATCAACTGTCCCCATTGCCTGAACCACATCGGGATGATCCAGGGGGGGATGCTTCACAAGTCGCTCGATGACCGCCTGAATCGTCCGCCCTCCGGCAATGGCAATGGTTCTCGTTCCAACCAGCCAGTTCCGAAGAGACTCCGCTGCGAAGTACCCGACGAAAGGTCGTAAATCCAGGATTCGCCGCCCAATCAGAGGGCGGATGACGATCGATTCGATTCCCAGTTGCTCTCGAATCTGGTCCTCCAGAGCTGTTTCGCGGGGATTGGCGCTGGCAACTGTTATCTGGACCAGCCCCCGATTCCGGGCCAGTGTCAACATACGGGAAACCTTGGCTTGCGAAACAGACAACAGCTTCGCCACTTCTGCCTGCGGCAGCTGATCAATGTAGTATGCTCGAGCCGCCATGATGAGCTGTTCGTCGGAATAGGACGCCATCGGGTCTCCACTCAGAATTCTTTTGGGGTCAATCCGAATCCCGAAATCGCTTGTGAAGTCAGATCAGCAATTTCAGATCACACTTTACTCGATCAATCCCCCATTCGTCACCCGGTTTAAGTTGGAGGCAGGCCCATCATTTCCCATTTTTCACGACAACACGCCACGCCGTTTCCGTCGCCATCGAACGAGCTTCCAGTGCCATCCGAAAGAAAGGAGAGCGGGATCAAATTTGCCATTGCGACGCACATCCCTCTCGCCTGATTGACTTTCCATGTCATCATGAACGGAAGATCTCATGGACTGCCTGACAAGATCGACCGTCAAGAACGGCGTCGGCATTTCGACACAACGATAATCATCCTTCCAATGTCATCAGAAACAGATAGACGGGCTGAAATCGTGCATTGAAAGGAATTTGGAGCCGACATACCATTATTCAACATTTTTATTCACTCAAAGACAGAAACGAATGAGACATTCGATTCCTTCTCGGGAATCTGTCTTGCCAGATATCACCCCTGCTGGATGTGACCTCCGGGATTGTCGTAATGCCTTTTCGCAATGAAATGCTGACTCAGCTAGACCAGTCATCATGGGATCTGGTCGTTGTCGGGGGAGGAGCAACCGGTCTGGGAACAGCAGTGGATGCCGCCTCGCGCGGTCTGAAGACACTCCTGCTGGAACAAGGGGACTTTGCTCAGGCGACTTCCAGCCGAAGCACCAAATTGATTCATGGCGGTGTTCGGTATCTTAAGCAGGGGAATGTTTCGCTGGTTCGTGAATCTTTGCATGAACGGGGTCTGTTGCTGAAAAATGCTCCCGGTCTGGTCCGGCCGTTGGAGTTTGTGATCCCCACATTTTCGTTTGGAGAACGTCTCTTTTATGCCATTGGATTGAAGGCATATGACTTTCTTGCCGGGCGGCTTCTGGGGATGCCACGATCCCGAATGCTCTCAAATGATGAGATGAAGCAACGGACCCCGACGATCCGGATGGATCGCCTGAGGGGTGGTGTCTCGTATTATGATGCTCAATTCGACGATGCCCGACTGGCAATCGCAATGGCAACGTTGCTGCGTCAACAAGGGGGTCTCCCGCTGAACTACATGCGGGTAGAACAACTTCGGAAAGAGGGAGGACGTATCAATGGCGTTGTCGCCAGTGACATGGAAACCGGACGACAATATAAGGTCAATGCCAAGGTTGTTGTGAACGCAACGGGGATCTTCACAGACTTCACGCGAGCGTTGGACGATCCCAGGTCCCCACCGATGATGAGAGTCAGCCGGGGATCTCATATCGTGGTCGACCGCTCCTTCCTTCCGGGGAACACAGCGATCATTCTCCCGAGCACGGATGACGGGAGAGTGCTGTTCATCATCCCCTGGCACGGAGCGGTGCTGATCGGGACGACGGATCTCCCGGAAGCAGAACCCAGTATGGACCCGATCCCGCTTCCGGAAGAGATTGACTTCATGCTGACCCACGCTTCCCGTTATCTCGATCGGGAAGTCACGCATCGGGACATTCGCAGCATGTTTTGTGGGCTGCGACCACTGGTCAGCGAGGAAAAGACAAGTTCCACCTCCCGAATTTCCCGTGACCACGTCATTCGGACATCCGAATCCGGGTTGATCACGATCACCGGCGGGAAATGGACAACTTATCGTCGTATGGCTGCGGACACCGTGGATCATGCGATCTCTGTAGCGGGATTAGCTGCCCGCCCTTCCTTAACGGAAACATTGCCTCTGAGTGCCAATCCGCACGATCTTCCCGGAGAACCCCAGTCAACATCGACAGTGACCGACGAGTTCATTCGACGGGTCATTCGAGAGGAGCAGGCCCGCACAATTGACGATATCCTCAGCCGTCGATGCCGTCTCCTCCTTCTGGATGCAGGAGCGGCCTTGAAGGCAGCCCCGCGAGTTGCCTCCATTCTCGCCGAAGAACTTGGAAAGGACTCGAACTGGGCACGCGGGCAGGTCGCCACATTCACGTCACTGGCGACCGGGTATCTTCCCGATCCACAGTCAGATAGCCTCGGAGCGACGACAGCTCAGCCCTCCTCCTCGAAAGAACCAGCGAGGCGCTGAAGGACAGACGGCTTGGCCGCTTTTTCAAGCTCCGGGATAGGAAACCAGTGCAAATCGCATTCTCCCCTTGCCTGCTCATGTGACCTGCAAACATCAGAACCTGAAGGGTCATTTTGCCGGGGAGTAAGACTTGAGCGGGGGTGAGTATTGAATGAAAAGAGACATTCGCAGCCGGCAATGCGAGAAACCGGCTGCGAATGTCGTCCCTGGAGTCAGCATCAAATTTCATGAGTCCCTTAGGGGACCTGATCCCGTTCCGAATGCGTCAGTCCATCGGGAAGAGCATGGGTGGTGTGGACATCGGACGAGGACCTTCGATCGGGGGATAAGGAGGAATCGATCCTGAAGCCACAGGAGCAGGCACGGGCACCGCTGCGGGGGGAGAGCTCCATTCGCGGTCAGGGCCGGATTGAGAATCAGCATAAGCCAGTCCGGGCTTCACATCAGGCGGAGTGGTCGCGGTCGCCAGAGAGCGAGGTTTCCAGAACCGGTAAGGAACCTTCGGGGCAACCGATTTGCACCCTCCCAAGATTCCCACAATCGCCCCAATCAGAATCAACCGTCGCATAGTTGCATCACTCCCGCGAAGATCCCTACTCATTGCCACACTTCGCCTCTTCAACCTCAATTTCCAAGGGCGACACAACTTCCACAGGAATCCTGACCTGCAGTTTTCACCGCTCTTCGCCTGTATGAATCGGCAGTTTCAGCAGAAAATCTGCGGGAATCCGGGGCGATCAGCAATTTTTGCCCGACACACGAGCAAACGCGCAGATTGAACCGGTTCCGCGAAAGCGGACCGGAAGGAACGAGCTCAATCGGAGAATATTCTGTTTTTCAACTGAATTTGACTGAATCTGAAACAGAGGAGGAGAAGAAGGAGGCAACAGGAAAGGTAGAAACAGGGGCCACACCGTGCTGCAATGGACGTTCGGATTGTCTGCAGGAAAGGCGGATTGCCGAACAGTTACTCGATAACTTTTCTCGATGGACCTACACTCTCCCTTTCCACTATTGAGAGGAGTGCCAGTGTCTGACGCGAAACCAGTTGCCCCAAGCGTTCCGACAAGAGATGACCTGGCGGCAATGTACCTGGACCAGCTGCAATACTCCCCTTATCGGGTCCAGGAAGATGCCCTGCTGGCATGGTTCAGCGACGTTGAGGGGATTCTGGTCAGTGCCCCAACCGGAACAGGAAAGACACTCATTGCGGAAGCAGCCATGTTTGAAGCGCTGCACACCCGCAAGACCGCCTATTACACCACCCCCCTCATCTCATTAACCGAGCAGAAGTTTCAGGAACTCCAGGAATCGGCGGTTCGCTGGGGGTTCTCCCCGGACGATGTCGGACTGATCACAGGAAACCGAAAGGTCAATCCGCAGGCTCCGATCCTCGTCGTCGTCGCCGAGATTCTTCTTAATCGACTGCTTCACCCCGAAGGGTTCGACTTCTCGCAGGTCTCGTCCGTGGTCATGGACGAGTTCCACAACTTCAATGACCCGGAACGGGGGGTGGTCTGGGAACTGTCGCTGGCACTTCTCCCAAAGAATGTCCGTCTGATGCTTCTCTCGGCGACCGTCGGAAACGCGGTGGACTTTCTTTTGTGGCTGCGCAGGGAGCATGGCCGAAAAGTTCAGTTGATTCAGGGAAATGAACGCAAAGTTCCTCTGGAATTCACCTGGGTGGGAGATGAACTTCTCCCGGACTTTCTGGAACAGATGCAGGATGGAACAGAAGAACTCCGCCGGACCCCCGCTCTGGTCTTCTGTTTCAATCGGGATGAATGCTGGAGTGTTGCTGAGCAAATCAAGGGACGGAGTCTGTTGCGGGATGGTCAACAGAAAGAGCTGGCAGCCCGTCTGGAACAATGGGATTGGAAGCTGGGAGCTGGCCCCAAACTGAAACAGCTGTTGCTTCGGGGGGTTGGAGTTCATCATGCAGGACTCCTTCCGAAGTATCGCCGTCGTGTTGAAAAGCTGTTTCAGGAGAAACTGCTGTCGGTCTGTATCTGCACGGAGACACTGGCGGCAGGGATCAATCTCCCCGCTCGATCCGTTGTTTTGACGACATTGGTCAAAGGCCCTCCGGGGAAGAAATCACTGATCGATGCCAGCACCGTCCATCAGATCTTTGGCCGTGCCGGTCGCCCGCAGTTCGACAACAAGGGCTACGTCTTCGCAATGGCCCATGAAGACGACGTCAAGTTTGCCCGGTGGAAGGCCCAGTACGACCAGATTCCAGAAGACACACGCGATCCCAATCTCATTGCCGCCAAAAAACGCATCAAGAAAAAAATGCCCAAGCGGAACGAGAATGAGACCTACTGGACGGAACAGCAATTTCAAAAGCTGATCGACGCTCCACCCGGACATCTTGGGAGCAAAGGCCAGCTCCCGTGGCGTCTGCTGGCGTACCTGCTTCTGCTCTCTCCGGATGTCAGCCGGTTGATCACGTTCAACAGAAAGCGTCTGCTTCCGCCAAAACAGCTTGAACAGGCGGACGAACGCCTCACTCGACTTCTCCTGACTCTCGCTGCCGGGGATTACGTGGAGCTGGACCCACCTCCGAAAGATCCGATTGTCAAAGTCACAAGAGACTGGCCGATGCCGGAGATTGACGAGCTGTCGACGGCTTCAGCAATGTCTTCTCCTCAGGACGAAGATGACTTCGGAGGGGAGATTGGAGCTGAACTGGATGGGCCAGCATCGCCGCAGGACTCCCCGGATGAGGTGACGACAGAAGAGGAAACACCAGAGGACGAGCCAGCCCCGTTAGGGACGTTCGGTGCCTTGCTTCAAGCAGCAATGTCGAAGTCCAACACACAATCGGGAGACAAGGAGACATCTCGTCCGTCAGCACAAGGCAAAGTTCTTGAGACTCCTCCGCCGGAACGTGAGGTTTATCTCCCACGGCTGGCAGTGCCGACACCGAGACTCGCTGAGCTGATGCAATTCCGAAGTTGCCATCCACTCTATGGAATGTTTCTGCTCGATCATCTGGGGCTGGCGGATCGCGCGGAACGAATCCAGCTGTTCGAAAGCGTTCTTGAAGTCCCGACTTCGATTCTCTCGCGTGTCCGGGTCCCCTGGCCCTCCGAACTCCCCCCCGGCCCGCTCGCCCGTTACCGACTCGATCCCGAATTGATGAAACGGGGACTGGTCACTCAGCGAGAACTCGACCCCGATTCCGTTGAGCCGGAGCTGGACAACTTTGGCAAGCCCATCCGGACGTTTCCGGTTCCATTGGGCGACCGCATGCGGCGACTCTTCGATTCCGAATACCCCGGAGTTCAGGATTTACGAACCCGATCGGTCTGGATCGTCGGGGATCTGGTCACATCGGGAGGATCGTTTCATCAATACGTCACCACACGTGATCTGACAAAACAGGAAGGGATCATTTTTCGTCACTGCCTGCGGATGATTTTGCTCTGCGAGGAGTTCTCACAGGTTTGCCCGGTCGGGATGGATCACTCGGAATGGAAAAACGAGCTGGCCTGGCTTTCGGAAATCCTGATCAACCGGTGCCGTGAAGTGGATCCCGAAAGCACAGACACCACTCTGGAAAACATGGCCGAGCAGGCTGACATCGCTTCCGAAGTGTGAAGCCAGGGCGAATCACGTTCTTCACAAGCCCTGCGTTTTCCCGCGAAATTCAAGTCCGAAAGATTTCGCAGAAATCCGGTCGCAGATGTCAATTTGCTGACAATCACAGAAAAGGCTGCGCGCAGGCTTGCGAGATTGGGACCCATTTCCGAAAGTTCATGCGTTCACTCATGTTGCCCTCATTCATCAAGGGCCTGGCAACATCCCTCCATCAGGGTTCCTGTCCCAGTTCGGGACACGCAAGGAGTCCATCGAATGCGGAATTCGCAATCGATGGTCTGAATCCCACCCCAAGAACTCACAACGAAGCAGCGCAGCCAGGTGATTTGTGAGCCAGAACGATAATCTGACGTCCCAACCTGATTCCTCATCCCCGAGCACACAATGGGAAGCCCCGTGGCCCGGCTCGAAGCAGATGCCCCGCTGGACCACCGGCGAATTGGCTCCCGCCCCCGTTTTTACATGGCGGCATATCCCGATGATGCTTGGTCCCGGTCTGGTGATGGGCGCCGCAGCGGTGGGAGGGGGAGAATGGCTGACCGGACCGCTGGTGACCGCCCGTTACGGCGGTTCCCTGCTCTGGCTCGCCACGATCAGTATTATCTGTCAGGTGATCTATAACATCGAGATCAGCCGGTACACGCTTTACACTGGAGAACCGATCTTCACCGGGAAATTCCGTCTGCTCCCCGGCCCGATCTTCTGGCTCTTCATGTACCTGGTTCTGGATATGGGGTCATTCCTCCCGTATCTCTGTTCCAATGCAGCCATCCCCCTGTCCGCCCTTTTCCTGGGGGATCTCCCGAATCCTCAGGAACATCGGACTCTCCTGAAAGTGGTTTCCATCGGGATTCTGTTTCTCACCTTCCTCCCGTTGATCTTTGGAGGAAAGGTCTATCGGTCGCTGAAGATCATCATGACCTTCAAACTTGTGGTCGTGGTCGGTTTTCTGGGAATTCTGGCCATCGGCTATTCGACAGCTGACACATGGAAAGAGATCTTCAGCGGTTTCGTCAAATTTGGCACCCTCCCCGTTGTCACCGATGATCCGGAGGGGCCTCCGGTCATGAAGAACTTCTTCGTCAGCCTGTTCACAGGATCCAGCTTCCCCGCCATTGATTTCTCGATGATCGGAATGATCACCGCCATGGCGGCCATTGCGGGAAATGGGGGATTAACCAATACCCCCATCAGTGGATTTACTCGCGATCAGGGCTGGGGGATGGGAAAAGAGGTCGGCGCGATCCCCAGCATCATCGGCGGACGCTCGATTACCCTCTCTCACGTGGGGAAGGTGTTCCGCGTCACTCCGGAATCGCTGAAACGCTGGTTCGGCTGGGTCAATCATGTCCAGCGAGAACAATTTCTGGTCTGGATGCCCGCCTGTTTTCTTGGAATGGCACTCCCGAGCATGCTCTCCGTCCAATTCCTCCCGCGTGGCCAGATTCTGAAAGACAAATGGCTGGCTGCGGGGATGACCGCACAGGGAGTCGCCGATGCCGTTGGTGGAAGCCTCGGCCCTGCCTTCTGGGGGATGACCTTGTTTTGCGGATTTCTGGTTCTCTCCACCTCCGCGTTGACCAACATCGACGGTGCCTTGCGTCGCTGGGTCGACCTGGCCTGGACCGCAAGCCCGGTTCTCCGCAAGCTCGACACCCACTGGATCGGAAAGATCTATTTCGGAGCACTGATGGGGGCTGGAGTTCTAGGGGTCGTCCTACTCTGGTTCGTCCAGGGGGACACGCTCCTGAAGGTCACCACAATGATCTACAATTACGCCCTTGGATTCAGCAGCCTCCACGTTCTGTTCGTCAATCGGACTCTGATGCCGAAGGAGCTTCAGCCTTCGCTGCTCCGATGTGCCGGGCTCTTCTTTTCCTTCCTGTTCTTTACCCTGATTGCCGCTCTGGCCAACATCGATCTCCTTCGGGAATGGATGGCAACCAGCTGAACTCAGCTCATTGAATCCCCCTGCTGACGTGTGCGACGACAGTCCTCCCGTCGGCAGGAAAGGGGGCTGCGGGGGCCCCCGTTATGGGATATTGGTTGTGGGGTACTGCAGCAGGATTCGCAGGAAGCGACCCTCGCGTGGAACCATGTGACCACAAACACATCCGTCGCTTTTATCAGCAGTTCCACAGTTGATTCAGGCCACCGCGCGATAAAGAAGAATCGACAGATCGTCCGGCTTTGAGGGGACATTCATGCTCGGAACCAACATCCGCTTTCGAGCCAGCTCCGCAAGCTTCCTGACGCAATCAACAGGTCTGCCAATCCGGATGAATTCAACAATTTCTTCCTGCAGCAGGTTGTCAAACAGCCCATCCGAAGCCAGCAGAACGGTGTCGCGTGGGGAGAGCGAGATCCACGGCCCCAGTTCCACCGACATCTGATCACTTCCAATGACATTGGAAATGAGATGGCGGTCGGGGTGATAAAGGGCCTCTTCCGCACTCATAATCCCCGATTCCACGGCATATCCAATTGGAGAGTGGGAGACGCTGGAATACTTGATGCGTCCGCGCTGGGAAACAATCAGAATTTCTGAATCTCCAACATGGTAGGTCCTCACACGACGCTTGCTGATCTCCACCAGAGCCAGAGTCGTCGCAGCCCCCATTCGGGAACGGAGTAGCCGCTGGTTGACCTGTTCAATTTCATTGAGGATGGCGGACCGAAATTCCTGCTCACCGAGCAAATCATTGGTTGTGGCAAGTGGGACTGGGACCACTCCGCTGATCTTGATAACAGGCTCCGCCATGCCGGAGGAGAGACGCTTGACCATCCGAATCAGTCCGGTCTTCATCAGCTGCGAAGCCCGCCGTCCTCCGCGATGCCCCCCCAATCCATCAGCGACCATGAGAATCCCGCGATTGTCCCGAACCGGGATCGCTGCCACGGCATCTTCATTAGGCCCCGGTTTCCCCGGAGATTTGCAGGTCAGCCACGCTGCCATTCCCTCCGCGACTCGAGAGGACGAAACGTCAGGCAGGACTTCCACCGGAGGCAGAAAAGCAACAGCGACTTCGTTGTGGAGGGAAACTTCAGACATCGTGCCGATGGGTGTGCTGCCGGGGGCCTTTGCAGGTTGGTCAGCGTCCTCCGCACTATGCGGATCGGGCACGACGTCGTTCGACATAATTCATGACCCTCGGCTTCAATCTCAGGAACGCGTTTCTCATCTGCTCCGCATCGCGAAAACGCTTTCTCGGATCAGCATCGATCGCTTTCTGTAAAAATGCAATGAAGTCGGGATGAATCTTGGCTCGCAGTCTTCGTATCCCCGGCGGAGGCCAGTTGTAAGGCCAGGAGGGCCACTCACCGGAAAACATCCGGTAAATAATCAGCCCCGCAGAAAAGACGTCCGATCGCTGGGAGGGCTTTCCCATCGCCTGTTCGGGAGCCATATAGCCAATCGTTCCGGTCCCGGAACCAGCAATCGTCTTCTGGGCAAATTTTGCAATGCCGAAATCCGCCAGTCGGAGCCGGTCGCCGGCAAACAGAACCATATTCTCCGGCTTGACGTCACAGTGCACAATTCGCTGCTGGTGGGCGTATGCAAGAGCCTCCAGAATCTGCTCAGCGAAATACATCGCGGAGCGGACCGAAATCCGACGGGTCAGGCGGTCCGAGAGGGTCCGTTCCCCTAATGGAAACGTAATGACGAAATAGTCTTCGATGACGGAGGCATCCTTCAGCGGAAGGATGTTGGGGTGCTCCAGGCGGGCCGCAAGCCGGACTTCGTGCCGAAAAATCCTCAGCGATTCCTCACTCGGCTTGGGACCGCGGGGGATCTTCAGCGCAACATGAATCCCTTCGATCGTATCAAAAGCCTGATAGACCGTCGCATAGCCCCCTTCGCTCAGGCGCTTTTCGATTCGATATTTCCCCAGCTTCTGACGAGTTCGAAGTGACAACGTTCCGCCGCCCTTTCACTCTGAAATTCGCCAATTCCTGAAATCCGAGGAGCCCACATCCCGACCTGCTGCGGTTTCCTTTCGCGCAGGCTCCCGATGCACAACGGCCACCGGAGGGTGACTTCGGTCCGGGCACATCGCCCCGAACCCCAATTGATCGGGGGCTGTCTCAATATCGGCAGATCCGCTGTAACCGGCCATTTGTTCCCGCCTCGTCGGCAGACTCAACCAGACCGGTATATTTTGTCCACAGGCCCCCGATCTGTGAGGCGGATTTCATTCCGGCCCTCTATTGTTGGCACGTGCAAGGCAGAAAAAAAGGACCTGGCAGCGGGTTTTCAGGACTGAAAAATTTCCAATTTCGGAACAAGGCCCTTTCTCCATTCCAGGTCTACACTTTCCGACAATGTGACGGTAATTTCCGGGTGAATCCGTACCCCCTACGGTCCCCCCATCAATCCATCAATGGCAATTTCTCGTCCGACCGCTGCCGAAACCGGAGAAAGTTCACTATAAAAAGAGAGTGTGCCGTCTCTGCCCCGGCGGGAGGTCAACAGACGCCCCTGTCCGTGCAGAAGAGAGCTGAGTGCTCATTCGTCCTCAGGCAATGGAACTCTGGTCACGCGCGGAATCCTCCTGGAATCCCGTTGATCGCCTGAACGACGCGAACGATCATTTCAGAAAATGATCGGGCAGATCCGGTTGCGAATATTTCACCCCGCTTTCCATTCCCTCCCCACTGGCTGGGGAAACCTGAGTGGGGAGCAGAAACATCAGGAATGACCATGTCGGCTTCGAAACCATCTCCCTCCCTTGAAACTGCTGACAAGGAAATCTGGGACGCGATTCAGCAGGAGCGTACTCGCCAGGTTGAGGGGCTGGAGCTGATTGCTTCGGAAAACTACACCAGCGCCGCGATTCAGCAGGCGGCTGGAACCGTTCTGACCAACAAATACGCGGAAGGGTATCCCGGACGTCGCTACTACGGCGGGTGCGAGTACGTTGATATTGTCGAGTCGCTCGCCCGGGAACGTGCCTGCAAACTGTTTGGAGCCCAGCACGCCAACGTCCAGCCACATGCAGGGTCTCAGGCAAACATGGCGGTCTACATGTCCGTGCTCAAGCCGGGTGACACCATTCTGGCGATGAACCTCGCCCACGGTGGACACCTCACCCACGGAATGAACCTGAATTTTTCCGGTCAGCTCTACAATGTTGTCCCTTATGGAGTCCGTGAAAGTGACCACCGCATCGATTTCGATCAGGTGGCACGACTGGCTCGCGAACACAAACCCAAGCTGATTGTCGCTGGTGCCAGTGCCTATCCGCGAGAGATCGACCACCCCAAATTTGCCGAAATCGCTCGGGAGATCGGAGCCTACCTGTTCGTCGATATGGCTCACTACGCCGGGCTGGTCGCTGGCGGTGTTCACAACAACCCGGTCGAAGTCGCCGACTTTGTCACCTCCACCTCGCACAAGACCCTGCGTGGCCCCCGTTCTGGCTTCATCCTCTGCAAGGAAGAACACGCCAAGGCCGTCGACAAGACCGTCTTCCCGGGACTTCAGGGAGGACCGCTGATGCACATTATTGCTGCCAAAGCAGTCTGTTTTCATGAAGCCCTGCAGCCATCCTTCGCAGAATACGCCCGGCAAGTGGTCGCAAATGCCAAGACCCTGTCTGAAACGTTGATGGCAGGGGGAATTCGCCTCGCCAGCGGTGGAACAGACAACCATCTGATGCTCTGCGATATGACTGCAATCGGACTCTCCGGAAAGATTGCGGAAGAAGCCCTCGACCGTGCGGGAATCACAGTCAACAAGAACATGATCCCTTACGATCAGCGAAAACCGCTTGATCCCAGCGGAATCCGGATTGGGACGGCAGCCCTGACCACTCGCGGGATGAAGCAGGATGAGATGAAGAAAGTCGGAGCGTGGATTCTCGAAGTCCTCAAGTCGCCCGACGACACTTCCGTGGCCACACGGGTCCGCGGCGAGATCGCCGAATTTGCCCGAAATTTCCCGGTTCCGGGGATTGAATAAGAAGATTGAATCATCGGCATCATAAGGAAGAGATCCTGCACCAGAACTCTGGTGCAGGATCTCTTCTTCTGTATCGAGCGGGACGTCGCCCTCAAGACCGTGTTTGCCGAATGGATCTCAACTGAGCCCATCCATGAATTTGCGCACCACCAGGCGCATTTCGAAAGAATCACTTCTTCAGATCGAAATTGATCGTATTGGGGCCGGGACGAACTTCGGCAGCAAGCTCGCTATTGACGTTGTATCTGGCAGGAATCGGTTCCTTTTGGACTTTCGCTGGTCGCGGTGTCGATGTCTCGCCATCACCACCTTCTTCGTTGAACTCCTCTTCATCTTCTTCGTCAGTCATCGTGATGCGAACGGTACAGATCCCCGTCTTGCACCCTTTGACATTGCGGATGTAAACCAGTTCGTACCTCCCATCTTCGTTGGTCTTGCCCTTGGAGGGCCTCCCCCCTTCAGGCTGAAAAACAATGGAAGCGCCCGCAAGTGGCTGATCCTCGAAAGTCACGATTCCGGTCACATGCCCCAGCTCGGGTTGGTCCCCAGGCCCTCGACTGCAACCGATGACATTCAGAGTCAGCATCATCACAGCAAAAGTTCCGAGAAATCTTTGCATAGGGTGGTTTCCCATCCGTCAGAAGAAATGAAGCAGGACGATCAACATACGAGTGATTCACTGCAGCCAGATGAGGCAGGCGAACTCCTCTCCTCTTGTTGCAGAGTCCAATGGCGGGGAGAACCTGCAATGCCGGGAGAACCGAGACACTCCCCCGGGAGCGAAATGAATCTCTCCCGGAAGGCGCTCGATCGCATTCCTGAAAAAACCTCTGCGGCCAGTTTCAGAAATCGCTGACAATTTCGCCTTTCGCACGAGTCGCCAGCGCCTGGTAGACCGTAGCGTGGGCCACATTTTCAGAGATAAAGCGGACCGAACCATCGCCCATCAAGAAGTGGGCTCCTCCGACGTGATAGCTGCCGGTCGCTTCTTCGGCTCCCCCATTGATGGGATCGTTGCCTTCTGCAGCAATCAGGTATTCGGTCATCTCTTCTGGCGGGTTACCATCTGCCCCGCCAGAGAAGCAGTATTTGCGATCACTCCCCGAACCGCCAGGAAGATTGGCGTCCCCGCCTGAATCAACAACCTCTGCAACGAAGATCGTGTTGGATAATCCATCGGTCACATCTCTGAACCGGACAGAACTGTTGATGAAAAAGATACCATCTGCATTCATACATCCACCGGGCTGCCGGATGTGCTCGGGAGTGGTGGCCTGAATACTTCCTCCAGAGGGGTTGTAGCAGTTATCTCCATTCCACCCCAACAGTGTCCCTGCCATGCCGTTATAGTTTGAGGTGGCATATCCATTCTTTGCTGGCCCGTTTCGTACATCCGGCTGAGATGGGCACTGGAACACAACGATCGTAGTTGCCCCAGCAAGCTTTTGTTTTGCGTCGTTGGTGCCACCAGACTCATGCCCCATTCCGCTCGCCCCTTGAACCTCCTGATAAAGGGATGCCTGATCGATAAATGGCAAGAGACTGGCGTGCCAGGTCCATCCATGTCCGTAGTCTTTATTTTCAGATGCGTTGAATAACGCATAACTCCCGCCCATCAACGATCCATGGGTCTCATGATAGTTGTGAAGCCCCAAGCCGATCTGCTTCAGGTTATTTCGACACTGAGACCGCCGGGCAGCCTCACGGGCCTGCTGAACCGCAGGCAGGAGAAGCGCAATCAAGACCGCAATAATCGCAATCACCACAAGAAGCTCGATCAGCGTGAATGCGGACCAAACCCTGACGCGACTCAGCCCTTTTGAGCTGCGGGCAGCATTACCCCGACGACGGAACAGTTGCATGACGAGACCTCCAGTGACATGTGAAGAACGGCAAGAAGATGTGGTGAACACCTGAGGAATTTGGCAATGAGACTCTTTCTTAGTGACCCGAAGTCAACAGCAAATCCAACGTCATACATACGCTGGAAAATTATTCGAACATCAATGACCGCAAATCTGTCATCTTTTGTTGACTTTTGGCAAATCGTTGAACACTCGGACTCAACTTCCTCTCGCCTACAGACAAATTCAAAAGTCTGCACGCGCGGCTGGTCCCTCTCTTTCGCTCAGCTGCTGCACCACCATTTCTGTGACGGGAGTTCTAATAGACCAGTATGAACCTCTGATGAAGAAAGTGCAAAAAACACTTAAGCAAAACGGACTTACAGACACTCTTTGTAGTCAAACTGTGACTGGGTCACAGGAGTCCAGCTCCACAGTTTCCACGCGATCAAGACAGCTCGCAGGATGAGAGGGGCCTGAAACACTCATCTCCGCACGGGAAAGAGTCACACCGCCTTCAGCTCTGCACGTCGTCATCAATTTGACACAAACCAACTCCAAAGAGCGCAACAAAAAGAAACAGGGCACCGATTTGCCATCGGCACCCTGTTTCTTAACAATCAACAGAATCAGCTCAGCTGGTCTGGACGTTATTGAGGTGGGACAGGCTCTGCGGGGGGCGGATCGGGAGCGTCCGGGGGAGGAACAACAAAGCGATCGGAGTCAGCTTTGGCTGCGTCCTCACCGGTCTCAGACTTGCCAGCTGAATCACTTGAAGCGGCCCCCTCTGGCGCAGCATCCGGCTTCTTCATCTCATTCATCTTTTCCGCAGGAGCGGGCTGAGATTCCGGAGCCGCCTCTGCGGGCGTCGTAGAGGCCCCTTTCATTGCGGCAGCGGCTTCCGCTTCGATCTCCTTGATTTTCTTCTCCAGCGTCTCCTGGTCGAGCGGCCGTCCGGCACCGGCCTTGCAGTTCCGAAAATGCCCGCCGGTTCGCCCGGCATGGACTTTCCGGGCGTCACCGCGGAGCCTTACGAGGTATTCCTGTTCGGCCCCGCCGACCAGAAGATCTTCGCGCGTTTCCGCGGTGCGCGGGAGATCTGAGGGGAGGGCCGCTCATGATCCATACGTTTGCCACCAGTCCGATGCAGAACGAGCACGGCGAGCACCTGCCTGAAATCCGCGACTAGAGCTGGCCCTACGGCACAGCCGCGCAGGCAGGTGATTGAACGGCGGACCGGTTTCTAAAGCAGCACCGCACAAGGAGAATTCAGAGTGGCTGTCCAATTCGACTTCACAGGAAAGACGGCGATCGTGACAGGCGCGGGATCGGGCATCGGCGCGGCGGTGGCATGGGAACTCGCCCGCTCCGGCGCGCATGTGGCTGTCAGCGACATCGACTTCGCTGCAGCGGAGCGAGTGGCCTCTGAAATGCGCGCCGAGGGGCTGAAGGCCGTCCCGTTCGCGGCCGACGTAGCCGATCCCAGCGCAGCAGAGCAGCTGGTGGCGTTCGCTCGGCAGGAAGGCGGAGCCCTTCACCTGGCGGTGAACAATGCCGGTATAGGCGGGCCAAGCTTTCCGACCGGCGAGTACCCGCTAGATGGCTGGCGCAACGTCATCGACATCAACCTCAATGGCGTCTTCTACGCGATGCGCTTCCAGATTCCGGCCATGCTGGCGGCAGGTGGCGGCGCCATCGTCAACATGTCCTCGATCCTGGGGAGCGTCGGCTTCGGGAATGCCTCGGCC
>CALLWY010000231.1 GCA_938015865.1 uncultured Planctomicrobium sp.
GGAAAGAGAGCTACGGACAACCTGTCCGTAGCTCTGTCGGGTGATTTCTGACGATGCCGGCAACTTGGGGAGCCAAGAAAACCGGCGAAACCCCTCGATTGAGCAAAGCTCCCTGACCAGGGCTCGAACCTGGGACCTGCGGATTAACAGTCCGACGCTCTACCAACTGAGCTATCAGGGATTGTGTTGGGCCAATTAAAATATTGGAAAGGCTGAGTTGTTTCAACCCATTTTTGCTGTGGTGCGGCCAAATTTGTAAGTTGCTTTCAAATTTGGACTTGCGGACCGCAATGTCCGTGGCCCTGATGATTCCTTCTTGCTGAAACCTTGTGGGGCGGTTTTCATCAGGACCCCTGCCCGCTATGGTGATCCGATATTGGTGGTCACCGATATGTTGGGAAGATCAACCTCTATTATTTGAGGGCTGAAGAGAATGTCAACGATGACGATTCGCATCCATTTGTTCCTGGCTGCAGCTCTTGTTCTGGTTGCTCCTGCGCTCTCTTATGGCGAGGAATCGGCAAGCACAGTTCGTGTCATGAGCTTCAATATCCGGTACGGGTCGGCCAATGATGGCGAGAATCACTGGAATCGGCGAAAGGAGTTTCTTGCAGAGACCATTCGGAATTTTGGTCCCGATCTACTGGGGACTCAGGAGACCGAGTTGGCTCAAAAAGAGTATCTCGCGGATCAGCTTCCCGAATACACGGCCTTTGGGGCCGGGCGAGTTGACGGGAAGAATCAGGGGGAGATGAGCGCCATCTTTTACCGGACGAAACGTTTCAGAAAACTTGACGGAGGACATTTCTGGCTCAGCGAGACCCCAGCCGAGCCGGGTTCGAAGAGCTGGGACTCGTCGCTTCCGAGAATGGTGACCTGGGTGAAACTCGAAGATCAGGAAGCTGCAGGAAAGCCTGTCATCTGGTACTTCAATACGCACCTCGACCATCGGGGAAAGCAGGCGCGGCTGGAATCTGCAAAACTGATTCACAAGCGGGTCTCCGAACTTCCAGAGGGGGCTCGGGTGATTGTCACCGGGGACTTCAATTGTGGAGAGGGGAGCGAACCCTATCTGGCCCTGTTTGCTTCACGGGATGAGAGGGGAGTGCTTGTCGATGCTTTTCGGCGAAAGTTTCCTGAGCGAAAGCCGAATGAGGGGACGTTCAATAACTTCCGCCCCGAACAGCGCAGCGGTGCCCGAATCGACTGGATTGCGATCAGCCCGCAATGGCATGTTGAGGATTTTGTCGTGAATTATGTCACCAAGGATGGTCGGGTTCCCTCGGACCACTTTCCACTTGAAGCGGTTCTGAAGTACTAAGACGTCCCGAGATCATACTTGCCAGCAAGGAGCCGAGATGGGAGTTTCGCCATCCGGGGTCTGGGCCTCCAGTCCCCCAAGTGGATATTCGAAAACGCCAGCAGCAAATTTGTCTTCAATTTGAGAGTGCGGGCTCCAGCAATACAGGACAGCGTCCATTCCCAGCCCTGTTCAGGACATGTATTCGCGAAGTGTCTGAAGATCCCTGCGGATTGCGTCCAGATTTTCCTGCACGCTTCCCTTCGGCAGGTACTCGACGTGAAGGGAGAGCGGACCCGCGAAATCAGATTTGCGAATCATGGCGAAAATCTTTGGGTCAACCACACCTGTTTCGCCCAAAGGAATATCATGGGCGGAACGTCCTTCCCATCGGGCATTTTTGACGAAGACTGATGCCAGATGAGGCTGGGAGGCATTCCACAGAACCGGCCAGGACATCCCTGCTTCGACTGCGGAATGCCGAGTGTCATATGCGATTCCAATCTGTTCCTTCGGAATCTCTTTCAGAATCTCAATAAGATCCCAGATGGATGCTCCCACATATCCAGCGCCGGCGTGATTCTGATAAATGGCCTGTATGCCCAGCTCCCTGTTCATCGCAGCCAGGTCTTTGGCGATGGCTTTGAATGACTCCACCTGCGGAGCAACAGGCTTGTTGAGATCGTAACGGTAATAATCCATCCGGTAGCGTTTAATCCCCAGTTTCGCAGCGGTGCGAAGGGTTTGTTCTGCGTATGGACTGTCGATGCGATTGATGCCCGAGGTCATGATCGTCACGTCGAGATTATGTTCCTTCAGTGCATCGACCAGTTCCGGGAGTTTGTCCTCTGCTTGAGCCGGTAAAATCTGCCCCCCGTTTCGCACCGTCGCTTCAATTCCCTGGACTCTCAGCTCGCTCATGGCGGCAGCCAGATCCTTGAAGCTCATCGACTGGAGAAACTTGACGAAGACGCAGATTTCCGTCGGGTTCGGTTTTGGATTCTCCGCAGCGTTTGTTCCGGTTCTCGGCCACATGACGCTTCCCGCACTGAATGCAGCAGCGGCGCAAAGGAAATTTCTCCGGGACACATTCCGCATGAGCGCACTCCACCAGTATTCTTCTTTGGTTCGGGATTTGATGCAGATATTCAGTCTACTGCATCCAGGAGTTGGACTCACGGATCGAGAGTGAGTTGCTGACGGCGATGGCTGATGAGCCATCCTCACAATCGCGTCAGCAAGAGAGAAATCAGCGCATCACTTCGAGTTTGCTCTGCTGGATTCTCTGTCGATTGATGTCCGAACCCGTTGTAATGTCCCCACGGTGTTCGCCGTTGACTCGCACAATCTGTGTGTCCGTGACTTCAACATGGTCGCCCGGTTTCACTGGGCCGCAGTACACGCCGTTAACAACGAGTCGACCATTTTCGCATGTCATGCTCAGCTCGGGAGAATCGTAGCTGAGACTTCCGTTTTTTCCCTTATCCACGCGCACAAAACGGGGGTCCTGATGCAGGGTGTACTTGATCCCCCCGTGAGTCTGTTCCACCACTCCTCCGGTGCGTGTTGATGACTTGAGGGAGGTGCATGAAGCAAACAGGCTGCAGACGAGCAAGGCAACGAGGAAATTCCTTTTTTGACAGGCGGACGTCAACATCATGTCGGTCGCTCCGGGGTCATCCTTAATTAAAGAGTATGCACTCATCCTGACAGCCGGGGCACACGGTGGTCCCGCCCGTGGAAGTACGATGTTAATTTTCTGAAGTTTTTTCGTGCCCTGCCGGAAGGACCTGCCCCGCCTCTTTCTCTGCGGCTTCCTGTGCGGCCTTTTCTTCTCTTGCGATTTTGGCTGCAGCCTTCTTTCCTAATGCCGGAAAGATTGTTTCTTCCTTGTATCCAGCAATGGGACCGTTGAATCCCTCCCGTCGGGAAGCGATTGGGGTATCTTCCGCTTCTCCTGCGAATTTCGTCTTCCCGTTATAGATCGTTCCTTTCTGATAGGGGCCGACTCCCATCAGCCACATATCGCGGGCAGTTGCCCGGGCGATCGAAATTCCGGATTGCCAGACTGCTTCGCGGGTCACACGGTCATACGCAAAGACCCCGATCTTGGCTGCACCGGATTGAGCGTTCCGCCGCCCGAATGACATTTCCGGGATGTTCGGAGCTGCGGAAACTCCAGCCAGATTGGCTGCTGCTGTCGCTGCGGCATTCAGACTGTTCGCAGGAAGTCCATAGACCACTTCGTTGCTGTCGAGACCAAGCGTTCCCAGACGACCTTCCACGACATAGTCTGCATCTTCCAGTTTGGGGACCAGCAGGACTCCGGCTGCTGCCATCTGTTGACGCAGTGAGCTGATCACATAATCCGCGCCAACAATACTTCCCCCGGCATTCGGGGGCGTTTTGATATATTGAGTGTCGAAATAAACCAGTTCGCCACGAAGCGGCGTGAAATCGATCTTTGCGACGGCGGCATCCACAGCACTGGAATAAAGAAGCTGTTCCGTGGCGGTATTCGACTTCATCGTGCCGCATCCGGAACCCGTCATCGCGATCGCTGCCAGTAATAGCGCAGACATCCCCCCACGGCGGAGGCGCCATGGGCGAAGTCGGTCAGTAACCAGAAATGTGGACGACATTTCAAACAACTGAGGACACGCGCGAAACTGTAACGGTGCAAAGTCGGAGCAGAGAGGGTTCCTTACGCTGTCCCCGATATGGGGGCTCAAGGGAACCTCAGGATTGGGGTGTATCTTACCTCTTGAGACGAAAATGCTCCAAGCGGAGTTTTTCAGCGACTTTGACGTGTTGCCGGGGTGGTCTTGTGGAGAAATGGGAAGGACAGGGGAAATGGAGAGTGTTTGGAGTGCAGCTTCGGCCTATTTCTTCGTGTCTTTCGGGAGGACGTCTTCCAGTGGGAATTTGATCGCCCACTCCGGGTTCAAAGACGCTTCAATTCGGGCCGGATCGTCCGTCAGGAACGGACCATGACTCCATTCCGTCCAGTAACTGTAGAGCATCGCCCGGAGTGCTGGATCGGTGATATTGAATTCGCCCTGTGCTTCCTGCTCTTCGATCCATCGATGCATGGCATCAAACGCTTCAACACCTCCTTGCTGGAACAGGACTCGCCCGCCGCCATAGTGGCGATACAGGTAGCGCTGCCACTTCAGATTCTTCATGAGAAAGGAAGCCAGCATTTCAGGAGGTGGGCTTTGCCTCTGATTCAGTACGATTTTTTGAACCGTCAGCTCTTGTCGTTCTTCTTCTGAAAGTGGGCCTTTCAGTTTTTCCTCAATCTCCTTCAGCTGCCGGTTCCACTCCGCCCCTTCCTTCTCGAGTTCCTTCCGGTGTTTTTCCAGAAAGAATGAATGAGTGAAGTCGAGTTCCTCTTTTGTGGGAGTCGTATCTGCTTTGTGGTCCTGTTGAAACTTGTCGATGAGTGGACGAATGAAAAGTCCGGCGAGAATGGAATTCTCGCGTTGCTGGCGGCGGAGGAGATCGTCATCTCGAGCCTTGTCCCCCGGGAGAATGGTCTGATCTCGAAAGACCGGCTTTCCGAGAACCTGCCCGATTTGCTCCCGCTCTTTCAGAGGTGTGGCTGCCTTTCGAGAGTCCGATGCTGTTGACTCGACCTGTCCGAATGACAGATTCGAGACCGTCAGAATCACTCCCGCTCCCATCAGCAGAAGTGTCAGAGACCGGCGGAGAGCGTCCATAGTCGGAAACCTTCGGAAAAATGAAGGAAATCTCTTTCCTTCATGCTGCACGAGTGACGCGGAAAACACAATCGCCAGAAACAATTCTGGAGCTGGATTTCCGGAACTCTCGCCCGACGATGGAGACTCTGCTAAAACGTCCTCTGGGAGTCAGTCCAAACCAGTACACCGTGATGAGATCCACAGTGATCAGACCGGAAGGTGCGTCGATTGCCGCCGATTGCCAAGCCGCATCCGGTCGATGGTTTCTCCGCCACTCTGGTCCGAATTCTCTCGCACCGGGGGGCAGATCCGAGCGGGAAACAAAAATGACAGACCGTCTCCCGGTCTCTTTCGTTAATTTCAGCAGGGTAGAATGATGACAAAGCCGATACGAGTGGCCATTACCGGAGCCGCAGGAAACATTGGGTACGCTCTGGCGTTTCGAATTGCCAGCGGGGAAGTGTTTGGACCGGATCAGCCAGTTCACTTGAACCTGATTGAAGTCCCCCCGGTCATGAAAGCGCTGACAGGGGTCGAAATGGAGATGGACGATTGTGCCTTCCCAACACTCGACGGAGTGTCACGCTTCGACAGCGATCATCTCGAAGATGCCTTCGCCGACTGCAACTGGGTCCTGTGTGTCGGAAGCATTCCCCGGAAGGCTGGCATGGAACGCGGCGACCTGATTCGTGTCAATGGTCCCATTTTTACCAACACTGGCAAGGCGATTAACTCCGCCGCTGCTCGGGATGTTCGTGTTGTCGTCGTTGGAAATCCATGCAATACGAACTGCCTGATTGCGATGAATCACGCCCCGGACATTCCACGGGACCGCTGGTTTGCAATGACCATGCTGGATGAGAATCGTGCGAAATCGCAGCTGGCGAAGAAGGCGGGCGTTGCAGTGAAAGATGTCCGCCATGTCGGAATCTGGGGGAACCACTCTGCAACCCAGTACCCGGACTTCGAACATGCCACCATCAATGGAAAGCCTGCTACAGAAGTCATCAACGACGAAGCCTGGCTGCAGAACGAGTTTATTCCCATCGTTCAAAAGCGAGGGGCCGCTGTGATTGAAGCCCGCGGGGCCAGCAGCGCAGCGAGTGCCGCTAATGCCATCATCGATACCGTGACAGGGATCATTCGTCCAACTCAGGCCGGAGATTGCTTCAGTGCTGCTGTCTGCAGCGATGGAAGCTATGGAGTGGATGAAGGATTGATCTTCGGATATCCACTCACCAGCAACGGCAAGGATGTCTCGATTATTCAGGGGCTGCAGAATAGCGAGTTCGCTCAATCCAAGATCAAGATCACGCTCGATGAGCTGAAGACCGAACGGGATACCGTCAAGGATCTGTTGCCGTAGGTCTGTGATTGACTCTGAGACGCCCTCGAAGTTCCGCCCGGTCTGAACAGGACCGGGCGTTTTCATTTGAATGAAATCGTTTTTTCGCTCGTCAAGCACTTTTTGGTGGGAATTACATCTTCACTGCGGACCGCTGCGAATGCTGAAAAGTTCATTCCTGTGGACTCGTAGAATGAGGGTGTCACTGACTTCAACCAAAGGAGATGTGATGAGCTATCGTCGTGAACCCAGAAAGCTGGACGAAACATGGATTCTTGTTGCTGATCGGGCCAATGCCATCATTTACCAGTCCATGTGGCCGGACCTGAATTTCTTACAGGAGCTTCAGCGGTTCCACGCGGAGGCGGGTGTGGCGAGTCCTGAGGAACTCGTCTCAGATCGAAAGGGGCGCTTTTCCGCGTATGGCATCCCCAGTCAGTCCGGCGATCGTCAGACCTCACTCCGAAGAAAGACTGCGACGGAATTCGCGCTTGAAATGATCGCGCGAATCGAACAGGGACGCAATACGAACCAGTTCGGTCGTCTGATGATCGTAGCTCCAGCCCAGATGCTCGGGATACTGCGAGACACAGTCTCTTCCCCATTAAGAAAAACGATCTGCCTGACACTGTGCAAAGAACTTGTCGATGCAGACGTGCGCGAGATTCAGGAACAGATTCAGCACGCAGTTGCAGGGAAACTGGGGCTGGAGCTGGTGGGGGCTCACGCTTCCAACGGGAAGCATGACTCTCGCCGTTTCATGAATCACTGATCCACATGAATCACTGATCGGGCGTCTCTGAGCGGTCGCTGGTCAATGTCTGTGGGATGCTCGTTGTCCCCGTCGAGTTCATTCTTCCCGGCGAGGTGGTGTATCGCGCTACCATCATCGAGGACGTTGAACTCGGAGAGGAGACCATCGAACTGCCCCTGGTCCGGTGCAAACGGGTTTTGAACCGAAACTCAACGGACCAGCGGGGAGGGGGTGTGGTTATGTCGACAGCTCAAGCTGCTTCATGTACTCGATAAAGTGACGGGCATGGCGGTCCAGATTGGTTTCACTTCCACCCCCCTTGAGCGGGGTGCACATTTCATATGCGATGGCTCCCTTGTAGCCACGTTGCACAAGCGTCTTGAGAAAGGTTGCGTAGTCGACAATCCCTTCCCCAACCGGGACAGCCTGAATTCCTTCCTCCCGGACGGAGTCGACGAGCGGAGGAACTGTTGGAACATAGCGGCGATCGGGACGACGGGCGTAGTCGGCAACTGTTGTGTGGACCACGTATGGGGCAATCACCTGAACTGCTTCAACGAGGTCCTCCCCCTGCATCGTAGGAGCCCAGGCATCAAACATGGCCCGGCAGTTTGGTTCTCCAACATCCTCCAATAATCGGCGCAGGCTGTGGGGCGCCATTGCCAGATCATGGTAGTTTTGAACCCCAAGGGTTACTCCGTAATCTGCGACTCGACGGCTCGCTTCCTGAAGAGCTTCCACACAAGCGTCCCAGTTTTCCTCGAAGCGACGTTGCGGGTCCGGCTGGCCGGTGAACACTCGAATCAGGTTCGTTCCGAGATCGTTGGCGATGAGAGCCAGATCAATCAGATATCGCAGCTGAAGTTCACGATGCGGGACTTTCAATTCCTGATCGGAAATACAGAAATTCGTATATCCTGCCAGGCAGTCGACCTTAAGTCCAAGGTCGTCCAGGAGGAGGCGCAGATCCCGCCGTTGTGACGGACTGTAATCAACAGGAGAGAGATGCGGACGCTTGGCCATGAGCATGACTGAGTCGAAGCCTAACTCCCGTGCCTTCCTGAGAAAGTCGGGCACGGAGAGAAAGGTCTGACCTGGCCAGACTCCTGAATAGCTGATCGAATGAAGTGCGAGTGGATGGCCCACGAAAAATGATCCTGTTTTAAGGGTGTCACGCGAATAAATTATTTTTGCGCGCGTTTATGATATTGCTTGCGGAAAGCCAACGGAGTCATCTTCATCTCCTTTCGAAAGAGACGGGAAAGATGAGCCTGGTCTGCGAATCCGGTTTTCAAGGCGATTTCTGCAATACTGTCGTCTGTGTGACATAACGCATGGCAAACTGCCCGCAGCCGGACTTGTAGAATGTACTGCTGCGGTGTGACGTGAAAGATCTCCTTGAATCGTCTGTCGAACTGGCTGTGGGAAAGGTAGACCAGATTCGCCAGATCCTGAATTCGAAGTGGCTCAGCATGATGATTGACAATTGCTGAGAGAACGACTTCCATTCCTTCGTACGCCGCCACCATCGGCTGAGTCTGGGCCAGCTGACGCATCACGATGGCGATTCCGGTGGCGTCCTTTCCCTCTTCAAAAAGAGGGACTTTGGAGCAGACAAACCAGCGTAACCGGCGAAAATGGTCTGACAAGAGCCACGTTTGGTTCCAGGCCGAAGTTTTTGTGGCCATCAGCTGCTGATCATCGGCAGCAAACTGCTCCGCGATATGCCGCTCGTAAACGTCAAAATCGTTCTTCCCCAAGAGCAGCCGCTGGTGATGGTATCCATGCAGTGACGCCTGTGCCTGATTGGCCCAGACGTATTGCCCGCTTCGATCTTTCACGCAGACACACGCATCCGGAAGAAATGTAAACAACTCCAGGATCCGTCGACTTGTCTCCTGTCCCTTCCAGAACTGTTCGAACTTTTCTTCCGACGATTTCTTCACGTGTTGGTTTCAACTAAGGAGTTGATGGCAGATCTGCTCACGCTGGATTGAAGGCAATTTCGACCCTCTGAAGAAAATGATCAATTTCAATGGCCACAAGTTCAACGGCCACAAGGTAAGGGCCGGGAATTTAGACAACTGGAACGGTCAGTCCTGTCTGTTGTTGAAGGTATTGCCAAATGCGCAATTTGTTCAAGACTCGTCTGGCTGGAAATAAAGATGATCAAAGCATTGACTCGAAAAGTCATTGAAGGAATGTTTTCCAATTCCTCTAATCCAGTCGCACATCACTCTGTCGCTCGATTTTTCACAAGTTCCACAAATCGATGTCATCCTGTCGCTCGGTGAATTGTCTCCATACTGCTCATCTCTCTATTCAGGAATGGGAGTTCTCTCATGACGCATTTTTTTTGTCGACGCAAGTTCAGTGAGTCAAAAGGCTTCACGCTCATTGAACTTCTGGTGGTAATCGCGATCATCGCGGTGCTGATCGCCCTGTTGCTGCCGGCAGTTCAGCAGGCCCGCGAAGCGGCTCGCCGGAGTCAGTGCAAAAACAATCTCAAACAAATCGGCCTTGCCTTCCACAATTATCACGATACCCACGGGGTCCTCCCTCCAGGAGCCATCACCAGTAACTGGCTTGCCTGGGGAACATTTCTTCTCCCGTTTCTTGACCAGGCTCCGCTGAGCCAACAGATCATTGCTAATAATGGTTTCGATGCGAAGTGGTACGAAGCCGAGGATTCGAATGGCGAGCTGTTCGTTGAAAAGGTTCTCGCTCGAACTCCTTTGGCTTCGTTTCGGTGCCCCTCTGATCCAGGAGAGGCATTGAACGAAAAGCTCTACGGCTATGCTGCGTCAAACTACGTAGCGAATGTTGGGTATTCTTATATATATGACGCGAGTAATGCGACTCATCGGACCTACCGTGGAGCGTTTTTGATGGACAGGTCCACGAAATTTTCCGCAGTTACGGATGGACTGAGTAACACGCTTTTCATTGGTGAGAGAAAGTCGGTTGGAAAAACTTCGGATATTCCCGAGTACTTTGGTTCTATCTGGATTGGGGCCGTTGCACACAAGGATAGAGTTCCCGCTGGTTCGACATGGAATAGTAATGCGAATGTCGGTCGAACATATTGTGTCGTTGCCGCATCGTCCGGGACTCATCCAAACTATTTAATAAATAGCACCACACAGGGCCAGGCATACTCCAGTCTTCATACAGGTGGAGCGCATTTTGTGATGGGTGATGGAAGCGTCCGCTTTATTAGTGAAAACATTTCGGCCACAGATTATCAGCGACTGGGAGGCATTGCCGACGGAGAGATTATTGGCAATTTCTAGGTTCGGTTCTTTTGGTTCCCAGAAGAGCTGCAAAGGGAGCTGGCGAGGCCTTTCGGGGCTCAAATGGTTGGCTTTAGATTCGTTTGCAAACAACGATCTCGGTCGAATTGTGAAAAAGGAGATATCACGTTGTATTATCAAGTCAAATTTATCTTGGGGCTCCTGCTCTGGGGGGCCGTTGTCAGCGGGTGCCAGAATGGGGGATCTGATCTGCCTGAGGTCGCACCCGTTCGCGGCGTCATCACAATGGATAACGCTCCGCTCTCCGGGGCAACTGTGATTTTTTATCCTGAGAATGGACGCCCATCGAGTGGCGTTGCAAATGAAAAAGGAGAATATGTCCTTTCCTACACGGACTCGATTGCGGGAGCTAAATTGGGGCGCCACACCGTTTCTATTACGACAGCACCCATTGACGAGCCAGCTCGCGAACGTGTCCCGGCAAAATTTAATACCGAAACAACACTCACTGCAGAGATTAAACCGGGACAGAACGAAGTGAATTTCAATCTGGAATCGAAGTAGCGCGGGGCTTGATTCGGCTGATGAAACTGTTATGGCTCCTGACGGCGTTCCTTTCGTTCCTGACTGCTGATCTTCCAGCTGTCTTTGCGGCGGAAAAACCCCCTTCCTCTCGAGATCGCTTTCACCTGTACCTGCTGATTGGCCAGTCCAACATGGCAGGTCGCGGGGCACTGGATGAGTCACGCCCCTCCCCTCCTGCTCGCATTTTCAAGTTCAATAGGGAAGGTCAATGGGAGCCTGCAACGGAGCCGCTTCATTTTGATAATCCCAGAATTGCTGGTGCGGGCTTGGGGCTGAGCTTTGCAGAGGCGATGCGGGATTCCGATCCAGACGTCACGATTGGTCTGATCCCGTGTGCTGTTGGAGGAACTCCCTTGTCTCGATGGCAAAAGGGAGGAGATCTTTACCAGCAGGCACTGGATCGTGCGCGGCAGGCAATGCGGGATGGAACCCTTCGGGGGATTCTTTGGCATCAGGGAGAGCAAGACGCCCTTGATCAGGGTTTAGCCGAGAGCTACGGCCAACGGTTGGCTGAAATGGTGCGTGATCTGCGCGCTGATTTGAATGCTCCGGACGTTCCGTTCACTGCAGGAGAATTGGGCCATTTTCTCGCGGACAGTTCTCAGGAGCGACAGACATTCCCAAGAGTCATCAATGCGCAGCTTCACGCTGCGAAAGAGTCGATTCCGCGATTTGCAGTTGTGTCAGCAGCGAATCTGACTTCGGCGAAGGACAAAGTCCATTTCGATACGCCTGCGCTTCGTGAGTTCGGCCGACGTTACGCGGCAGCAATGCAACAACTTCAGGAGTCGTCTGTTTCGAAGAATCGCGAGATTCAACGTTGATGCACCCCCCTTCTCCAGAGGCTCCCGTTGTCTGCACGAAAGCAAGGAAACACGACTCCAGCAGTTTGTATCTTCGAAAGAATTGAGACGCGTCGTTTCGACCGTTGGCGTTATTGGATCATTTCTACATCAGTGGCAAAATCAAGCGAACGCAGATGAATCTTCATTCCCCTCGATTGTTAGCCCTCCTTCTGGTGAGCCTCATACTGCTGGAGACACCTGCTTTGTCGTCTGAGTGGAAGGCAGGCGTGGGGCGAGCTGTCATCACGCCGACGGATCCGATGCCAATGGCTGGATATGCCGGCCGAGGAGCAAAACCGGCAAACGGGACATTGAATGATCTTTGGGCAAAGGCGCTTGTGATTCAGGACCCTGCTGGAAAACAGGTGGTTCTGATCACTTTGGACCTCATCGGGATCGACCGGAATCTCTCCAGTCAGATTTGTAAGGAGCTGTCTGCCAAACATGGTTGGGATCGAAGTCAGATTGCGATCTGCACATCGCACACACACAGCGGGCCGGTGGTTGGAGAGACGCTCGCCCCCATCAGCGTCGCCTCGTTCGGCCCTAAAGAAGAGAAGCAGGTTCAGAATTACAGTGATTTCCTTC
Source organism: uncultured Planctomicrobium sp. (assembly GCA_938015865.1). Lineage (GTDB taxonomy): Bacteria > Planctomycetota > Planctomycetia > Planctomycetales > Planctomycetaceae > Planctomicrobium. Next base: position 12,376 of record CALLWY010000231.1, read on the forward strand.
GCAAATCCATTGCCAAGGCAGTGGAACAGGCCCTGACCCAGATGAAACCGGCCCAATTGTCCTGGGGAAATGGGACGGCAACGTTCGCTGTGAATCGTCGTACCAATAAGGAAGCAGACGTTCCGCAGCTTCGCAAAGCAGGTACTCTCAAGGGGCCGTCTGATCATGACGTTCCGGTGCTTGTGGTCAAGCATCAGGACAAGGTGGTTGGTGTTGCCTTTGGTTACGCTTGCCATAACACCGTCCTGTCTGGGTTTGAATGGTCGGGTGACTATGCAGGCTTTGCGCAAGCAGACATCGAACAACTCGTTCCGGGATGTCAGGCAATGTTCTGGGCTGGATGTGGAGGAGACCAGAATCCTCTTCCCAGACGCACTGTTGATCTGGCCCGCGAATATGGTCGTCAGTTAGCTGACGCTGTTGTCAAAACGATCAAGTCACCTCTAGCCCCAGTGGCTGGAAATTTGACAACACGTTATCAGGAAATCGATCTGGAGTTGGGACCGCTTCCCTCGAATGAACAGATTCTGAAGAATTCGACAAGCTCGAACCAGTACGAGGCCGCAAGAGCAAAGATCCTTCTTAAGCAGATTGAGCAGAACAAACCTCTCTCCCAGACCTACCCTTATCCCATCGGGGTCTGGAAGTTGGGAGATGGTGTCACTTTCATTCAGTTGGGGGGAGAAGTCGTTGTTGATTATGCCCTTCGACTGAAATCGGAGCTGGCAGGAAGCAGGGACTCGTCATCAGTGTGGGTGGCAGGATACTCAAACGATGTGATGGCCTACATCCCCTCGCGCCGGGTTCTTCTCGAAGGAGGTTATGAGGGAGGGGCGTCGATGGTGTTCTACGGGCTTCCTAGCGTATGGGCTCCTGGAATTGAGGAGAGCATCGTTTCATCCGTCAAATCTCTTGTCGAGTAGCTCCCTGATTTTGAACAAGGGGAGAAACGGGAAGAAGAATGAATATCAGATTCAAAGGTGTTCTTGTCCTCGTGGCGCTGCTGTTCTTTGTCGTCAACAGCGGCGTTCAGGCAGAAGATCTCTCAGCGGAGTTGCCGAGAATTCCCGCAGTGGAACCGCAGGATGCCCTGAAGACAATGGAGATCCAGCCCGGTTTTGTCGTTCAGCAGGTCGCTGCAGAACCGCTGCTCAATTCTCCGGTGGCGATCTGTTTTGATGAGGACAGCCGGATTTATGTCATCGAAATGCGGGATTATTCTGAGCAGGCGAATGACTGTCTCGGTCAGGTGCGGCTGCTGGAGGACACTGATGGAGATGGAATCGTTGACAAAGCGACGGTGTTTGCATCCGGTCTCTCGTGGCCGACTGCGATTATCTGTTATGACGGGGGGGTTTTTGTCGGCGCTCCACCCCATATTTATTACTTAAAAGATACTGATGGAGACGGTGTTGCCGATGAGAAGCGAATTGTGTTTACCGGCTTCGGACGATCAAACGTTCAGGGGCTGATGAATACATTTCTATGGGGGCTCGACAATCGCATTCATGGTGTCGGAAGTATTAATGGGGGAGTTATTAAAAAATGGGGTCTTGCTGATGACCCCGGCGTGAACATCCGGAACCGGGATTTCTCGTTCGATCCGAAGACACTTGACTTTCGCACAGAGAGTGGAGGTGGTCAGCATGGGATGAGTTTCGACGATTGGGGGCGGAAGTTTACCTGTGCCAATTCGAGGTATGCCGATTTCATCCTGTTTGACCAGCGATACGTCGCCAGAAACCCATTCATGACTGCCCCCATTCCGCTCGTCAGTATTGCGGATGCAGGCTTCATGCCCCCTGTCTATCGTTCCTCTCCTGCGGAGCCCTGGCGAGTTGTCCGGACGCGAATGCGTCGTGAAGGTGCGTTTCGCGGCCCGCGAATTGAAGGAAACGGTCAGGCGACGGGATATTTCATTGCTGCGACGGGAATCACGCTGTTTCGTGGTGATGCGATGGGGGACGAATTCCGCCAGATGGCTGTCATCGGAGATGTCGGCAGCAATCTGGTTCATCGTCGGAAACTGATCCCAACGGGAATCACCTATCTGGCCCAGCGTGTCGAACAGGAAGCTGAGTTTCTTCGTTCCAGCGACATCTGGTTTCGCCCGGTTCAATTTGCAAATGCCCCGGATGGGTGTTTGTATATCGTCGATATGTACCGGGAAGTGATTGAACATCCTCATTCATTCCCCGATGAAATCAAAAAGCATCTTGACCTGACAAGCGGCCGTGATCGGGGACGCCTGTATCGTGTCTTTCAGGAAGGAGCCACCCTCAGAAAGCCGCAGCAGTTGAGCAAATTGAGTTCGGCAGAGCTGGTCGACATGCTGACGCATCCCAATGCGTGGAATCGGGAAGCTGCCAGCCGATTGCTTTATGAACGAGGTGACGATTCTGTTGTCCCGCAGCTTCGTCAGATGGTTCGTACATGTGACGCGCCGCTGGGGCGAATTCACGCACTTTTCGCACTCAACGGACTGGGCGAACTCGATGAGGAGTCCGTCATTGTTGCGTTGCAGGATACGCAGCCTGAGATTCGCGAAGCCGCCCTTCGGCTCGCGGAACAGTTCAGTCAATCGAATGAAGTTGCAGCCAAGGTGGGTGCGCTGGCCAGGGATGACTCTCCTCGAGTGAGGTATCAGCTGGCCTTCTCTGCGGGTGAATTTCCTCTTGAAAAGAGGCTTCCGTGGCTGGAAGAGGTTGCCCGTCGTGATGGTTCGCAGCCACCATTCTGCACTGCAATTCAAAGCTCCGTGGCGCAGGGAGCGGACAAGTTATTCAACACACTGCTCTCAAACGAATTGCCTGCTCCAGAAGTTCTTCGGTCTCCACTTTTGCCCAGCCTAGCAGAGCAGGTCTCCAGACAGTCGAAAGGAAAGGAGATCAACACAACGCTGGAACGGGTTCTTGCCCTGCCAGATGAGCAGGATGCACTGAGAACACGACTGATTCTTGCCCTCATCCCTCACAATGCATACGTCCGTGAGCGACTCTCTAGTGGGGAGGATGCGCACGTGCTCAAGTCGTTGATTCAGCAGGCTCGTGCTGATCTGGACAGCAAGAAGCCGGCTGCCAAACGATTGGCTGCGATCTCGATCCTTGAGCTCAGCACTGACCCGGACGATCGTGACCGTCTTCTTGAACTTCTGGCCCCCCATGAGTCTGTAGAGATTCAGTCGGCAGCACTTGCGGGGCTTGCAACGCAATCCGCTCCCGAGATTGCCGAGGGGATTCTGGATCGGTGGGCGGAGATGACCCCAAGCATTCGCACCCGTGCGGAAGAGTTACTCTTTTCCCGGAATGAGTGGGTCCAAATAGTTTTCAACCGGATGGAATCAGGTCAACTCTCTGCCAGCGACGTCTCGAAAGCTCGATTGTCAGCGGTCATGGCTGGCAACAATCCGGAGCTGAAGCAACAGGCCAAACGTCTTCACGATTCCCTTGGGATGACCAGTCGAGCCCAGGTGCTGAAAGACTTTGCCGAAGCACTGACGTTGCCCGGAAATCCGCAGAAAGGGAAGCAACTATTTGCTCGGCACTGTGCAACCTGTCATCGTCTGGAGGATGTGGGATATGAAGTCGGCCCCAGTCTGGCGACTATCAAGAACCGAGGGCTGGAGACGATCTATGTGAATATTCTCGATCCAAATCGAGAGGTGAACCCGGATTATCTGAACTATGTGATCGCCCTGACCGACGGCCGCACGCAATCAGGAATGATTCGTGGAGAGTCTGCAACGAGTCTGACCATTCTGCGTGCAGAAGGGCAAACGAACTCTCTTCTTCGTAGCGAGATCGACCAGATCAGGAACACTGGAGTCTCTTTAATGCCGGAAGAACTTGAAAAGCAATTCACTCCCCAAAGCCTGGCCGATCTTCTGGCGTACCTGATGACCGTGCCATAAGGGATCCGCGCAGTATCGCCGTTCCAACTTCCAGAACAAATTCATTTGCACGATTGAAGCAGATCGGAAATGACGAAACTGAATTCCTTGATCGTCTCACTGGCTTTTGCCTCTCTCTTTTGCGCGTCATCGGTTCGAGGGGATGAATTGAGCACACTCAAGGAGGCGCTGACGCTGCATGTCTCCTTTGAAAACGGTCTTGATGCGGAATTCGCCCGCGGTCAGAAGACTTGCCTCAGGTCGGACGCCAGTGTGACGGTGATTTCCCCGGATGCGGGGCGATTTGGAAATGCTGTTCAATTTACAAAGAAATCGCTTTCCGGTCCTATTTATGATGGCCGTAACATATTGAATTACAGTCCCCAAGCATGGAATACATCCGTTTCCATCTGGCTGCGTCTGGATCCAGACAAGGACCTCGAACCGGGGTACTGCGATCCGGTTCAAATTGTGGGGGGAGACGCTGCAAAAGGATTTGTCTTTCTGGAGTGGTCCAAGGACGAAACCCCACGATTCTTCCGCTATGCGATTCGTCCATTGATTGAGATCTGGAATCCAAAGATGTTGAAGTGGGATGAAATTCCCGCAAAGGAGCGGCCGATGGTGCAGGTAGAAAGGGCACCGTTTCAAGCCGACCAATGGACACACGTCGTCTTCACGCTGGAAAACGTTAATGATAACGCCCGTCCCCAATCCGGGAGCCTGTATCTCAATGGAGAACTGGCAGGCACTGTGAAGGATTGGAACTTGACGTTCGGATGGGACCCGGGGAATGTGCGCCTTGTTCTTGGAGCGGCATACATCGGGTTTATGGATGACCTGGCTGTCTTCGACAAGCCGCTTACTGCAGGTGAGGTCAAGGCGCTTTATCAGCTCGAAAACGGAGTTCGGGATCTCTATATCAGCCCGACATCAAATTGAACTTGCCACTTGCATAAAAACTGAACGTTTACACAAGACTCTCTGTTCCGGATGATGAGACGACACCGTCAGGCCTTGACCTCCTGACCGTGTCGTCTTTCATGTCGCTCCGCAGAAATCGCAAGCGGAATTAGCGGTATCGGGCTCGAACGCGGCGCTGGTTGTATTGATAACCGTTGTTCCGAAATCGGAAGAAGCGGCGGCTGCTGACCGAGCGATCAGTCGTCGTGCGGATGACCGCAGGGCGACTCGAATTGTACTGCATCTGATTGTTTTCATTCCGCTGGGCCATCAGTGCGATGATTAAAATAGCAGCCATTTTCGAGAAGTCCTGTCCAGAGAGGGAATGCAGCCAATGCAGAAAGGAGAACGTGCCCATAACAGCGTCCCATGGGCACCACAAGGAACGATCCTAAGCGGCTCTCGACCGTCAGTGAAAAGAAAATTTCGGAGATTGCCCAAATTACACGATTCCGTGCAGCGCAATCGGCTTCAATCCGAATAGCTTGTTCAAACGGGAGTTGAATGATCGCGCACGAATGGCTCTTTTTCTCAAAGAGGTCGAAAAGAATCAGTTTGACTGGCTCCGGTAATATTCATTGGCCGCAGCGACGCCGGCACCGGGGGGACAACTGACGCCCTGTTTCAGCAGGCAGGCTTCCAGTGCTGCCAGAAATACCAGTACGTTCGCTGGTTGACAGGTGTTCCCCATCAGGCCAATACGCCAGGTCTTTCCCGCCATCGGCCCGAGTCCCGCTCCGATTTCAATCCCGAAATCGTTGAGCAATTGCGACCGAACTTCTTTGTCGTCGGCCCCTTCTGGAATGAGCACCGCATTCAGCATCGGAAGCCGGATGGATTCCTCAACGGCAAACTTCAGCCCCATTGCCTCAATCCCCGCACGGAGGGCGAGGTGATTGTGTCGGTGCCGTTCAATTCGCTGGGGGAGACCTTCCTCAAGCACTTCCCGGAGGGCCTGATGCAGACCATAGGCCATGTTGATGGGGGCTGTGTGGTGATACGCCCGGGACTGGGAGCTCCAGTAATTCCGCACCATCGAAAGATCCAGATACCAGCTGGCGACCTTCGTTTTCCGTGCATCCATGGCAGCGACGGCCCGCTCGCTGAAGGTGACAGGAGCCAGTCCCGGCGGGCAACTCAGGCACTTTTGTGTCCCGGAATAGGCTGCGTCAATTCCCCAGCGATCGACTTCGACAGGAACACCTCCAAGCGAAGTTACACAGTCCACCAAAAGCAGCGCCCCGGCTTCATGGACAACCCGGGAGATCTCTTCCAGTGGCTGATGGGCTCCGGTCGACGTCTCAGCATGGACGATCCCCACAACTTTCGGCGCGAAGTCCTTCACTGCGTCCCGCAACTCATCTGCACTAAAAACCTCTCCAAATGGGCGCTCAATTTTACGAACGTCTGCCCCAGCTCGCTGGGCCACATCCGCCATCCGAGTCCCAAAGACTCCATTGACGCAGACCAGCATCCGGTCGCCCGGTTCAATGAGATTGACGACGCAGGTTTCCATTCCGGCGCTACCCGTCCCGCTGACAGCGAGTGTCAGGGCATTCTGCGTGCAGAAAACCTGTCGCAGCATCTGCTGCGTTTCATCCATGATCTTCAAAAAATAGGGATCGAGGTGCCCTACCGTCGGTGCACTCATCGCCCGCAGGACATGCGTCGACACATCACTCGGCCCCGGTCCCATCAGGATTCGCTTTGGTGGGGTCACGGGTGGAAAGTTCGAAGATGCCATGTAACGATCCCTTGGAAAAGAGTTCATCAAGAGCTTGGGGGGAGGCCTCCGCAGTCTAGCGTGATTCCTTCGGCTGGTTCAAATCGATCGGTGGAATCGATACGACTGTGCGACATCTGGCACAGGGGGATCGCCACGATTTTATGAGTTTGCCGACACTTATAGTGATTCTATTTGACTTGACTCTCAGAAATGCTAGGTGATGAGAAGATGGTCCATCTCGCACCGTTCTGGCCGCCGTCCCGTCGAAAGATCCGTCTTATTCTCCTGAATAAAACAAATATTCCGGCGCCGGTCGCCGTGTCAAAATCGAACGACTGACAGGGGACAAGTCACCGCTGCAACGAGCGGCGAACTGTGGCCGCGCATCGATCAGAATTGAATCCCATCGGCGTTTCGCTATTCCAGACCAAATCATCAACCGGAGAAAAACTGTGGCGAATGAACTTATTGAGAACCCATTTTCACTTGCCCCTCTGAAGAAGGAGTGGGGATGGTTGCTTGCACTGGGGATTGGGCTGGTGGTCCTGGGAACCCTGTCGATTGCAATGCCCTTTGTTGCGACAATTCAGTTTGTTGAAGTCCTGGGAATTCTTCTGGCGATCGCGGGCATCTCGCAAGTGGTCGGTGCCTTTCATTCCAAGATCTGGAAAGGCTTCATTATTCAGGCTGCGGTCGGGATTCTTTATCTGGTGACCAGCTTCCTGATGATGGTCAATCCTGTTGAGGGGGCGGCGGGACTCACGCTGCTGATGGCAGCATTCTTTCTCAGCGGTGGCCTGTTCCGAATCCTGTTTGCCCTCTCCGAGCGGTTTCCAGGTTGGGGGTGGACTCTTCTGAACGGGGTGATCACCATCCTGATGGGACTGATCATCTGGCGTCAGTTCCCCGAATCAGCTCTCTGGGTTATCGGGCTGCTGGTCGGAATCGAGCTGCTGTTCTGTGGCTGGGCGTGGATTATGCTGGCTGTCACTGCGCGAGCCGTCATTGAAAAACACGAGACGCATCAGCAATTTTAATGGTCGATGCGGAATTCGAGACATTCGTGAAATGGACAGCACTCAGCGACGTGCTGTCCATTTTCTATTTTTGTCGCTCGCTTGTATTCGTCTCTTTCTCTGACGGCGTCTTTTTTTCGGGAGGCCGATAACCTGCAAACGGATTGACGAACATAAACCCCGTCCCCGCTTCGTCCTGCCGGTAGTGCATTGTCATATGAGAGTTGACAACGACGTGACTGAGGATCAGTGACCAGGCCGTTTTCCTGCGGGGATAAGACACCATAATGACATCAGGATCCAGTTCCTTTTCCAGACAGGCTCGACGGTCCAGCAGGATATGAGTTCCGCTCTGGGATTCGAGAACTTTCAGAACCACCTGAAGGGGAGACTCATTGACTCCAGTCTCGACCTTTTTGAACATCCCTGGGACCACCTCATCCCTGCGACGATTTTCCGGGAGAGGCCAGCCGACCGGCCAGGCATCGGGGATATCGACAAGGGACTGAACCATCAGGCGGATCTCTCCTCCGGGAAGCCGCTGTGGATGAAATCCAAGCCCTTGTTGAGACAGGACAAACGCCAACGAGGTTCCGGCGGTTAAACCCTTTAATTCATCATCAAGAATATCCGAACGGGTTCGGGCAGCGAGTTCCTCAGCGGAGGAATGAAAGACTATCTTCAATGAGCCGAGCGGAATCCGCTGGAGAATGACATCGAACGTTTCCCCCTGTGTCGATTCTTCGACCGGATGGGCCAATTGCACATACACACGTTCAAACTGTTCCTTTGTCAGTCCCCATAGTGGCTTGCCGACCGGTGATCCCTGTGCACCGTAGATTTTCAATTCCTGAAGATACTCTGCCAGCTGCCGACTTTGACTGGTTCGAAACGTCTTGCCAGGGAACGTCACCGCGCCCGTTCGGTCGAGTTCGCCAACCACTCGCACCAGTCGAAACGGTCCCCGCTGAAGCTCGTCGACTTTGGGGGCGTCGCTGGGAAGTGGTTGCCGAATCCGGACCGACTCTCCAATCTCCTCAAAAACCTTCCGCCATGTTTGTGCCATTAGCGGATCGATTCCAATTGCCGGGGCGAGAATTTCCACCTCAAGGAGCGTCTTGTCAGCCGTGGCAGCAGGACTCTGGGCCAGGAGTTCAGCAACTGGCACAAACAGGCAGACACTGACCATCCCCAATGCCATGAAGAACCCTGTCTGAATTCGCATGTTCTCCTCCAAACAATCGTTGGATGTCTGGGGTTCCGTTGAGGGGAATCAGGAATGTCCCTCGGGTCAGAGCGTCCAGTTCTGTTGAGAGACTTCCTTCAAAATGGATGTTTCCGTCAGGTCGAAATGAAGCGGTGTGATGGTGACATAGCCGTCCACCAGTTCCTTCACATCATAACCGTCAGCGTGCTGATGGTTCTTCATCGGGTCCAGCCCACTCCAGTAGTAAGGACGCCCACGAGGATCGATTCGCTTCTCGACAGTGTCGGCATGACGCCGGACTTCCATCGAGACCAGCTTCACTCCCCGAGGCCCTTCGGGAGTCGAGTTCGGGAAATTGATGTTCCACAGAGTCCCCTTACGAGGAACATTCTTGAGGATTTGTCGAATCAGGTGTAACGCACGAATGGCGGTCGCTGAATAATCGGGAGGAGTCAACTGTGATAACGAAACCGCGATGGATGTAATTCCGAAAAATGCTCCCTCAATCGCAGCTGCCACGGTTCCGGAATAAAGGACATTGATGCCGACATTCGCACCGGAGTTGATTCCGCTGACAATCAGATCCGGCTCGCCATGACAGAGTTCGACCACCCCGAGTTTCACGCAATCAGCAGGACTCCCGTCAACGGCCCATCCGTAACGTTCCCCGTTATGAAGAATCTCTTTCACCATGATGGGGTGAAGATAGGTAATGCGATGACCAACACCGCTTTGTTCGACAAGCGGCGCAACAACGTGTACCTCTCCCAGTTCCTGAAGGACGTCGTACATGGCCCGCAGTCCCGGGGCGTGAATTCCATCATCATTCACCAGCAGAATTTTCATCGAGGCAGCAATCGCAATTCAAAAAAAGGGTGAGACGGAGACGTCACTGGGAGGAATGATCAGGGGGATGAATCCGGCTCCTGATCTGGGGGAATATCAGACGCGGATTCCGGAGGCGGGACGGGAACCAGTTGAAATTCTACGTCATCCTTGCGTGGCTTCTCTTGTCCCGCAGCGGGGAAACGTTCCTGTTCCGGTCCGGCGATGGGGCGATCTGCAGGGGATGCGTCCAGTTCTTCATCCGTGAATCGTCTTCGTCCCGGCAGACGAGCCCGCCCTTCCGGCTGTGCCTGGAGATGTCGATAGTCGTCATAGTCCTGTCGATATCGTTCGGCCCATTCCAGCATCTCTCGCCGAAATTCTTCGGGGCTACGTCCGGACCCGACGGGAGGTGTTCGGCGTCGGCTCAACTCTTCACGCAGCATTCGAACTTCAGCACGAAGTTCGTCCAGTCCGGAACGAAGCTCTCGAATTTCCCGTGCCATCCGTTCTGGATCAAGTGCGGCCTGACGGTCTTCCAGTTCGCGGGCGATGTCTCGCGCCCGGGCACGCATTCGGTCAGCATCCTGATTCATGCCGGCACGCTGAAGGTGTTCGGCAGCCTTGTTTAAATGCTCAATCTGGTCCAGCAGTTTCTGGTCCGAGCTGGATAAGGAAGGCCTCTCTGGCCGCAATGCATTCCGGGCACGTTCGGGGTGTTGAACCGGACGTGTTCCCTGAGGATCGCCCCGCTCCGGACCTTGAGCGGTAACGCATTCAGGAAAGAGGGCTCCAGTGAGAGCAGCAGCAAGAATGAGATGATCGATTCGCATCCGTGACAGGTCTCCCTTCTGTGTCTTCATTATTCAGTCTAAAGAGAACTGGAGAAACATGCGAGACAGCCTGTTTCGCAGAGACTTGTGGTGAGCGGGATTGAGTGTAAGGCGACTCGATTTGATCGATTTCCGGCAGCCCGGCTGAGGAGCCGGGGCGGTACGGTTGAGATTGGTGACCGAATTCGACGATTCTCATTCAGGAGATCAGTCGTGTGACTGAAACACCCATTCCGGCAGACGGTGAAACGAGCTCTCTTCCGATGCCATACGGACCTTCCTGCGGAGGAACGATCCAATGTCCCGAATCGATGCCCATCAACATTTCTGGGATCTCAGCCAGCCGTTCGATACGTCCTGGTTGAAGGCTCCTCAGCATCGACCGATTTGCAGGGATTTTCTGCCAGACGATCTCCTGCCTCATTTGAAGCGGTGCGGAATCCAGAAAAGTATCTTTGTTCAGACGCAGCATGATCTGAACGAGAATCGTTGGGCATTATCTCTTGCGGACCGCGATCCGTTTATTGTCGGGATCGTTGGCTGGATTGATCTGGCCAGCGAATCCTGTGAGGAGCAACTACTGGAGTTTCGTCGAGATCCTCGATTCGTCGGAGTCCGGCATATCACTCAGGATGAACCAGACGATGACTTCATCATCCGCCCGGAGATTCTCCGCGGACTGCGTGTTCTTCAGAAACATCAGGTCCCCTTCGACCTTCTGTTTTATGTCAAGCACCTTCGGCATGCGGTCACGCTCGCCCGGGAACTTCCTGATCTCCCGATGGTGATCGATCATCTTTCGAAGCCCAGGATCAAGTCCGGATCGATGGAGGACTGGTTGCCTCATCTGAAGGCAGCTGCCCGGTTCCCGAACATCTACTGCAAATTGTCGGGTATGGTCACGGAAGCGGACTGGAACAACTGGAAACCATCCGATCTGAAACCGTACCTTCAGCAGGCGCTGGAACTGTTTGGTGCAGAACGTTGCATGTACGGTTCGGACTGGCCGGTCTGCGAACTGGCGGGGACATACGAAGATGTTTACGCTGCGTTTGAACAATGCACAGCGGAGCTGACAGATTCAGAACGGGATCATCTCTTCGGCGAGACTGCCCGAACGTTTTACAGGCTCCCGTGATGGACTTCTCATGCAGGTTGTGTCGCCGGGGCACAGGAGATTCCGGAAAAGACAACGCCCTGCACTGCGGTGTTGCAGACAGGGCGTTGTCTCGGAGTCGTTCTGAATAAGTGGAACGTCGCCGGACGTCAGTCCGGGAACGGTCGCAAAACCGGGCTTATTCCCGCACAGCATCAAAAAGAGCTGTCGACAGATACCGTTCGCCGGAGTCGGGCAGAATGACGACGATGGTTTTCCCGGCCGATTCCGGACGGGCAGCCACCTGAAGTGCCACAGTCATGGCCGCTCCACTACTGATGCCGCAGGTGATTCCCTCTTCGCGTGCAAGGCGAGGAGCCATTTCAAACGCCTCTTCATCAGTGACCTGAATCACTTCGTCGACGATGCTGGTGTCGAGTGTGTTGGGAACGAATCCGGCGCCAATGCCCTGAATCTTGTGTTTGCCGGGAGCTCCTCCCGAGAGAACCGGGCTGGTTGCTGGTTCAACAGCGATCGAGTACAGAGGCTGCTTCTTCTCTTGTTCGAAGTAGCGAGAAATCCCGGTGATGGTCCCGCCTGTTCCAACCCCCGAGACCAGAATGTCGACCTTTCCGTCGGTGTCATTCCAGATTTCCGGGCCAGTGGTGCGGAAGTGAACCGCAGGGTTGGCCGGGTTGTTGAACTGCTGGGGCATGAAGAAGTTGGGCTGGGCACTGAGCTCTTCCGCCTTGGCAATGGCCCCTTTCATGCCATCTGCCCCAGGGGTCAGAATCAGCTTCGCTCCGAATGATTTCAGCATCATTCGGCGTTCAACGGACATCGTTTCCGGCATCGTCAGGGTCAGCGGGTACCCTTTAGCAGCACAGACAAATGCCAGTGCGATTCCCGTGTTCCCGCTGGTCGGTTCGACGACCTGCATTCCGGGCTTGAGCACCCCCCGCTGCTCGGCATCCTCGATCATGGCAGCACCGATACGGCACTTGACCGAATAGGCGGGATTGCGCCCCTCAATTTTGGCCAGCACCGTGGCGTTCAGTCCTTTGGTCAGGCGATTGATTCGGACCAGGGGGGTCCGGCCAATGGACTCGACATTGCTGTTGAATACCGACATCTGGGCTCCTTCCAGTGGTGATTGTTGTTCTGCGTCGTTATCTCCGAATAACGACCAAAACAATAGTACATACTGGGACGACTACACAAGGTTTTCCTGCGGCGGTACCCGCTTCCCTTGGCATCTTTTCACGATCTCCCCCCAGATGCAATTTCGATTCAGCCTGTCGAGGGGAGTTTGCCGATTATTCCTTAGAGGCCGGCATTCAAAGGGGAGCATCGGCAGCTTTTGCCGATCGCAGGAATGCCATCAGAGCCGGGGGGGCTTTATGAGGTCGAGACTGATTTCTCTGGGGAGATACTGTCTCCTCACAGCGGTGTTTGTCGCTGGCGTCAACCCATCGCAGCTTTTGCATGCGCAGGCAGATGTCGATCGTGGTTCCGTCATTCCGGTGACTCAACTCACAGCGGGGGGACAACCTGTTGTTGCGGGATTGGTGAAAGCCGCCGATTCCAGCAGACGGTGTCGGAATGAAGCCATTGAACAACTGCCTATGGCCTATCTGACTTCGGATGCCCAGGCAAAAGTTCAGCAGGTGCTGAAGGATCTCAGTCTTTTCCGCCGTCTTCCAACTCTTGAGATTGAAGCGGACCGTCGCGCTTACGAATTCTTTACCGCTCACCCGGATGTCGCCGTCAGTGTGTGGCGGGCGCTTCAGATTTCTAACGTGCAGATGAAGGAAGTGAACCCCAACTTCTATCGCACGGACACGAACGATGGCACTGTTGGAACGGTTGAAGTGCTTCTCCGGAGTCCGGGAAGCTATCTGGTGTTGTGTCAGGGGCTTCTGCAAAGTCCCGGAATGCCTCGACCGATTCAGGCCAAAGCGCTGATGCACCTGCAGCCGAAATTTGATCAGCGAGGCCGGGTCACACACCATCTGGACCTGTTCGTCTCGTTCCCGTCACAAACAATTGAGACGATTGCCAAGTTGACCTCGCCAGTCAGCTTCCGGATTGCTGATCGCAATTTTGAAGAGGTCACTCTGTTCGTTGCACTGATGAGCAGTGCAATGAGCCGTCAGCCGGGCTGGGTGGAACAGACAGCTCAGCGAATGGAAGGGCTCGCACCGGGACGAACAAACGATCTTTTGAAAGTAACTGCAGCGGTTTATGTCGACGCGGAACGACGTCGACTGGCCGCAGCGGGGCAACCGGTCACTGTGGAATCGATTCTTCCCCCCGTCAGCGCTCAGGCAGCTGGTCCGGAGGGAGGAACCGTTCGGTAAGTCGGATTTCGCAGACAGATCGATATCGTTTATTGGACCAACGCTACAATCCTTGCCAGTCTTGATCCGGGCTGGCAAGGGTGTTTCTCTTTAATGCCGTCACGAGAGTGAGGCGACGTGGCTGCTGGCTTGCATCGCTGCTTGATATAGAAGATTCCGCTCTTTGAGGCCCCCCTTTCCGAGCGTCGGGTTTCTGCTGGCAAGGGGAGGGAGCAGAACGTTCCTCAACCGAATGTTGACTGTTCCGTAGGTCCAATTGGCTGACTGCCCGGGAAATGGGGGCTTCACTCCCAAGACCGAGGGTCTATGATTCTGCGTCGTAAGGACGAGGAGAATGCGCATTCGACAAGCCGTCCCCCCCCTGAGACAGGCAGCCTGACCGAATTCACGGTACACTGCTGTTTTCTGGGGCCCGGGCGCTGGATCGTTGGATGATTGTCACATGGAGAATTCGGCTCATCTGCAGAGTTCGACGGAGCGGACCCCTGTTCAGGGGGTGGACGAACAGGTCCATTCCCGCCGTCAGAGTCTCCGTCAGCCAGCGATCCCCTCTTCGGTGGGCGGATACGAGATACTGAAAAACATCGGGGAAGGTTCGTATGGAACCGTCTGGCTTGCCCGGGAGCGGAAAACCGGGAAGCAGGTCGCGATCAAGTTCTTTACAAACCGGCGGGGACTGGACTGGTCTCTGTTAACACGCGAGGTGGAAAAACTCGCGGTGCTGGATGCATCCCGTGATGTCGTTCGGCTTCTGGATGTCGGGATCGATCATGATCCTCCGTACTTCGTCATGGAGTATCTGCCTCATCGCTCCGTGGCCAATTTGCTGGAGGAGGGACCAATTCCGGTATCTCAGGCACTGGAGATCACGACTGCGATCGCCCGTGCGCTGGTCCATGCCCACAGTGCCGGGATTCTGCATTGCGATATCAAGCCCGGAAATGTGCTGCTCGATCGGGGAAATCAGGCCCGTCTGGGGGATTTTGGTCAGTCTCGACTGACGACGGATCAGGGAACGACATTCGGAACGTTCTATTACATGGCTCCCGAACAGGCGGTGCGCAACGCGATTCCTGATGTCCGATGGGATGTCTATGCACTCGGGGCGTTGCTCTACCACATGGTGACGGGGACTCCTCCATATCGGACGGAAGAAACCGAAAAACGGCTGCAGGCTGCAAAGACGCTCGACGAACGACTGGCGATTTACCATGAGGTGATTCGGGAATCGTCGCCCCCTTCCGAACATCGCAACAACACAAACGTTGACCCGCCGCTTGCGGAGATCATTGATCGCTGTCTGCAGGTCGATCCTGCATTGCGAATCTCCAGCCCGCAAATGGTGCTGGACCTTCTTCATCAACGTGAAGTCAATCGGGCCCGACGTCCCCTGATCTGGCTCGGATTCCTTGGGCCAATTCTGCTTCTGCTTCTGATCTTTTGGATTGGCCATCGTGTCATTCATGAATCAGTCGCGCAGGCGGAGCGGCATCTC
>CALLWY010000232.1 GCA_938015865.1 uncultured Planctomicrobium sp.
GTGATAGACGGAGAACACACGGGCTCCGTGGCGCAGAGCCTCATCATTGACAGCGGCATCGTCGGACGAGCAATCGCCCCAGTCACCACTCAGGTGGCGACGCAACGCCTTGAGGACCTCGTCAGGGAGGAGGGCCTCCTGTGCGGCGGGGGTCATCAGAATCTGCCCCGCTGGAAACGGGTGTGGTGGTGTGGACATCATGATCATCGGGGGGGCCTGGAAAGAGGTACAACGGACGGGACGGCCTCCGAACTGCTATGTTCGGAGGGCACGCCGACAGGGGACGGGCATGCTGCGACAAAAGTCGTCGTCCCAATCGATCATCTGGGGGGGGAGCTGATCCGGCTCAGGATCAAACCGGACCACATCGGGATCGGCGAGGGAGAAACCCCGACGATGGATTTCGGACCGGGATTCGCCGGTCACCAGCGCAACGGCACGTTCAAGCTCAGACTGGGTCATCAAAAAGGCTCCTGCACGGGAACAGAATGGAGCACGGCCACCCACGGCGGGCGGTCGTGCAAAGAGGCACACAACCGCCCCACGCCGGTGGAGCGATGACAGTTCATGAACAGGCTGATCGCTTCTGTCAGTGGACCGAGAATCACAGAGCCCGTATTAAAATTGCTCAGTAGCGACCTCATCCCACTCGGGACGTGGCGATTGGTCAGGTCACCGAGCAAGTGAAAGAACGAAGACCTGCACAGCAAAGGCCCGATCGATTCGGACGAAGGCGTCCTCCAGTGTCTCGGAGGAAAACGAACTGACCCGGCCGAATGATTACCGGCCCTACCGATGGAGAGTCCGACGACGATCGTCGTCAGGCTCTTCAGAAGAACCATGCAGTAGTACAGCGAGTTGTCCTGCATGGACGCGATTCGGAGAGGAAGCCGTAGAAAACGATGTCAATGGGTTTTAGTGAAGTCGAAATCGCCCGAAAAGGCGACTTCCAAATGCTCACCAGGCTGCATCACTCTATATGCCACAAAAATGACGAAATTTAAGCTCGATGGCGGCGTGCAGGAACTTCAGGAAGCGACGCTCAAACGCCTTCTGGGCTTATGGCACGAAGAGATGTCGGCGGAGCCGACTGGGACAAAGCTTGTGGAACACCGGATCGGAGCGGGAGACCAAACTCAGAAAGGTGATGACCAGACGGAAGGGCCGCTGGTTTCCTTCGAATTCTGGTGATGCAGTGGAACGCCTTTGGGGGCCATGAACGCAATGTCGTTTACCGGAATTGCATTCAGGACAATCCGGCACAACAAAAAAAAGAGACGAGAAGCTGACTTGCAGCCTCTCGCCTCTAAATTCTAGGGCAGCCAACGGTGATTGAATTCATCAGATCACAATCGCCAATAGCCTGCCGCCAAGCTTCTGATGGTTCCAGCAACATCTGGAATTGTGTGGCGCTTGCCATCATCAAGCACCTGATTGCGCGGAAGCGCGTTGACATCTCAATATGCCGTAGGAGACATAATCGTCGGTCCGCGGGGAAAGCCCCTATTTGGACCTTTACGCGGATAGGGCTTGCCTTTCAGTGTTCACCACAACCTCTCTCCATCTATAGAAAGATCTCGTAGCTTCGTTCAGGAGTCGGGAGCGACTGATACTCCTGAACCCCTCCTGACAGGCCAAATCCAGTATCCTCCTGACGACTCGATGTCGCGCTTCGGATGTCGTGAGTGCCGGGCCGGCGGATTGGATCCACCCGATGCATCGTCCGACAGCCTTCATGGAAGGGTGGGGGGCCTCATTGACGGCCTGCAGCCCTGTCCTGAACTCGTCAAACGCTGACTCCGGAATGTCGAAGTCCAGAGTCCCTCTTCTGTACCTCGGAATCAATCCAAGTACCTGCATCGAGTGGTTGCTGCGGAGGTCTTGCGGCTGGCCGTCCTGCCCTTTAAGGTGCATTCCGATCCTCCCAAGACTGTTTTCCGCGGCGTTCGCCGCTTCTTGACACTCACTTACGCTGTCACTCAGGAATGTCAGATTGTCAACATACCTGAATAACTGCGTGGGGCTCGATCGGCAATCCCATTCCCGATCGAGGTGGTGATGGAGGAGAACCTCCATCGCAATCGAACTGTAGGGAGAGCCCTGGTTCAGCCCGATGCGTCTATTATTGTAACCTTCGTGGTCACAAATGATCGAATCGATCAGTCTTAAAAGTACTGGATTTTCGATCCATATGCGATGGCAATTTGCGATTTCTTCAAGGGGAGCGCTGGGGAAACAGTTACGAATATCGTCGATGCCCAGAATAAAACGGCCCCGATGATTTACCTCGAAACACATCCAGGCGAAAATCTCCCAGTGATTCAATCGCCGAATGCGAGTCTCCCAAAAGGGAGTCAAACAAATCACTAGAGCTTTTGCGACCATTCGGTCAGGGAAGTTCTGAAGGGACAGCTCTCGAAAACGATTATCTGAACGAGGAATCCGCACAATCCGCGGAGGATAGGGGCGATAATTCGCTACCACAAGAGACTGCCTGACGCTTCGAATGACGTTCCAAAGTTCGTATGAGGAAAAGTGCTCTGGTCGAAACCCGTCCACACCAGCACCATGTCCTCCTTGACTGACCAGTTGACGGTAGGCGTAAAACAGATTGGGCGGTGATGAAAACCGATTGATATTGAAATTGTTGGCGTCGTCGATTGTGTAAGGACGAAATGGACGACGGCCTGAAGATGCGGTGCTTGACCTTCGCTGTGCGGGAAAGATGCCCCGACGTGCGAAGCGATCAAAAATATTGGTGCTCATTGAGTAGCTCCCATGGGCCGAGTTTGTGTCAGAAAATTCTGAATTCTTCCAATGCTGGGGGATACCCCAACGGGGTAGACCCCACTCTTCTGAAGTTCTCTCCTTCGATGGGCACTCCAGTGCCGGGGGACCTGATGGAAATCGTCGAAAACGTCCACAATCAGGAGGGGACGTGCGGTTTCATCGTTCGCGTATTGCCAATGAGTTGGAATATCAACGTAAAGACCACCAGAAGCCCAAATAACAACGTCCAGATGTTCTCCTGATAGTCTTGTCGCAGCATCGGCGACGACAATCGCCTGAGTTGGAACTTCTCCATCCGAGTCGCTAATCCGACGCCTGATACTTCTGGGAATTCCCGAAAGATTGGAGTCTGGGACTGCCAGGATTCTCCAGCCTGGTAGATCGCGAGACAGCGTAACGGCATGATCCATACGGTCCACGACAATGGAAAAATTGGGTTGAGCTATGTGATTTTCGTCGAGCCACCGACGAATTCTCCTAAAACGCTGGCTCAGTTGCCCTCCACGTTGTAATTGACCTGCGAGGCGTTTGATGGCGTCATTCCGAGGCGCATGTCGGATAAAAGCGACAAGAGTGTTTACGGTCTGACGCTGTCTGGTACCAACCGACGGCATCGTTCGGATGAAACTCTCACCTCGTGGTGGCGGGAGCGCGCATCGAAACCACGCCTGTTCGATGTGACGACGGACCTTCCCATTTGCTCCGAGTGAAATCTCGTCAAATCCAAAGACTTGCCGGACTTTCAGCTGTTCGTAAGTCGCCAAAGAATCAAAATCGGAATGCAAGATTCCCAAAAGTCGAAAATCACCACCTGGACTGATGAGAGGCCAATGCGAGTTTTCATTCAAACACATCAAGGCGTCTTCCATCAGAGTGATGTGCGTTTGCCTGACACCCAGATCCGCAGAGGCATAAGCGAGAGCAATGGCGAAACGCGGCATTTCAAGACTTTCCCCGATGGCGTGACGCTCATTAATCTCATTGTGGAACTGTGCAGCTTCCTCGCTGTCAAATGCGCGAAATAGATGACGTTGCCGCAAATGGTCGGGAAGGAGACTAAAGATTTCTCGATAGAGCTGAGAAAGTTGCTCACGCCTTCTTACCAACATCAGCAGTCGACAATCCGGATAGGTTCGTGCCAGATCAGCAAAAACTTGAGCGGAGTTAACACCGCTCGAAGCGCAAATCAGCCCCTGTTCATGTTGTCTTACGAATCTCGAAAGCGAGGGCCAGACAGAATTCAATCCTAGAAGCGGCTCTGGGAGAGGACGCCTTCCACCTCCTCTCACCTGCAATTCAGTGTTCTGTGCTCTCGCGGCCAAATGCAGAAGTAGTCTTAGGCCAGCATTTGGTTCACAGCGGGCAGGGAAAGGGGACTCCAAAATCTCCGTCACCCGATATCCATGTTCAATGTCAGAAACCGCTACCCTTTTCGGAAAGCCGATATTGAGCTGCAGCTGTTCCAAGACCCTTTCATCCACGGAAAGAGTATGATTATCGTAAAAATAATTCAGAGTGTTGGACGTGTCGGGTCGACTGTTCCGAGGCGCGACCATGTGCGAGCTTTCTACCAAAGAGTGGGAATACCCGTTAAAACAATAGGCAACCAAAGACGCGGTAAATAAGAACCGCCCTCACCCTGAGCTGTTCCTGAGAGCGGGAATGGGCAAACTCCATCACATCCGCTGGGGAAGCAAACTAGGGATGACAATTCAATTCAGTGAAAGAATTGCGGAGACGGCGGTGACGCGAAGGATGTCAGTATTCCCGAGAATTCCGCCCAACGAAGCAGATGGGCAGATTCAGGAAGGCCAGTAATTCGTAACTCGTCCGAAATGGAAAGATTGCCTCAAGTAAAACGAAGCAATGACCAGCAAACGCGGACAGATTTCTTACAACAGAGCGAACGTAAATAACGTAGATATCATCAAAGAGTTCGATATCGCGGAGATGCCTGTAAATATACAAGACGGGCGACAGCTTCGGCAACGGGTCAATTTCGAAAATTGTATTGGGGTTCAACAGACCAAACTGTCTGTACCACCCCGGGGATCTGGAGTTTTTGCTTGACAGTCTGCCGTTCCCCAGTGCACGCAGAAAAGCAGCTGTTTTGCAAGTGTCAATGGGATTTCAAGTTGCGGCGAGTATCAACAAAGCGAATTTCACTAACGTGCCGTCCGGGACTTTTCGTGAAATTCGCTTTACTGTTATGCCTCTGAAGTCCGGGTTGTTTCGCTTTTGCCCCGAAGAGAGTCGGGCTCACGATGTGTATGAAAAAGATGCTGGAGCAGGTGTTGCTGGTGCTTGAGATGTCACCAAAATATCGCTTTCAGAGTCTCTTTCGAGGGGAGACGAAGGCAGTTGGAACAGTGCTCGGACTACAGGGACGACGGCCCTGTTCTCCGAACTCCGATTGTCAGAAATTGACGGTAATGCAGCTATCCGGATGGCTTCAGAAACCACATTCGAATGATCTGGGACAAATTTTGCATTGAGCAGGAGGCAGACAATATCCCCTTCTCCAGCTTGCTCCTGCACCAGGTGTCACAATGAAAGATCGCGCGCCGTTCCGGGTTTCAATTCAGGTAGTGGGAGACTGTAGAGAGAATCATGGGAACCTGAGTCGTCGGTCACTCACTGAATGGTAAAAAAGTAAGATTCCCGGGTGGACTGTCT
>CALLWY010000233.1 GCA_938015865.1 uncultured Planctomicrobium sp.
GGCAGGGGGACGAATTGATCTGGTTGCCATCGCGGACCGGGCCGATCTTGACGGGGTCAAGCATCTGGTTTCCGAGGAGATGCGAACCATTCACCCGGATCAGCTTTCCCGGGCAATGACCAGGGAAATCGGCGGGTTGGTTTCCGCAGCGCAGAAACGTGGGTCCGCTGAAGGGCGGACAATCCATGTGGAGACTCGCGTTGGCCGTTTTGTGCCGACGACTCTGCACGAGCTGCATGATCGGCCACATATGCTGATTTGCGGGATCACACACGAGCATTCTGCAGCATCATTCCACCGGGGCGTCGATCTGCTTCTGGAGTCCCGGGGAGCAGTCCTCTTCGTTTGAGGACGCTCGAGGGGTTTGGGAAGACGACTTGAGATGATGAGCCTCTCTTCAGAGAGAGGTATTGCCATTGTTGAAACGTCCCCCGGTATCGCCAGCATTCTGTCTGAATGCTGATGGCTGCCTGCTGCGATGTGTCACCGACGGGAAGATTTACTGAAGCCGGGAAGGTTGGTTATTCCAGATCGTGGTTTAGCTGATAGCGAAGCGGTTCAATCATCTGCTTCACTTTCCCCTGTGAATCGATCAGGCCGCCGTGGGGAAATCGGTGAGGGGCGGTATCGCTGAACTGACTGAGATAGACCCCCGTCACAGCGGACTTGGCCATCAGCAGCGGGACGACGTGCTCAATCCAGTCCGCCTGCGTCTCTTCATTCCATTTCTCCCCCCAGACTCCATCTACTGTTTCAAAAGTCGGGTCTGCCAATGGATCTGGCCCGGTGGCCGATGGACAAGAGATGTTAACGTGGATCTGAAGCTGGAGATGACTCCACAGGTCGATCAGCTTCGAAATGGATAGCATTTCACGGGCCAGGCAAGCTGTGGGACCATAGCCTGCATTCAGTTCCAGCGTGACCCCTGTCAGTCCGAGATTGGAACGCATGAGAGCGTCGACAAACTGATAAGGGGAGAGTCGATGCTGGCCGCTTCTCTGGTATTCGCCCCAGGGGCAGTCGACTCGAATAAAATATTGTGCGTCGCTGTCTGTCCGTTTGGCAGCTTCGAGTACGCGGGCGACCAGAGCCAGACAGTGATCTTCACCCAGTCCTAAAGCCCCGCCAGTGTTTCCGTACGCAGCGACTTCCCAGATGCGAATTCGCCCCTGATATCGGGAGATCGCTGTTTCGGTAAAGTCGCAGACGAAGATGGGAAGGTTCAGAAAGTCGTTTTTCCACGGAGCCAGCCATTCCGGAAGTCCATTCGGACTCAGGTCGATGAGCGGACCTCCACGGAGAATCGTTCGCTGTTCGCAGCAATGCGTGACCAGTCGGTCGACCATCTCCCAATCGTAAGTTCCCTCAGTCGACTCGATGGCTTTCCAACGAACCGGGACAGATGCTGAATTAAATGCACTTCGAAATGTTTCCTGTCCTGCCGGGGCCAGGACCGTTTCATCAATCACACTTCCAAGCAGTGCAGGGGTGTGATGGATCGAGCGACGGAGCGCGGCCTGTCGCTGGATCGTGTAGGCATCCACCAGAAGTGCTGCTGCGTGGCAGGCCCGTTCGGCAGCGGCAGAGGCAAAGTGAGACGCTGCTGCAATGTCGGTAGTGCGGGTGCCAGCTTGAGCAAACAGTTGAAATGCTTCCCGCTGTGCTTTCAGAAACGCATCCGGGATGGACATCCCCGCCTGCTCCCATGTGGCGCAGCTTTCCCGGACCTCGGACAGTTTTCCGCGGGCCAGTTCCAGAACCAGAAGGTAGGGTTCTTCCCGTTCCCGCAGCGAGGTGGTTGTCAGCACCGGACGACCAACCCCCGGAATTTCCCAGGGGACATTGAACTTGGCGCTCTCCGTGCTTGGTCGACGACAGGTGAGGATGTTTCCATCCAGTTCGAGCCGGCTCGGGAAGATTCGGCCGTCCATTCCGCTCAGGTACGATGCCGACAAATCAGATAACTGTGCAGCAGAGGGCGGCGGGTCAATCAGAAACCGCATCACGCCCATAGTTGCTGAACTCCTGATTTCAATTCGACAATTTCAGTGATGCGATCACTCGGTCCTGAACGGGATGTCCAATTGTGGTGTCTGTTGTCCGAGCGTTTTTTGAACTCGTCTGCGCCTTCCCATAACAGAAGTGCTGTCATGGAAAGGACGACCACTGTGCCCCGCGCGGATCGCCATTTTCAAGCAGGCACTTCAGGGGCTGACTGACTGCTGACTGGAAATGGAAAACTCATTGCGGAGATATCGCTGCGATTCCGGCGTGGGAGACCGGAACCTGCCGGGGGCTTCCAGCATGATTGAATCGAGCTTCCCTGGGTAGGATGACCCAATCCTCAATCGCAACAATCAGTGATGTGGCACCAAAATCACGGATTTCAGTTTAATTCTCCGGATAATTGCCAGCAAGCGGGAGTTGTCTGTCCCCCGGAATCGGTCAGAATGAATCGCTGTACAAACTTCGGTCATTTTCGTACTTCGCACACTGGAATGTAGCGAAAAAGATCGTTGCTCAGTATGTTGACACCCCTGTCTTCTGACCGTAAGGACCTGAAACGTTGACCATTACGCTGGCAATCGAGACTTCCGGACGAGCAGGATCAATCGCCCTCAGAGCGAATGGATCGCTGCTCGCCGATGTTCAATTGGCAGCGACGGGGCGGCGACATGCCCGGACTCTGGTGCCAGAAATTCGTGACCTTCTCAAGAGTCACGGAATGAAACCTCACGATGTCGGACTTCTGGCAGTCAGCATCGGTCCGGGGAGCTTCACCGGGCTGCGGGTGGGGGCGGTCTGTGCAAAGACATTTGCCTATGCGGTGGGATGCCCGCTGATTGGTGTGGACACCTTTCTTGCTGTGGCGGCCGCACAGTCGGAGGCAAACCGGGTTTGGGTGATTGAAGATGCCCTGCGGGGTGATCTCTGTCTCGGGGAGTACGAATGCCGCGACGGGCGATGGAGAAATGTGACCCCTCCACAACTGCTCCCCTTTGAGATCTGCCGGGAGAAGCTGACTCCTGATGTTCCGGTGACAGGTCCGGGAGTTGATCAATGGGGCGAAGAGTTGGAGTCGCTTCAGATTCCACTCATCACCCCGCCCGAGCTACGCATTCCGCAAGCCCGATGGATTGCCCTTCTTGGGGAACAGCTTGTGGAGCAGGGGGAACGCTCAGATCCCTGGACTCTGGAACCATTCTATATGCGACGCAGTGCTGCCGAAGAAAAAGCGGATTCTGCAGGCGCAACTTCGTGAGTTGGGATGAGTCCCTGAGAACTTCCGGTTGGATCAGCTCGATTGCTGCGGGCTGTGGAGCCAGAGCTTGTGCGCGTATTGAGGGCATGTCTCCCCTCGAAAAATTCTTCTGAAAGGTTTCCGGACCTCGTGCGTATTCCCTAGTGAGTTTCCCATCTTCCGGGACTGTTCATGCCGAACGATCTTCGACAGGGAGGTCGGTCCCGGTCTTTCTTTGGGGAATGTCATCTGTCAGTCGCTTTCACTCTGACAGGTTCCAACTCATGTCTTTCCGGCCTGTGGTGAGAAGCCCCGGGCCCGTTCCCTGATTCTGATCAAAGGAGACGCTGATGGTGCGCCATGTCCGATTCGTCTGGGATCACACCCGGCCATTCCCCGATGAACTGGTCTCACGCGGATGGGACTGTGATGATCCCGGGGTTGATGACGAAGAATTCCCCGGGAGACGTCGTCGTTCACGAAAAACTGCGTCAGGAAGATCCGCTTCTCTTCGCTGTGTCCGGGGGAGTCGCAATGGTCGTCGAGATCAGTCGTGACTGAAGCGGAATGTTGATTGTTTCATCAGAGCAGGGCGACGGATTGCGGCTGCTACGGTTTATTTCCTCATTGATTGTTTGTGTGCTTCATATGACTCCGACGGAAATTAAAAAGCAGATCTCCATCTTTCTCCCCATTTCCAGCTGGCGTGCCCTGCATCTGGAAGCAGCTCGACAACAAATCCCGATCACAGAGCTTTGTCGTCGCTGGATCATTCCGGAGATTGAAAAGCTCCCCCGTTCGACATTTCATCGCGAGACCGCTTCGTGGGAGGGGACGCAAGGGAGACGGTGACGTTTACTGGGCTGTGGCGCGACTCCCCGGTTCGAGGGTGAGCACGCGACAAAAGTTCTCTTGCAGAAAATTGCCGGTATGGGGTATTACCCCCGCACCTACCTCATTTCCCTTCGCAAATCTTGAATCAAAATCCCATTTTTTCCCCAAATTGGGCAGATTTCTGCCCGAGATGCGTCGATCGACATCGAGCGATGCACCAATGACCGGCTTTGTCCGGCGGTGAAGTCCCGCTTTGTTGAAAAAACGCCCCGACCCAAGGACCAGACGATCATGATGATCCGGCGTCTGACAATCGCCATGTTGATGGCATGCCCACTCTTCGCCTTGCTGCCGGACCGGAATCTGGCAGCAGCCGAGCAGTTTCCGTATCAGGCTGTGGTCGTTGCGGACCAGACAGAAGTCCGTTGTGGGCCGGGAATGAAGTTTTATGCCACCAGCATCGCGAAAAAGAACGATCAGGTGACCGTTCACCGGCACGATCATGGTGGGTGGTACATGATCTCTCCTCCCCCGGGGAGCTTCAGCTGGATCGATGCCAGTCTGGTGAACCCTATTGGGGGAAACCGTGGTGTTGTCACGATCACCCCCGGAGCAGGTGCCGGCAGTCGGGCGATTGTTCGAATCGGCAGTGTCCTGAGTGATGATCACTCCTTCTTCGGTCGGGAGCTTTCGAACGGGGATGAAGTGGTCATTCTTGGAGAAAAGGTTCTTGCCGGGCCATCCGGTGGAAAGCGAATGCTAAAAATTGCCCCGCCAGCTCAGGAGTTTCGGTGGATCAAGGGGGAATTTCTTGTCCCGATGAGTCGCCAGATCCAGCAACAGCTGGCTCAGGATCCGTATCAGATTCCCGCTGAATTCCGTCAACGGATGGCGACCGTTTTGCCACTGGATGTTCCCTCTGAAGAAAGCATTGAAGAGGCTCCCAGAATGGCAAAGGGGGATCAACGCAGCAGCGATTCCGAAGCTGAAAGAAAGTCTGCCGGGCTTGTTGCTCCTGAGGCAGAGTTTGCTCCTCCAATTCAGGGGAACGACTCAGAACTGCCCCGGACGACATCGGTCCCCCGCTCCCGCCAGCAGCAGGAGTTTGCCCGGCTGGATGAGATTGATGCTCGCTATCAGCAAATCATCAAGAAAGATCCTTCCGAATGGGATCTGGACGACGTCTGCAGGTCCTATGAGGAATTGAAACGGACAGCGGGGCCTCATGTGGCGCAGCTGGCAGCTGATCGTCTGGAGCAGGCCTCTCGTCGGCGGGACATCGCACAACACTACCGGAATTTCATTCAGATTTCCGAAGAGACCTCCCAGCGCGATGCCCAGCTCCTGGCGCAGAAGCCGGATGTTTTGATGGGGCGTCTCGAAGCCCCCCCCGAGTTCACGTCGGTCATGGACAATTCCGCTCCGCAGATGAGTGCGGCTGAGCCGGTCATTCAGCAGATGAGTGGGGTGATGCCCGCTGCACCAGAAGGGGTAACTCCACAGCTTAACGGAGCTGGAATTCTTCACCGGGTACAGGCACCTCCCGGATTCCCGCCTTATATTCTCGTGGCTCCCAATGGGCGGATGCTGGCTTATGTTGATCCAGCTCCCGGGGTCTCCGTGGAGGAATGGATCGGCAAACCCGCAGGAATTATTGGTCGTCGGAGCCGGGAGGATGGTTACAACATGGATGTCATCCGGGCACAGCGAGTCGTTCCGGTTCGACTCTCTCCATGAACCTGTTCAGGAAAGATCGCTGTGATCAGATCGCCTTTGGGGTGCCTTGCCAGGAGGATTCCCGCATGGTGAGAGACGTTTGAAACGTCTTAGACGGCCGCCCGGCGTCCCGTTGCTTTCCGCTCAATGTGTTCCATTCCGCACCCCCCTGCCGTTGGAAGCAACTTGCGGGGGCTGCACTGGCCATCCGGGTTAAAGACCTTCCGCACGTCGGACATCACCTGCAGATCGACCGCTGAAAAGAGTTCATTCATCAGGCTGATCTTCTCAACACCGATTCCGTGCTCTCCGGTCACGCTTCCTCCGAGTTCGATGCAGCGCCGGAGAATTTCATCCCCAGCCAGAATCACTCGCTTCATCTGGTCCGCATCACGCTCATCAAACAGAAGAATGGGGTGAATGTTCCCGTCCCCTGCATGAAATACGTTGACAATCCGGAGGTCATACTTGCGTTCCATCTCCTGAATGAACGCGAGAATTTCGGGGAGTTTGGTCCGGGGGACCACGCCGTCCTGTGTGCAGAAGCTGGGGGAGAGACGGCCAATGGCACCAAACGCCTGCTTCCGGCATTTCCAGAGCAGGGCGCGCTCTTGCGGGGAATTGGCCTTGCGGATTTCTCTCGCTCCGAACGATTCGCAGATTGCGGAAATCTTGCGGGCTTCTTCGTCGACTCCGACCTCCAGTCCATCGACTTCGATCAGAAGAACGGCTCCCGCATCGAGTGGGAATCCAAACTGAAACGCCGCTTCTACCGCTCCGATAATCCCCTGATCCATCATTTCCAGTGCTGCGGGAATGATCCCGGCTGCGATGATTCCGCTGATGGCTTCGGTCGCAGCGGAGACCGTATCAAAGACTCCCAGCAGGGTCCGAACGGCCGGGGTGTCCTGAGTCAGCTTCACCCAGACTTTAGTGCAGATTCCGAAGGTTCCTTCACTCCCGACGAACAGGCCGGTCAGGTCATAGCCGGGGACGTCGCCGCACGGGCCGCCGAACTGAACCACGTCCCCATTGGGGAGAACGACTTCGACTCCGAGGACATGATTCACCGTGACCCCATATTTCAGCGTATGAGGGCCCCCGGAGTTTGTGGCGACATTCCCTCCGATTGTGCATGCCCCCTGTGAAGAGGGGTCCGGGGCAAAGTGGAACCCGGTTCCTTTCAGGCGATTGGTGAGATGAAGGTTGACCACTCCTGGTTGAACGACTGCATAGCGGTCCCGAATGTTGATCTCGAGGATCTCCTTCATTCGGGACAGGCAGATCATGACTCCCCCTCCGACAGGGAGCGTTCCTCCGGCCAGACTGGTTCCCGCGCCGCGAGGGACGAATGGAACATTGAACTCATTGCAGAGACGGACGATCTCGACTACGTCCTGTGTGGTCGACGGGAAGACAGCCACGTCGGGGATCTTCTTTTCGACGATGTACCCATCACACTCGTAGACCAGCAGTTCATCTTCGTTCGTCAGAACCGCTTCGTCGCCCAGGCGAGCCCGCAGCCGCTCAATCAGTTTGACTCCTGAGAGATGGGAATTTGAGTGATCCGCGATGGCCTGTGTCGACATCATACCGTTCCACTTTGACTGGAAACCGTGGCCAAATGGGCAGGGAGCAAGGCCACGGGGAGAGCATACACCAGAACGGCACGGTTCTGAAACGACCCGCAGGAAGTCAGGCGGGAACACGTCCCGGTTCGGTTCCTCTGAAGATCTGTATTAGATCCCATCTCACGAACCTTTGGCGTTCCAGCGGCGATCAAAACCGGGATAGAGCAACAGGTGACCGCGACACTCTCCTGAGACAGTGGCGAAGTCATACTCTGCGTCCCCGCGTCTCTCCGCCTCTGCGTTTTCTTCACCAGTCGTCGACGGATTGACGAACCGGGCAGGACTGGCGCCTTTGAAAGGAGCCCATTCCACGACAGGGAACGGTTTTCCGTAGGGAAAAGAAATTCATCGCAGAGACGCGAAGACGGAGGGACGCAAAGGGAGGAAAGAACAGTGTCGTCTAAATCGGATCTCACGAACATATGGCGTTCTCGCGGTGATCAACATTGTGGTAGAGCAACTAAACACCGCGACACTCTCTGGAGACAGTCGCGACCCGGTTTCTGATTCTTTCGGGTGGAATCTTTCTCTAACCCCAAGGTTGTCTCGCTCGGAGCGTCGTTATAGTGTTGAGCCGATCGCATTCGGCACAACAGGTTGCACGACCTGCAACGTTTCCAGACATCTCAACAACAGCATTTCCATGCCTCTGATTCCGGTTGAATCGCTCGATGATCCGCGATTGACTCCCTATCGACACCTGAAGCGGATGAATCCGACCCGGTGGTCGAATGTTTTTATCGCGGAAGGGGTGCGGCTGGTTGAGCGGCTTCTGGAGAGTGATTTCGAAGTGGTCTCGATTCTGGCTGCGGAGACGCACCTTCGCCGACTTCCGGATGACGTGATTGACTCTGTTCCGGTGTTTGCCGCTCCGCTAAAGATGCTGGAACAGGTCGTCGGATTCCAGTTTCATTCCGGGATGCTGGCGTGTGGGCGGCGTCCTGCAGGTGTGGCGCTGGAAGAATGGATGCCCCCCGTCAATCAACCTGCACTGCTCGTTGGCTGTCCGGAGACGACGGACCCGGACAACCTGGGGACCATTATGAGGATCTCGGCCGCTTTTGGAGCTGCCGGACTTTTGGTTGGGAGTGCTTCTGCCGATCCATTCTCCCGCCGCACGCTTCGCATTTCGATGGGAAATGCTTTCTTCCTGCCCATTCACCAGACATTCGATTTCACTACTGATCTTGTGCGTGCTCGCGACGAATTCGGATTTACAGTCATTGCCAGCCTCCTGGGGCCGGAGACCATTCCCCTTTCGCAGTGCAAACGCCCCTCACGTCTGCTTTTGCTGCTTGGAAACGAGGATCATGGATTGAGTCCCGAACTGGCGGCGCTGGCGGACCGGCGGGTGACCATTCCGATGGCCGATAAAGTCGATTCACTGAACGTCGGGATTGCAGCGGGCATTTTCCTGCATCACCTCACCATGGTGGCTGATGCAGAGAATGAATGAGACCCCTCAGTGATCACCCCTTGCACTCTTCGTACTCTTCATCGCGTAACAGCCGAAATAGTCACTCGACTGGTGAGGCGGATGCTTGAACTGCATTTTTCCGAAGGTAAGTATCGTCAATGCTCATCAAGTATCCCTCTTTCAGGTGCCCCTCCGTGGTTCGGCCGGAATGAGCCACCCGGGCGATGAGCAGAGGATGGACCCAGCGGGCATGAAATGGAACCGGAAGGGCTGCTTTGCGGGAACGGATCGAATCGAGAAGGGCCTGAATCTGGGCTCGCTCGTCTTCGGAAAGTTCCTCCAGACTCAGTTTTCCTGCGTATCGGGGGCGCGTATTGCTGACGTCTGCCAGAAGAAGGGAACGGATTTCCCCAGCCACATTGGTGAGATAACCAAAGACGACAAGCCGGGACTCTTCCTTTCTGGGCACCCCTGACGGAACAACCGGAGCGACCTCTTTTTCCAGAACGAAGGTGTTATGAGGGGGATTCGCTGCCTCTCCGAGAGGTGCCTCTCCAATGGCCTCGAGTTCTTTTTCAACGTCACCCACCATCGAGAACTGATCTCCCGATCCAATAGGGATATTGGGGTCAATATTGGAGTCAAGGGAAGCATTGGAGTCGATCAGGTCACCCGCAGCGGTGCCGGCCAGATCGTTAATTGCGGATTCCAGATCGCCCGCAGAGGATTGTGGGACTCGTCCTCCCGCACTGGCGAGAAGAGATCCTTCAGAAGCTTCTTCTTCTTTCTGGCTCTCTTCTTCTTCGGAGGAGTCAGGATCGTTGTTCTGGAACGCCGTCACCATTTTTACGAGGGTCTGAAGCGGGTTTCCCTTCGATTTCTTCGTCTTCAGGTGAGCGAACATCCCGTCGAAGTTCATCCCGGTGACAAAAACAGCCAGGATCATGCAGAGCCCTCCCCAGGTACCGACATACAGTGTGTGTCGGTAGTCAGGAAGGTTCTTAAGTACCGCCAGCCAGAGCTGGACCGGTTCAAAGAAAATGGCACTCACCGGCAGGTCGTCAACGTCACGCGCACAAACGACATATGCCATCACCTGTCCGATCAGGACCATGAGCAGGCCGGCGATGAACTGGAGACGGCCAAATTCTGCACGGGCGACCGGGTCGGGAATGATCCACATCGACGCGATGCTCAGTGCGATGCATGCCACCCCTCCGAGCACGAGCCATGCGGCCCATCGATAAGAAGCGGAAGGTGTTGTAGGCACATTGCTTTCAAGTTCAGAAGGAGTGACTTTCCGTCCGAGTTTGGGGTAGTAGCCACAGTTCGGACACCAGGAGGCTGCCCCCCAAGGCTCGGGCGACCGGCACTGTGGACATCTCTGGGTTCCCGAAGGGGGAGAAGTCGGTGTCGATTCAGGTTTTTCCAGCCGAACGGAATCCAGCATGCGCATGAGCCGCTCCGTGGCATCTCCGGGCAGAATGGGGGTCGGCTGCGGTGAGGGCTGTTCAGTGGACATTGTTTAAAACGGAGAAGAAATCGCTCGCACAAGAGTGAGAATGATGCAGAATGTCGACATAAGAATTTAGGTCATCATTTTCATGACGCCGGAAGTTTCTTGACCAAAGCAGGGGGTTGGGTGTAGTTTTAGGTGTGAACATCGACAGAGGCAGGGCTGAATCTGGCAGGGGAATGGTCGGATTGCTGGTCGTGGAGAGAGTCTGGGAATCCTTGTTTCAGTAGTCCCAGCCCCTGTGCGCGACCCGCTTCTTCCTTTTCCCGGTGTATTGTTGCAGTGATGAATCTGAAGGGGCCGGGAACGATCCGAGTGCGGGAATCTTCAGGCATTTGCGTAACTCGACAGCCATTCCCCGCTGGAATACGGAATACCTGGCACCTGGATCACCTGACGCTGCAGTCTTCTCCTGACGGGCAACCTGGACCGCTCGATATCGCCTGTCGACGTTCTTCCTGACGGCAGAATCGTGATAACCGGCAGGCACCGGAAAAATGGATCACATGGAAAAACGTGAAAAGAAAAAGTCATTTGCAGATCTGGGGCTGAATCCCCGGATTCTGAAGGTGCTGGATGCGAATGGCTATAAGGCCCCGACTCCCATTCAGAGTGCATTTATCCCTCTGGCGCTGACCGGGCGCGACTGCATTGGTCAGGCCCGCACGGGAACCGGGAAGACGGCTGCTTTTGTGCTCCCGATCCTTCAGCAGCTCGATCTGGATTCAACCGTTGTTCAGGCCATCATTCTGTGCCCGACCCGTGAGTTGAGCGAGCAGGTGGATCAGGAACTCAGGAAGATCGCCGGCCCGGATGCACTGGAATCGGTGCTTGTCGTGGGTGGCCGTCCGATGGGACCTCAAATCCGGGCATTACAGCGGTGCGCACAGGTAGTGGTCGGGACCCCGGGGCGTGTCATCGACCTGCTGGAACGAAAGGCGTTGAGCCTGAAGGATGTCCGGTTTGTTGTCCTGGATGAAGCAGATCGGATGCTCGATATCGGCTTCCGGAAGGATATTGAACGCATTCTTCGGGGGAGCAATCCTGACCGGCAGACGATGCTTCTGTCAGCGACACTCGAAGAACCGGTGGAGCGACTTGCCCAGCGATTCATGCGGGACCCGGTACGGGTGGACCTCTCGGAAAATAATGTGGTCGTCGACACGATCGAACAGTTCTACTGCACGGTCGAGGAACACAAGAAGTTTGGGCTCCTGATCCATCTTCTGTTGAATGAGCGTCCTGCTCAGGCCCTAGTGTTTTGTCGGACGAAACGGCGCGCCCACCAGCTGTATGAGAAGCTCTCGCAACGGCTTCCGGATGTCACCGCCATTCACGGTGATTTGCAGCAGCGGCAGCGGGACAAGGTGATCCGGCGGCTGCGCGAAGGGAAGGCCCGACTGGTGCTGGCCACCGACATTGTCGGTCGGGGAATCGACATCAGTGGAATCTCGCATATCATTAACTACGACATCCCGCAGAGTTCGGACGATTACATTCATCGAGTGGGACGCACCGGACGACTGTCATCCAATTCGGATGGGCGGGCGTTTACATTTGTGACGCCAGAACAGGGAGACGAGCTGACCCGGATCGAAATGCGAATCAACACGCTGTTGAAAGAATACAGCGTGGACAAATTCACAGCATTTCAGGCCCGTCAGCGACAGTCCGTGGAGGATCTCACTCCTGTCTTTGAAACGAAGCGTGTTGAAGACTCGGAGTGGGACAGGATTTTTGCCGAATTATAGTTACAGGTGAGTGCGACAGGGTGAGGGTCGCCGGGAATTCAGGATGGATTCGAGTCGTTTCTATTGAAGATGAGGCGTCACTATGCCACTGGGTCCCATTGGGCGACCAATGGAAATACTGCTGGTTGAAGACAGCTTGATGGCCGCTCGTCTGAGCATGGGGGCACTGGCAAACAGTGGAATTGAACATCGTCTGACATGGATGAATAGCGGGCAGGAGGCCAGCGATTTCCTGAATCAGAAGGGGAAATATGCACGGGCTCCGGTTCCAGACCTGATTCTCCTGGATCTGAGTCTGCCGGAAATTGACGGACGGACTCTTCTGCGATCGATTCGGGAATCCCCGACGTTAAAGGGGATTCCGGTCGTCATTATGACCGGAACCGCAGGGGAGCAGGACGCTGCCGAGTTCGATAAGCTGGATGTTCAGGGCTTTCTCCTCAAGCCGATTGACCTGGAAAAGTTTCTGCAACTCGTCGAACAACTCAAAGACTACTGGAAGAAAGACATGATCGTGAATCCAAATCCCTTGTAATCCTGAATGAACCCATGATTTGTCTGTGATCAGGTGGAACGGATCTGGAATCGAATTCCCTGGCAGGCCAACGCTCCGTATGAGTTGCCGCTCAACGCGTAGACTCATTCAGAGTCTTGTCCTTCGGGTCTCAACTTCCCGCCCGCTTCATTGAGTGGTTCTCTTCCACTCCGCCTGGACACTTTCTCCTGATCCCGGTTTCTGTGGAATTCTGCGCAGGGACTGCCTCTGGTGCCTCTGTGTCCCTGATTCCATCACCTCTCTGAATGCCCATGACATCAGACAGTATGAAGACGTTCTCAGACCCTGCCGACGTGGACCCCGAGACATCTGAGCCGACCGAAGCGTCTCTCGAAGAAGAACGTATTCGAGAGCATGTCGAAAACATTATTCAGTATCGCTTCCGGGATCGTTCGCTTCTGCAAACCTGTCTGACTCATGCCAGTGCTGCCAGAACCCGTCTGGAATCCAACGAACGGCTGGAGTTTCTGGGGGATGCCATCCTCGGGGCAGTGGTCTGCGAAATGCTGTTCGAAATGTTCCCGGAGAGTTCGGAAGGGGAACTGACCCGAATCAAGTCTGTCGTCGTCAGTCGCTCGACCTGTGCACGGATCGTGCGGGAAATGAAATTGCAGGATTCGCTGGTATTGGGGAAAGGGATCGCGACAAGCTCCCATATCCCCACGTCGATTCTTGCAACGGCTTTCGAAGCGATCATCGGCGGAATCTATCTTGATGGGGGCTATGAAGCGGCCAGGGAATATGTCCGGCGCGTGATTGCCGATGATGTTGCTGGAGCTGCAGAATCGGCTGTGGGAGTGAATTACAAGAGTCTGTTTCAGCAACGAACTCAACGAATCTTTGGTGAGACCCCTGTCTATCGGGTTCTCGATCAGCGGGGGCCTGATCACTCCAAATGTTTTCTGGTTCAGGCTGTGGTGGGGGACCGGAATTACATCCCCGCGTGGGGAACCAGCAAGAAAAATGCAGAGCAGCGCGCAGCTCACAACGCTCTTTGCCAACTGGATGGAACACCCGTTCCTCACGAAGAGGGCTTTTGAAATCGTCTGACTTCGTTGCTCAGGGAGGAGAGAGCTGTCGCGGTCCGGTTCCTCCTGATGATACCCGGACGGACGCAAGCGGATTCGTCGCGCCGGTCAGATGCGGAGAAAAATCTTCTGGCGATAGAGCCAGTAGCAGAACAGCCAGATCATCACGACGGCAGAGACAGCATTCACCACGGGGGCGAATTCGCTCATCATCACGGCTCCCGCTTCGGAAGCGGGGACGTCGAGATTTTTCAGCAGATGGAACGTATTGGCAATCCAGCCGAGCGTCGCTTCCATGATCCCTCCGAAATGACGACGGACATTTTCCGCGAGCCAGCCGGTCAGAAGTTCCCCGAGGAAATAGACCAGGAGCGAGTTCGCGCCGATCACCACAAAGGGAAACGCGAGGGCTTTGAGGGGAAGGACGTCGAACAACAGTGCGAAGATCGCCAGCATTCCGACGACATAACCCCCGCTGAACAGAACCCATGACGGGGTCCAGATCCGCTTGACGATGGGACAACAGGTTGCCCCGGTGATCACACCCAGTCCCCACAGGATTACCGCGAGAAGGATCAGCCAGAGAACCTTCCTGCGGGCCTCCGTCTGACTCAGGAGAATTTGCCCGCAAAAGACGCCGAGAAGCATCGTTGCCATGCTGGGGACGAAATTGAGAGTCTGGTAACCCCCACGGTTAAACTCAAAGGGGCCTTCGGATTCGGCGCGAGGGAAGAGATTGAGAAACCATCGGTCAAAGGTGCTGAACGCATTCCCGTTCTTTGACCACTGCCGATAGGGGGGAGCGTATACTTCCCCTCGTTCTCTCGACGCAGCGACCTTTTCCGGGACGTAATCTGTGGGAGGAGGGGTGAAATGGACGGTGGCCCACGTCCCGACCAGAATCACGAGGAACGCCGTTGTCTGAATCCAGATTTTCTGTCCGGTCAGCAGATAGACGAAGAAGTACCCCAGTCCGATCTGGGCCAGAACGTTCGGGAAAATCCAGTTGGTGGCGGAGCTGTTGAGCGAATAGAGGAAAACCCCCATCAGAACGAGAACGACGGAGCGGATGAAGGCGTGGACGCCTCGCTTCCATTTGGACTGGCCAATGGTCTCTCGTCTTGAGATCGACAAGGGGAGTGAGACCCCGACCATGAACATAAAGGCCGGCTGGATCAGATCCCAGAATGAAACACCAACATGAAGCCACTGCGTCCCGATGGTGGCATCGTGTGTTCCCGGGACAAAACTGCTTTGCCACGGTGGGTGATTAAAGTGAAACGCCACACGCTGGGTGGTCTCCCTGTCAATGATCGACCACAGGGGACGATCCGCCGGGGTGTTGGAGAGGGCCAGAATGCCGAATCCATGTGCTGCGAGCATCAACATGATGAAACCCCGAAACGCATCCAGCGAGACGAGTCGCGGAGCGGGACGGGGTTTGGATCGGCTTTTCGACGCGATTGGAGAAACCGGGGCCGTCGGCGTTGTTGAAGGAGTGGAGTCTTCCGCAGGCAAAATTCGAATCACATCATCATCTTTGGCTGGACTCATGACGGATCCTGTTGCTAAGCGGCCCCTGAACAGCGAAGAGCGAGCTATGCTGCCGGTTCGCTGTCGGATCGATCACCACTTCCGCCCCTTGCCTGATGGCGAGATTCCATTTGAATCTCCTTCAGGAAAATCGGCTGATGACCTGATCCCCTTATTCCTTGAATACAGTGTCCGGAGATCGGTTCATTTTCACAAGTTCCAGACCCGCACGAGAGGTCGGATTTCCCCCGATCCCTGGAAACGACGCTGACGGCAATCAGCCAATTCGCAGGTGCTTGAACAGGTCTTCCGGGCTCATGATGTAGCCAAGATAAAACGGTCCGAACTCAGCGTATCGGGCACTCGCCTGATCAAACCGCATGGTGTAAACGATCTCCTTGATGTATTCGGGAGAACGGCCCCAGAGTGTCACACCCCATTCCCAGTCGTCCAGTCCGGTCGATGCCGTGATGAGCTGAGTCACCTTGCCAGCGAACTTGATTCCGGAGGTGGCATGTTCCGCCATCAGTGCGGATCGCTCGCTGAAGGGGAGCTGATACCAGTTCGCCTGCGGGTGACGAATCTTGTTCATGGGATAGAAGCAGTGAACCGGCCATGCAGGCATATCCGGGTACAACCGCTGCTTGTTCATCATCGGAAGCCGCTGTTCATAGGCCTTGACCTTGGCCTGATAGGAGGGATCATCCGGCTTCGATCCGAGCTGGCGGAGTTTTTCCGCGTATTGTTCCACCGTTGGGACGTACTCTGAGACTTCCGTAATGGAAACGAAGGAGTACGTCCGTTTCAGTGCCGGACCAAGGCGGCTGTTCCGGATGTCCTGAGTCAGGGCATCAATCCGGAGCGGGTCCTTGTCGAGCATCATGATTCCGAAGTCAGCCTTGTGTCCTGAGACAGCGAAGACCTGCAGACGCTCAGTTGCTCCATGAAATCCGGGGCTGAGAATGTCGCAGACTTCATCCCGCCCCAACATCCGGTCACCAGCACTCAGTCCCCGTAACTGGACGGCATCAACGGTGTAGTACTGATGCAGACAGTGCCAGCCTTCGGTCAGGTGGATCGTCGGTTCCGGTAACGGTTGTTGTGTATGAGCGGGACGTTCCATGTTCGAACTTTCTGTCGAGACGCAAAACCGCGGAGATTGTGATTGAAAACAGAGTATCCCAAAACGTCAGGCCGCACACTCCCGGTGTACGGCCGAACGTTGTTCCTGATCTGTTCCGGTGACGGTGCGGTTACTTCTTGAGAAGCTGCCGCAGCACCGTGTGGAGAATTCCGCCGTTGCGGTAATACTCCACTTCCACTGGCGTATCGATTCGGCAGGTGGTGACGAAGTGGACGGCATCCCCATCGGCACGATGGGCGGTCACTTCGACAGCCTGTCCGGGTTTGAGGTCATCGGAGAGAGCCACATCGAACGTTTCTGTTCCGTCCAGTCCAAGGACTTCCCGATTTTCTCCGGGACGGAACTGGAGTGGCAGGATTCCCATTCCGATCAGGTTCGAACGGTGAATCCGTTCAAAGCTTTCGGCAATGACCACCTTGATTCCCAGTTGCTGGGTTCCCTTCGCAGCCCAGTCCCGGGATGAACCTGTTCCGTATTCCTTGCCTGCCAGAACGACCAGAGGAACGCCATTGGCCTGATACTTCATCGAGGCGTCATAGATCGACATGATCTCGTCCTCGGGGAAGTATTTCGTCACTCCCCCTTCGGTCCCCGGGGCGATCAGGTTTCGCAGTCGAATATTGGCGAACGTTCCACGGGTCATGACGCGGTCATTTCCGCGACGACTTCCATAGCTGTTGAAGTCGGCCGGAGTGACACCGTTCTCCTGAAGGTATTTCCCTGCGGGGGAGTCCTTCTTGATCGAACCGGCGGGAGAGATATGGTCAGTGGTGGTCGAATCCCCAACGCTCACGAGGACGCGAGCCCCGGTGATCGACTGAATGGGAGCGGGAACAGCCGGCATGTTGACGAAGAACGGTGGTTCCTGAACGTAGGTGCTCTTCTCGTCCCACTGGAACAGGTCACCTGTCCCTCCTTCAATCGCCTGCCACTCCGGCGGACCCTGGGTCGCTTTGGAATACTGCTCGATGAACATCTCGGGAGACATCGCCGATGCGATTGCGTCAGCGATCTCTTTCTGCGAGGGCCAGATGTCGGAAAGGAAGACATCCTTCCCGCTGCTGTCCTGTCCGATCGGTTCGGTCGTCAGGTCGATATCTGTAGTCCCGGCGATGGCATAGGCGACCACCAGCGGCGGGCTGGCCAGATAGTTTGCTTTAACGTGCGGATTGATCCGGCCTTCGAAGTTGCGGTTTCCGGAGAGGACCGAACAGGCGACCAGATCGTTCTGCTGAATCGCATCGGCAATGGGGTCGGGGAGTGGACCACTGTTCCCGATGCAGGTTGTGCAGCCATACCCGACCAGCTGGAAGCCGAGCTTGTCGAGATAAGGAGTCAGTCCGGCCCGTTCCAGATAGCTGGTGACGACGCGGCTTCCGGGAGCGAGGGAGGTCTTGACCCAGGGCTTTCGGCTCAGTCCCTTCTTGGCGGCATTTCGTGCCAGAAGACCAGCAGCAATCATCACGCTTGGATTGCTGGTATTGGTGCAGCTGGTGATGGCTGCGATCACGACTGAACCATGCTTCAGCTTGAAGCTGTTTCCATCGTACTCGACCTCTACTCCGTCGAATCCGGGATCAGCTGCAACGGCTGTCGCTGCAGGAGCAGGGGCCCCTTCGTCTGTCATATGCCCCGGAGTGGAGTCGGCTGTGGGAGCTGCCTTCCCGAATGTGGTCCCCAGATCCTGCTGCCACTGGCTCTTCATCCCGCTGAGCAGAATACGGTCCTGCGGTCGCTTGGGACCGGCCATCGATGGGGCGACTTCCGAAAGGTCCAGCGACAGCGTGGTGCTGAATTCCGGCTCGGGAGAGTCGTCCGTGCGGAACATCCCCTGTGCCTTGTAATACTTCTCGACCAGATCAATCAGTTCGGCGGGCCGGCCGGTCCGTTCGAGATACCGCAGGGATTCGGCGTCCACCGGGAAGAATCCCATCGTGGCTCCGTATTCCGGGGCCATATTGGCGATGGTCGCGCGATCCGGAAGGGACATTGCGGAGAGTCCCGGTCCGTAAAATTCGACGAACTTGCCAACCACGCCATGACGGCGGAGCATCTGTGTCACGGTCAACACGAGGTCGGTTGCGGTCGCTCCCTCGGGGAGTTGTCCGGTCAGTTTGAACCCGACCACTTCCGGAAGCAGCATGTAAATGGGCTGCCCCAGCATGACTGCTTCCGCTTCAATTCCCCCGACGCCCCAGCCAACGATTCCGAGGCCGTTGATCATTGTGGTATGGGAATCGGTTCCGACCAGCGAATCCGGGTAGGCAACGCCGTCTTTGGTCAGGACGATGCTGGCCAGATATTCCAGGTTCACCTGATGAACAATTCCGGTCGCGGGCGGGACGACGCGGAAGTTCTGGAAGGCCTTCTGGCCCCATTTCAGGAACTGATATCGTTCCCGGTTCCGTTCGAATTCGTATTCCAGGTTCTTCTGCAGGGCTTCCCCCGAGGCGAAGGCATCGACCTGAACGCTGTGGTCAATCACCAGATCGCAAGGGACCAGAGGATTGATCTTCTTTGGATCTCCCCCCATCCGGACCATCGCAGCTCGAAGGGCTGCCAGATCCACGACTGCGGGGACCCCCGTGAAGTCCTGCAGGACGACTCGGCCCGGCATGAACGGGATTTCGGTCGGCTCTTTCTGCTGTGGTTGCCAGTTCAGGATGTTCAGAACGTCCTGTTCAGAAACGATGTAGCCATCGCAGGAGCGGAGGGCAGATTCGAGCAACACCCGGATGGAAAATGGCAGTCGAGAGACATCCCCCTTCCCCAGCTCGGTCAGTCTGCTGAGCCGATGAATTGTGAATTCGCCTGCCTTGGTCTGCAGCTTGTGTTCCGCACTGAAGGGATTACGTCCGCTCATAAATCGACAACTCCGCAGATCCGGCGGGTCCGGATCATTCATGACAATGGACTTTGGCAATGAAAATGGAAGCCACCAAAAGGGTTCCGGTTTTTCCCCTCTTGAGAGACTCGTTTGTGCTTCCCCTATTCTGGCTGGTGACGCCCGGGACTTCAAACGCCCCCCACCATTGCCCGGATTTTTGTCCGGAATGAGAAAACAGGTGTTGATTTCTCCATGAGTGAGCTATTCGGCGTTGTCATTCGCGAACGGAATTTCGCCCCTCCGGATTTTCCTGAACGCTTGTGAAAGACTCTGGGCATCGAAAGCGACCAGACTGTCTGGGAAGCCACGGATTTGATCCCATCGGCTTGCGTTGTTTTCCCATAGACTGTTATTTCGCATTTTTTCAGTCATCCGGTCCGGGCGATCGGGTGGAATCTGCACATCCTGTGCAATAGTGAAGAATCGTAAGCGGCGCAACAGGAAAGAAATCAATCAGTATGGATGTGTCTCCACTCGACGTCGTCCCCGCTCCGGTCACACGACGACAGAAAGTCTTCATCTTTGTAGGGCTGATGCTCTCCCTGATGCTGGCAGCGCTCGACTCGACCATCGTGACGACTGCGTTGCCGACGATTGTCGGAGAGATGAAGCGGCTCGATCGCCTTTCTTGGGTTGTGAC
This sequence comes from uncultured Planctomicrobium sp., assembly GCA_938015865.1. GTDB lineage: Bacteria > Planctomycetota > Planctomycetia > Planctomycetales > Planctomycetaceae > Planctomicrobium. Next base: position 19,895 of record CALLWY010000233.1, read on the forward strand.
GGCCTATCTGCTGGCCCAGACGATTGTCACGCCGATCTATGGCAAGCTGGGGGATCTTTATGGTCGGAAGGTGGTTCTTCAGTCGGCCATTGTCATTTTCCTGATCGGTTCAGCCTTGTGCGGATTGAGCCGCTCCATGATGGAATTGATCGTCTTCCGGTTCGTGCAGGGACTGGGAGGGGGCGGATTAATGGTTACGACGCAGGCGACGGTGGGGGATATTGTCCCGCCGCGCGAGCGTGGAAAGTATCAGGGACTGTTCGGGGCCGTCTTCGGCGTGGCGAGTGTGGTGGGACCGCTGGTCGGGGGGTATCTCACCAATGCCTGGAGCTGGCGCTGGATCTTCTACATCAATCTCCCGCTGGGAGTATTCGCCCTTTTTGTTCTTGCTGTTACGCTCCCTGCCCGCTCCGTGACGGTGCGACATTCCATTGATTATCTGGGATCAATTGTCTTTGCGGTCCTGCTGTCGTCGGTCATCCTCGTCACCGATCTGGGGGGGACGGATTACGACTGGACTTCACCCCCGATTCTGGGACTGCTGGGGGTGATCGGAGTTTCGCTTGTGTTGTTCATCGCGGTCGAGAAAGTCGCGCGGGAACCGGTGTTGCCCCTCCGGCTCTTTCTGAACCGATCGTTCTGGGTCTGCTCGTTGCTGGGAATGGTGGTCGGATTTTCGTTGTGGGGATCGGTGACCTATCTCCCAGTGTATTTGCAGGTCGTTCGGGGGATGACGCCGACCGGCTCTGGGATGCAGTTGCTTCCGCTGATGGGGGGCGTGCTCACGATGTCGATCACGTCCGGGCAGATCATCAGCCGGACTGGACACTACAAAAGCTTCCCGATCTTGGGGATGGCGGTGATGTCCAGCGGACTCTGGCTGGTCTCTCAGATGGCCCCGGATGCGGGAAGTCTCGAATCGTCCCTGTATTTTCTGTGGATCGGGTTCGGACTGGGAATGGTGATGCAGGTCCTTGTCATCGCCATCCAGAATTCAGTCGACTATCGGGATCTGGGGGTCGCGACCTCGGGGGCGATCCTGTTTCGTCTGATGGGGGGCTCCATCGGGACTGCCGCTCTCGGGACAATCTTTTCAGCCCAGCTTCATCATCATCTGGATGCGATGCTTCCGGCAGGTGAATCCGCTGCGCTGCAGATCACCCGAATCAGTCCGAAAATGCTGGAGAGTCTTCCGCCT
>CALLWY010000234.1 GCA_938015865.1 uncultured Planctomicrobium sp.
GGAGGAGCTTCTGGCGGCAGTCGCGGCAGTGGAGGAGGTTCAGGGCCTTCGGGGTCCGGAGGGGGCGGCGGTGGAACCGGAGGTTCCGGCGGAGGAAGTGGAAACAGTGGAAGTAGTGGAGGCGGCGGGGCCTCAGTGGCTCAAGGTTCTGGAAGTGGTGGATCGTCTGGTTCAGAAGGTGGGAGCGGGGGAGGAGGTTCTGGCAACTCTCGTTCGTCCCGTCCACGTCAGACAGGTCTGTCTCTGGAGTTGTCGAATGTTGGTTCAACCAGTTCCACGGGAAATGCGCCGACAGATGAAGCCCTTCTGGAAGCTGCATCCGGACTCGCCAGCGCGCTGGGGGGTGGGAGTGGGCAGGTGACTCGGGGAGGACTCGATCTCACCGCGGGGGCCTCCACCACGATTACATCGATTTATGAATTGATCGGGACACAGGTCGCAGCGACCATCGATGGGCAGGAAGTGATCCTTGACAGTCCATGGAAATCCGATCCCGGTTCACTTCAACAGATTTTACCGGAGCTACTCGACACACTGACAACAGTTACAGATGAGGAGATTACGGGCCGGATTAATATCAATGAGGCTCCGTTGGAAATCCTGCTGGGGATTCCCGACATGCCTGATGGGCTGCCGGAACAGATCATTGCCACTCGAGGACAGCACCTGGGGAGTGGCGGGGCCGGGGGAGCTCGTTCTGCATCCGCCGGCTGGTTATTGATTGATGGCCTGGTCGATGTCGAAACGATGGCCAAACTGGACATGTCGATCACCGGGGGAGGGCACGTTTTCAAGGTTCAGGTGGTTGGGCACGGAGACCGCCCGGGGCCGATGGCGCGGGTGGAAGCGGTCATTGATGCCACTCAGCCTGTTCCCACGATCATTTCCTACCGGAATTTGTCAGATTTGGGAGTGGGATTTCGTCATTCCGAACTCCCCCGATTTTCCGAGACAACGGATTACCTTCAGAACAATCGATAGAGTCCCTTTCATTGTCAGATTTATTCGTGCAGAATCGAGATTCTGGAAGGATGCCCGGTCCGTTCTGACCGAACAATCGTTCACATTTTCAGAGGCGTCTCCATTTTCATCGGGCGTCGTCGCACTCGCGGAGAGCGTTTCACTCACTTTAGATTCAGTCAGAATGTCACATGGCAGAAGTTCTTGCTCTTGAATGGCTTCCTGATCGGTTGCGGGGGCTTGTGGCCCCGGAGGCCGATCGGGGAGCAGTCCGTGCGGCAGCTCAGCTGGATTCTCCGGATCATGCCGATCCTCAGGTTCCAGCGGCTCAGGCGGGAGAATCGCTGCGCGTGTGGCTTCAGCAATCCGGGCTGACGGCGAGCGATACCGTCGTTGTTCTCCCGAGAGAGACTGTTGTCCTCAGACGTCTGAAACTCCCGCAGGTTCCGGTCGACGAACTCCCGGATCTGGTCCGATTTCAGGCCGCCACCCGGACCGCTTCGTCGATCGACTCACTCGTCATCGATTTCATTCCGATGCCAGCCCTGTCCCCAGATCAGGAGCTGGATGTGATCTGCTTCACCTTGGGAATCGACGAGGTGAACCGGATTAAAGCGGTTTGCGATGCAGCGAAGCTGGATCTGAAGAGAATCACGATCTCTCCGCTGACCATCGGAGAACTTCTTCGCCACACCATTGCCAGTGGACTTGGATTGGAGCAACCGGAACTGGTTGTCTTTCAGCAGGGGGACCGGATTGAGCTGTCGATCTTCGATTTCGGCAGCCTGATCTTTGGAAACGCCACCCAGCTGGCTCCCGCCCCTGATGAAGGAACCCAGTCGACAGCGGATCGGCTCAAGCCATTTAAGAGTGATCTCGCCCGCACGCTGATTGCTCTGGGGCAGACCCATCCCGGCGTCGAACTCACACGATGCTACTATGTCTGCGGGGCAGCTGATCCCGATGTTCGTGCTGAACTGGACCAGCGATTTCCAAACGGAGTTCAGGCTCTCGATTACTCGCAGTTGCCGTTCACAGGGAGTCCTGCCGGGGACGAGGCGCTTCTGGGATCGCTCCTGCCCGCACGTGACGATCGATTGAAAATCGACTTTCTGAACCCGCGCAAGAAGAAAGAGGTCCCCGATCGGCGCAAGTGGTACATCGGGGTCGCTGCGGGCATTGGCCTGATGGCCATCGCAATGGCCTATAGCGTTTATTATGCGAAGAGATCGAATCTGGAGATGTCGATCGAAACACTTCGCTCAGAAGTGGCGGGAAAAGAACAGGCTCTTCGGGTCGGCAAGCCGAAAGCGGATGCTTACGCCCGTCTGGATCGCTGGCAGGAGAGCAATTCCGATCCAATTGAGTTGTGGAATCAGTTACGCTCCCTATTGACGGGGACGGACCGTATTTATTTCAGAGACATGAAAATTGTTCCGAAATCCGGAGAGGTCGCTGCGACATTTACCGGGAACGGCAACGCAAAAACGAGTGCTGACGTTTATCAACTGTATCAGACCCTGTCGGACAATGGGTATCGGGTGACTCCCTCCACTCCGACTCAAGACAGCAACGATCCTGATTATCCCTGGAAATTCACACTGGGGGTGGACATGTTTCGAAGGGAAGTGGCTTCCAGGCCGATAACCGCTCCGCAAGCATCGAACCCCACCCTGACCTCCAGGTAAACGGCTCTAAGTCATGCAGAAACGAGAAAAAATCCTTGCAGCCGCGCTCGCTGGAACCATTGCGTTCTGGTTTGGGGGATCGTTTATTTCCAGCTCGTTCATCGAGCCCTTGCGTCAGCTGGAAGGGCAGGAAATTCAGCTGACGAAGGATCGGCAACGGCTGGTGGATGAGCAGCTAATCCTCGCCCGGAAGGAAAATCAGCTGCGCATGTGGCGGGCCCTGAGCCTCCCTCCCGATCCGCTGGATGCTCAACGGCTTTATCAGGAATGGCTGGTCACGCTGGCCAATATGTCTGGCTTCGAAATCAGCAAGGTGACACTGGAACGCAGAGTACAGGAGGCGGACACCTACGTCACCATTCCAGTCACGATTGAAGCCAAAGCCCAGTTGCAGGAGTTGGCAGGGTTTCTCGCTCGTTTTGAGTCCGTGAAATTGCTGCACCGGATTGCCCGTTGTGACATCACCAGTCCTTCCAGCGAAGGGAATCCGGAACTTACGGTGTTGATTACTGCGGAAGGGGTGTCAATGACGTCCGCCCCTCCCCGGACTCGCCTGTTCCCACAGACGGAACTCGTGGGAAACATCTCACGTGACGCCCAGAAGGTCACTGTTGTCTCCAGCAAGGGGTTTCCGGAGCAGACTCCCTTCTGTGTGCGAATCGGCAATGAGTTCCTCAATGTGATTGAAGTGAACGACAACATCTGGACCGTGCAGCGCGGGGTCGAAAAGTCATTTGCTGAAAAGCACTCGTCCGGGGCTGCGGTGGAAGAATTCCCCCTGCAGGCAGGAAAAGATGCAACAGAGGCCGTGGCAGCAATGTGGACCCGCAGCATCTTTACCAAGCCGACGAAGCAGATTGATTATCGCCCTCGTCTGGCCAGCACGAACGCTCCGGTAGCGATTCGAGGAGAAAACTGGACCTGGAAGCTGGAGGTCAGCGGCTGGAATCCTGCGTTCGGAAGTCCCAAGTTTGAACTCCTCTCGGGGCCTGCCGGATTGGAACTGGACGAAAAAACCGGGGTCTTGAGCTGGCACGTTGGTCCACAGGCGGAAACGGGAATGCAGACGGCCGAAATTCTGGTCTGGGGAACGAATGGTCGGAATTCGGGCTTCACCCCCTCTGTCAACATTCGGGTCCGTGATCCGAATCTCCCGCCACGATTTGAAGAGGCAAAGCCACTGACGTTCTATATCGGTCGAGAGACAAAGGTCCGCATTCCGGCTATCGACCCTGATGGGGACTCGAAAAAATTGACATACGTATTAACGGAAGGGCCACCGGGAATGACGGTGGATGCCCGGACAGGTGAGCTGAAATGGAATCCCGGAGATGAACTGGCTCCTCAGGAATACAAGGTCCGTCTGGAAGTCAAAGACAGTGATGACATGCCGCAGACAGCAACGGCGCAGTTGACCGTCACCTTGCTGGAAGACTCTGCGAAGTTCACCTATCTGACCGGGTATCTGAAGCGGACCAACGGCATTGAAGAATTTCTGGTCATTGATCGGGCGACCAACCGGAATTCTCTGGTGAGGAAAGGGGATCGCCTTCAGGTGGCGGATTTCGATCTGACCATTGAAGAGATCTTTCCGACGTATCTCGTCGTGCGACGGGATGGGAAGCTCTACACATGGACTTTTGAGCAGCCATTAACTGCGATTGAACCTCTCAAAGGTCCAGAGAATGCGCTTCCAGTTGCTGCTCCCGGAACAGCAGGGCCGGGCGAATAAGGTCGATCGATTTCGAGGGAGCTCTCGGCGCGAACATTGTCTGGACTCGTAATGGAGGGACGCCCTTTATTGCGACTCCGCTGACGTCCCTTGCTCATTTCGACGACGCTCCACTTCCTCGCGAATCAGTTCACCATAGCGTTGGACCATTATCGAGTTGGAAAACTCCGACAGCATTCGATTCCGAGCCGCTTCCCCAAGTTGCCGGGCGAGTTCGTCATCCTGGATCAGGCGTTCCGTGTACTGGCTGAACCCGATGCTGTCCCCGAGATTGACGATATAGCCGGTCCGTCCGTGTTGAACCAGTTCCCGATTCGGAGGGATGTCACTCACGACAACTGGCTTCCCGCACGCCATCGCTTCCATCAGGCTGTTGGACATCCCTTCAAATTCACTTGCCAGCCAGAACACATCCGCCAGATGAAGGAGAGAGCCAGCATCAGCGCGATGACCCAGAAAGCGAACGTGGCGGGTGACCTCTGTATCTTGTGCAAACAGCTCCAGTTCCGTCCGCAGAGGACCTGCACCGCAAATCAGCAGGTAGGCTCGTGGATCAGACTGCCGAAGGATCTGTTCGGCCCAGATCAGGTCTCTGAGTCGCTTCTGAGGGGCGAGCCGACCCACAAACATGATGAGTTTGGCATCCTGCGGAAGTTTCAGTTCCTGAAGAAGCGCTTCTCTCGAGGTCGCGGGCGTCGGGGGAACGTCGACCCCATTGGGAATCACGCTGATCCGTTCCGATGGAAAGCCGATTCCCGAATAGAAATCGGCCACACTCTTCGAATTAGCAACAAGTCGGTCGGTCCTGTCTTGAAGGCACCGGTCCAGTTTGAGTTGCCAGCCTGATTTCCAGCTGTCGACGCATCGTTCGGAAATGATCGTGACAGGGGGATGGGCAAGCCCGACAGTGGCCAGCCGGACCGAAGTGTTCGCAGCGAACAGGCAGGAGAGGAGAACGTCGGGCTGATGTTGTCGAATTTCCCTGCGGAGCTTGATCAGCGTGATGGGATCAAGACGCCAGCGTTTGTTGAGAATGGAATAGGGGATCTCTGACTCGTTCAGCCATTTCTCGTAGGGGCCCCCGCGCGTCAGGGCAATGACGCGGACATCAAATTCGGACTTCGGCAACTGACAGGCCAAGGTGCCGAACTGCTTTTCAGCTCCGGATTGGTCCAGTGTGGGGATGACAATAAGGATTTTAATCACAGGGAACTTTGGGGCGGCAGAGGCAACAGATTCGGATCAACTGTTCAGGAGGGCAGTTGATTCGGGGGAATACAGACGATAATCAAATCAATGAGGTTTGCTGTTCGATTGTCATTGATGGATCTGTAATTGCTGGTTCATCTTAGCCCGCCACCCCGATTGCGGAAAGGACGGTTATTGAGCAGACAAAGGAAGCGATCAAACGAAATGAATGGCTTCAGCCATTCCGTTACGGACTTTCCAGTGGAAACGAGATGGGGAACACCGTTCGGAATTTTGATTCGACTTGAACCGGTTTGACCACACATGAATATCTGCGACAATCTTCACCGGAGAGGACCGCGACGGGCCAGCGATGCGCGGGAGTGGGAATTTCATGAGAAACCCGCTCGCGCGTCTTTCGAAATCAGTGAACATCTGTAGAATGGTCAGATTGACCCAGTGAGAACTTCTGCCCACAGTTGAACATGGACACCACGGAATTTCCTGTTGGCCGCATCCTCGTCGCGGACGACAATGAACAGAACCGGGAATTGCTGGAAGCCTATCTGAGCGATGATGGCCATGAAATCCTGATGGCCGCCGATGGCGCCCAGACAATCGAGGTGGCGACACAACAGCTCCCTGATCTGGTTCTGCTCGATATCATGATGCCCAAGCTCAGCGGATACGAAGTCTGCCAGAAGCTGAAGGAGAATCCGGCAACCCGGCGGATTCCGGTGCTGATGGTGACCGCACTCAAAGAGGTGGGCGATATTCAGAAAGCGGTCGATGCGGGTGCGGATGACTTTCTGACCAAGCCGGTCCATCGCCTCGAATTGAAGACCCGAGTCCGTTCACTGCTTCGAATCCGTCATTTGACAAACGAGCGGGACCGGCTGCTTCAGTATGTTGCTGAAGTGGATGGATCTCAGCCACGAACATAACTAGCGGCGATGACTGCCCCCTCTGTGGAATTACCAGGGATGGCGCTGTTTCAGTCACCGTAAGTCCCATCAGTTGTTCTGAACGCTGACCGTGTCGTGGGATTCGTCTGTCCGGGCCTGATACAGGTCTGATCGTTTTCTTCTTCTCTTGTCTGGCGCTCTCTTCATGCCCGCGGAATCAATTGTCGTCCTGAAGCCTCGACGGGCTCTCCCCTTTTTCAGTCAGCACCCCTGGGTCTTTGCCGGAGCGATTGGGAGTGTCTCCGGACGTCCCGATCTCGGGGATGAAGTCATTGTTCGATCGCACGAAGGAAAATTTGTTGCACGCGGGCTCTTTAATCCGCACAGCAATATTCGCGTTCGGCTGTATTCCTGGGACGAATCACGTCCCTTGAATGAGGAGTTCTGGAGGGAACGGGTCCGCAGCGCAGTCCAGTTTCGATTACACCTGTTCGAAGGGACTCCCACAGTCCAGGCGTGTCGGTTAATCTTCAGCGAGGCCGACGGACTTTCCGGGCTGACCGTCGACCGGGCAGGGGACTGGCTTGTCGTCCAATGGACCAGTGCTGCTCTTCAATTGCACCAGAGTGCCATTCTTCAGGAGCTGGAGTCATTACTTAGCCCGCAGGGGATCTGGTTACGGACCGAAAAGGGGATCAAGGCTCTCGAAGGACTCGACATTGAAGACGGGTTGGTTTCCGGAATTGCTCCCCCCTCTTCGTTGCAAATCGAAGAAAACGGAATTCTCTTTTCCGTGGATTTGCAGGCAGGGCAGAAGACCGGATTCTACTACGACCAGCGGGACAATCGCCGACTGATGCAGACGTACACTCGCGGTGGTCGGGTTCTGGATGTCTGTTGCTATTCCGGGGCCTTTTCGCTGGCTGCTGCCAAACTTGGCGGGGCACGGGACGTGGTCGCTGTCGATTCGTCTCAATCGGCGCTGGAACTGGCCCAGCAAAATGCGGAGTTGAACGGGGTTTCTGATCGCATCCAATTCCATTGTGATGACGCATTTGATTTTCTGGATCAGCAGGTTGCCGAAGGGGAACAATACGATGTTGTCGTGCTGGACCCGCCGAAGTTGGCCCGGACCCGTGGAGGGTTGGAGCGGGCGGCTAAGGCTTATGTCCGGCTGAACACGCAGGGGATGAAAGTCCTCTCCCCGAACGGAATCCTCATCACATGCAGCTGCTCCGGCCTGTTGCAGCGGGAAGACTTTCAGCAGGTCATTGCCCGTGCCGCGCTGGAATCAGGGCGGAGGGTTCAGATTCTGGAAGAACGTGGACAGGCCCCAGATCATCCAGTTTCTACAAGTTGCCTCGAAACAAGTTACCTGAAGTGTCTGGTTTGCCGGGTTGAATGAGATCGCAACTGGCCCGGGATGTCCCGTTCGGCAGTTCGGTCGGCAGAATTGTGTTTCCCGGGGGAGCCGCAAGCCTTGTTGCTTTGGGCACGGCTGAACCGATCTTGTCTCTCTGATGCAGGTTAAGGTAAAACTGGCCTGATTCCGGGCATTCCTTCCGGCTCCTCCGAGACAGTCAAATGCGGCCATTTGACCGGGGCAGATGACCTTGGGGAGGGAAGGGGATTGTTTCCCATCGGCCGCCATGCAGCCGGTGGCCCCGTGGAATCGATATTGTGCCGGGGTGGAGCAGCACCCGATTCACGGAAGAAGAGCGGCACCATTAGATGATCCGCACACTGACGCGGAATGTGATCTGCTTTCTGGCAGCGGTCGTGCTGCTGTCGCTGATGGTCTGCGCTCTGGAAGTCAGTCTCCGGGCATATCGTTTACGCCATCAACTTCATCAGTCGCAACGCGTTCACGATCTGGCGTCTGTCATTGCCCCCAGCGAAACAACATGGATCAACGTACGTCCGCTGCTGGATGTTGAGCTGGAGGCGATTCCCGGTAAGCGAATTCGAATTCAGACGAATGAACATGGAGTTCGGGGAGGGTCGGTCGTCGTTCCCAAGCCGAGAGGGGTCTTCCGAATTTTGTGTCTGGGGGGAGACCATGTCTTCGGAACAGGCGTTAGTGACCGTGAATCCCTTCCTGTTCGACTCCAGGAGGCACTCAATCTTCAGGCGGGAATGCCTGTGGAGGTGATCAACGCAGGGTGTCCCCAGTCCGGTCCGCTGATCAATCTGTTGCGTTACCGGGCACATCTCTCCACATTGCAGCCCGATCTCGTGGTCCTGTGCCTGAGTGAAGAGGACCTGGGATGGGACCGGGATGTCCGCGGGGGGCTGCATCTGGATGGGGCCCGCAATCCCGCTTACGCGGCCCATCCTGCACTCCGGGCGGAGGGGAGTCGGATTCTGGAGGGGGTCTGTCAGGAATTTGTGACGATCGACTGGCTGCTTTCCTGGGTTGGACGGTCTGCCATGACTCCGGGAAGCCGCCTTTCAGGAGCAACTCCAGCTGTCAGGGAAAACCAGCATCGTGATCTGGCTGCCATCGTTCCGCTGGCGAATCTGATCAGCGGCAATTTTGGTCGTCTTGTCGTTTCTGTCTCCCCCAGCGTCTGGGGAGTTGACCGGGCCCGACATGCAATGGATCAGACCCGTTCCGCCTTTGCGGATGATCTTTATCGATTCCTGAATGAAACCCGCCTTGCCGATTATGTCCCGGTTCAGGATGGGCTTGCTGCCTTTTGCCGGATGCCCGATCCGCAGTCAGTCTTTTCTGCGGAGACGGGAGCATTGACCGGGGAAGGGAATGAGCTGTACGCCCGGCAACTGGCTGCTTTTCTGCTGGAGACCGTCCCCGAACTCGGCCCGACAGCAACGTCACGAGCCGCTCCGCAAGAACCTCCGCTCAGGTGAGTGGATTGTCCGCGAATCCCCATCAGGAAAATCGTTTCGAGCCGCTTCTGATGTCCACTCCTGACTTCAACGAATCTGATTCTGAACTTCCGGCCCCGGAAACGTCTGACTCTGGCGTGGAACGGCCCTTTCAGGTTGTCGTGCGTCCATCCGGAAGCCGGTCGACTGATTCCGAGGCAGAGCCGGACCGATGCGAAGATGTCAGTGATGCTGCTGTTGAGTTTGAGGAAGAACTTTCGCTCGACGAAATTGAAGCAGCCTATCTTCGTGCGCTCGAAGCTGCGGACTATGTTGAGACCGTTTCTTCAGAGTTATTGCAATCTGAATCGCCGATTGCGGAGGAGGCTCTTTCTGAAGAGGCCACCGGATCGGAGACGCTGACCCCAGAGTCTGTCGAATCTGAGACAGACGAAATTTCCTTGCGAAGTAGCGGAGGTTCCACTCCGTCCGGTCAATCCGAAAGCGTTTCTGAGCCGTCCACTCAAATCAATGTCGGGTCGACGACGGATGTCATCGAACAGAGTGATGAACCGATCGTCAGTGCCGAACAGGTCGTTGAGGCGCTGCTGTTTGTCGGAGGGGCTCCGCTGCCGATTCGGAAGTTTCAGGATGTTCTGGGCGGAGCACATACCCCGGAACAGGTCGAAACAATGATCGATTCGTTAAATGCCCGTTACCGGATGCAGCAGCGCCCCTATCAGGTCGCTCTTGTTGAAGGGGGGTATCAGCTTCAATTGCTTTCGGAGTTTGAGTCGATTCGCAGCCGCGCTTATGGGCATGGTCCCAAGGAAGTGAAGCTCGCACAGGATGCGCTGGAGGTGCTGGCGTTTGTCGCCTACCGTCAGCCGGTGAAGCGGGATGATCTTCAGGAGATCGAAAAACCGAATGTTTCCGGGTTGATCAGACAACTGTTGCGCCGCCAGTTAATTTATATTGACCGTAGCGACCCCGAGTGTGGGGAACAGTACAGGACGACGGATCGATTTCTCGAGGTCTTTGGACTGACGTCGCTGGAAGATCTCCCGCAAGCAGGGACTTTCAATTATCGGTAATCCAGAGGACGCCTGATCTGAATGGAACGTGATCAGGCAGGTGATCGGTCTGTGCGCCCATGAAAAATACGCCGGAGGCCCTCAATTGAACGGGGGCGTCCGGCGCAGCGCTCTGCTAACAAAAATCTCTCTAAGTTTTGTTTTCAGTGATCCTGCAGGTGTGCTTCGACAAACCAAAGATATTTGTCTGCATCGCGGGAAATGGCAGTAAAGAGATCGGCCGTATCGGCATCTTTCAGATCATCGGCCGTGTCGATGGACTCGCGAATCAGCTTGCCGAAGCTGGCCAACGCAGTTGCCAAGGCGTCGACATGGGCTGCCCCGCCATGAATCCCGTCCGGATATTTGGGAAGGCTGCTTGCTTTGACAACTTCCGCAAGTCGCCCTTCGGCGTTTCCTCCCAGCGCAACAATTCGCTCGGCAATCTCGTCGGAGTGCTCCGCAAACGTTTCGTAGACCTCATCAAAGAGCTTGTGGAGGGCGATGAAGTTTGGCCCTTTGACATTCCAATGGGCCTGCTTTGCCTGAGCGACGAGATCGAGGGTGTCTGCCAGTCGGAGGTTGAGCAGCTCACACACCTTTGTCCTGGTACTGGGAGTCAGGTCGATCCGGGTTGGATTCATTGCGGTCTCCTTGCTGGGACTGTGGCTGAGGGAGCATTCACGGATTGTAACAACGGCGCCCGGCCCGCGGACGAGCGGAGGTGTTGGCATGCTTCATCGTACGCTTCATGGAGAATTTGAACAGCCACGCGCTCCTGAAATTCCGAATTGAGATAGACTGTCACCCAACCGCTTCGGGGAAGAACTGGGTGAGGCTCCGCCAGTCCTCGCACGACGTAGTCGATCCGGGCTGGCCGTGAGAGAAGAATGTCAATTTGCGAGTCATTCCGGATCTGCCCAAACCCCCGGCGACCGACTCGAAATTCACGGACCCCGCTCCGATTCATGGAAAGGGTGACCCCCTCCCATTCGAGGACCTCCGCAGTGATTTGTTCTGTTGGTCCAAACAGTGTCGTGTCGCCTCCGGGCATGTCTCTCCTCCAATTGCCACTCCTTTATTTCAATTTCATTATTGTGGTGTGGTGTACTGGTGAACAGTATTTGTTCAGGGAATTCAGAGAAATGACTGTGCACAGTGAATGGCTGACGAGGTTAACTGCTTTTACAGTAATGTGTTACGGTTGCACTTGTCTCGGTGTCTTGCAGCCAGGGCGAACAAGCAATTTGGCCTCTCCGCAAGGTGAGTCGTCTCAGGGCGAGCTGGTATGAAAGCGAGCCCTGATGGAATGTCGTCTCTTCCATCGGGGCTCGCACTCGTCGATGTCGCCTGACCGGATTACGACAAGTCGAACAGCATGAGCTCGGAATCAGTTGCGGCCTGAATGGTCAGTTCAGTTTCCTCGCTGATGGCAGCACCATCGCTCGTTCCCAGATTCTGATCGTTCAGCAGGACACTTCCCCGCAAAACCTGAAGCCATCCGTGTCGGCCTGAGGTCATTGGATGTGTGACTGCATGTCCGGCATCGAGTCGTGCCAGGTAAATCCGGGCATCCTGATGAATCAGCAGCGAACCATCATGCTGATCACGGGAGGCGACCAGTCGCAACTGATTCCGCATCTCTTCATCAGAGAACTTCTTCTGTTCGTAGCTCGGCTCGATTCCTTTCCGTTCCGGCAATAGCCAGATCTGATAGAGATGCACCGGCTCGGTTGGTGAGGGGTTGAATTCGCTGTGGGTAATTCCGGTCCCCGCAGACATCCTCTGAAATTCTCCGGGGCGGAGGACCTCCCCGTTCCCCATCGAGTCCTTGTGCTCCAGTGCCCCTTCGAGCACGTAAGTCACGATTTCCATGTCTCGATGAGGATGGGTGCCGAATCCCCTTCCGGCGGCAATAATGTCTTCGTTCATGACGCGCAGCGAGCGGAATCCCATCTGCTGCGGATCGTAGTATTGCCCAAAGGAAAAGGTGTGCCAGGTGTCGAGCCAGCCGTGGTTCAGGTGTCCTCGTTCATGGGCACGTCGAATGTGGATCATGATATTCTCCTGAAATGAACGTATGACGTGATGACGTTGATCTGAATGGTTGATATGTCAACTATTTAGGTAAAATTTTTCATGGCACCTCCTCCACCTCTTCCAGAGCCAGTGATTGACGTGCCTTGACGAGCAGGCGGCTTAACTCCGCCAGTTCGTTGCGGCTGAGATGCCCCAGCAGTCTGGTGTGCAATTGTCTGATCGGCTCATCAATCTGCTTCAGGATTTTTCGGGCCTTGTCGGTCAGGTTGACATACACAATTCGTCGGTCTTCCTCGCATCGTTTGCGGACGACCAGTCCCTGTTTCTCAAGGCGGTCGATCAGACCCGTGATTGCCGGAACCACCTGAATCATCCGTCCGGCGATCTCCAGCGAAGGGAGCGGCTTCCCCTCTCCCCGGAGAACTCGAAGGACATTGTATTGCGAGGAGGTCAGATCAAATTGACGCAGCAATCTCCCGAGCCGGTTCATGAACAGATCGTTGGTCCGCATCAGATTGAGCAGGGCTTCCTGTTCAGGCTGTTCAAACGGATTTTTCTTCTTGATCTCGTTCTGAAGCTGGCTCATGTCTTGTGTTGTTGTCTGGTTGGTTGTTTCTGATAGGTCTGAGTTTAGTTTATATGTAAACTAATTGTTGTCAAGGGAGGATTTTGGCCGCCAAAAGAACTCTGGCGGAGTGTGGCGTTGAAGTGGGGGCAGGAGATCTTGCTAACAGATTTTGTTGCCCCGTTGATTCTTTGCGCAATCTGGTTGAACAAGTCATCAAGTCGCTTGCCTCAGAATGTCTCGACATGATACGCAGCGATGATATTTGGACATCCGTTTGTTGTAGTAGCCGTCCCATTTCGTCGATTGTCGGTGTTTGACTACAGAGTTTGACTACAGACGTGATTGACTTGCCTGCCTATCAGAGAAAGGGAGAGTTGATGTCCCTGTTCACTTCGGAATTCACGATTATGTCGCGGCCCTCAGCATTCGGTTTCCTGGCTAGTCTGTCGATTCTGATGGTTGCCGCCAGCGATGTGCTGGCGGATTCCAATACCTTGTCGACACAGAATTCAAAGCCCGTCATTTCCAGGACTGCCTACTCGAGCCCGTTTTTCGATCAGGTGAAGCTCCATTTCAAGAAATGGGATAGCGATGGCAATGGGGAACTCTCCGTCAATGAGATCGAGCTTGCGGTTCATAATACGAAAGTGAAAGGGAAAGCGGCCGCAGCGGCTGCTTCACTTCGTCGTGGCGTGAGAGCCAATCGTAATTTTGCTCCGGTCACTCTCCAGAAGCTCGCTGTCAGCCTGCAAACCAAATCCACGACAGAGAATCCGCAACCCCGCTTTGAAAGCATGTATGAGGCGGGGGTGAAGAAGTTGCAGGAGGTCAACAGGCAGCTGTTCACCGCTGACGCTCCGGCAGTCGAGTCGATCAGTCAGGGGCGGCTGGGAGACTGTTTTCTCCTTGCAAGCCTTGGGACCTGTGCCTATCGATGTCCGGAACGGTTGCGGGAATTCATGAAAGAGCTTCCTGACGGGCGAGTCGAGGTCACCTATGGGGATGGGAGAAAGGTGATCATGGAAGGCCCCAGCGATGGGGAAATCATTATCGGAGCGACCAGTCGCGGAACAGGGACATGGACGAACATGTACGAGAAAGCGATCGGCCTGCGAATGCTGGAGGAATCAACTTCGAAAAGACATGTGACTCCATTCAGCTACATCGGCGGGGGAGGAACTCCCAATGTTCCGGTTCAGGTTCTCACCGGGCATCAACTGCGGCGCCATGGCTGTGAGCTTTACCGCGACAAAACTGACGAGAATGGGGCAAGCCTTGCTGATCTGACACCACTTCGAAATGACTTGAAGGCTGCGTTTCAGGAAGGACGTCTTGTGGTTGGTGGATGCGGTCCGAAAGGGAAGCAGACACTCGTGAAGGGGATCTACTACAACCACTCCTATGGTGTACTGGAATATGACGAGGAGACCGATACGGTCCTGTTCTGGAATCCGTTCGGCCATAAGTACACTCCCAAGGGACCCGATGGGCTTCAGAATGGATACACCACGGAGCATGGAAAATTCCGCGTCCCGCTCAAGGAAGCGGTGATGTGGTTCGGCTCGTTCAGCATTGAAACAAACGAACCCTCGGAAAAATACGGTCCCAAATCCTGATTCGACGAAGACGAGGCAGGGCCGGTTCGATTCGTTTGCATCCGGGGTGGGCGAATCTGGTATTACGCTTCGCGAACCACGACACGATTTTTCTGGACCTGCACAACGACGACATTGGCTCCTGCGGGAACAAAGGGGCCGTCGCTGATGACATCAACCAGTCGTCCTTCGATCAATGCTTTCCCGGAAGGGCGAAGCACTGTGACCGCTTCTCCTGTTGCTCCAAGCAATGGAGAAAATTCCGACGTCAACTCCGGACGGAGTTTGGGGGCATCTGGAGAATCCCCCTGACCGGGAGGAGTCAAAACCAGCTCTTTCAGCAGCGGAATGCGATGCATGTTTCGACTGATGAGGGCAGAGACAATCATCACCATCACCAGCGATGCTCCGAACGTGGCGACGGTCTGTCCGGCGCGGACCAGATCATATTCCAGACTGAATCCGGACAAGGTCTGGCTGGCCATGACCAGTGATCCGAGGACCAGAAGAATTCCCGAGATTCCAAACACTCCGAAACCGGGAACAACGAACAGTTCCATCGCCAGACACCCAAGACCGACCGCGAAAATGGCGAGTTCGAGTGTGCCGGCGGTTCCTCCCATGACCTTGCTCCAGAAGAAAATGGCGAACGCCAGCGCAGACAGGATGCCAAAGAAACCGGTCATTGTGGCCAGCTCGATGTAGATACAGACCACAGCAATGAAGAACAGGAATCCCGCCATCGCCTGGTTGTTGAGCGTGAACACAAGTGTATCGACCCAGGTACGGCCAACGGCGTTGAAAGCCAGATCATCAGGAATTCCGAGTCGCTGCTTCAGTTCATTAACGTTTTGAACTGGGGATTCCGCGATTTTCAGATCGTGCGCCCGTCGCCCGTTGACCGTAATTGCAATCCCGGGACGCGATTCAGGGACCCGTGGACCGGGAATCCATTCTTCGGAGTTTCTCGCGATCTCTTCTTCGGTCATGTACCACTTTCGACCGGTCGTCTTCTGGGTCACTTCGAAGACTTCGAGATTCTTGTCGGCGAATCCTTCCAGAACGGCTGCGGGACGGTTTTTTCGTTCCGCCAGATTGCGCAACAGCTCCAGTTCGATACTGAGAATCTTTTCTTCAGCATGGACGATGGTATTCCCCATCAGGTTGACGGGAATGGCGTCTCCGATCGTCGCATCGGGACTCATGTAAATTTCGTCGCAGGCGACAGCAAGAATCGCCCCGCCGCTGATGGCTTGTCGCGGGATATAGGCGACCGTTTTGACATTCCGTTCGCTGAGGCTGGCAATGGTCTGTGAGAGGTCCCGGCAGACGGACAGCAGCCCGCCTGGAGAGTCAATTTCAAAGACAATCACCTGGGCACCGGAATGCACCGCCCGTTCGATCTGCCGCCGTGCAAAGGCTTCAAAGACCTCGTCAATCACATGATGAAGTTGGATATAAGCGACCTTTGTAATCGGCTCCGCCGGGGTCAGTTCTCTTAGTGCATCTGTTGTGAGCCCCAAGCCTTCGATCAGATCCCGGCGACTTTCGGCGGTGCGCGTGAGCAGAATGTCGCGCGAGCGAGCGAGGGTTGCGGAAATCAGACCGGGCGACCCCGCCTCGCTGATTGTTCTGGATTCAAAGATCACCGTTCCCGCCTCCTGAAGTTCGCGGGCTTCGGTTGATGTGGCCAGCCGGGTTTCCCGTTCGCCGGGACTGGTTTCAACGGTCAATTGGACGAGCGAAACATCGGGATTCATCATCGCCGCGACCAGCTGGTTCGTCACCCGCGGGTTTCGTCGACGATCGATAATCGTGCGAATGATGGTCTGCTGGTCTGTCGAGACAGCTTGCCCGTTCCCGATGTCACCTAATGCGGCGTCCGGGCTGATCACAATTTCCTGACATGCCAGCACCGGGAGGACATTGAATCCCGTCACGGTCTCCGGGACCCAGGCAACGGTCGTCACATTGGAGAAGGGCGTTTCCGAAAGGAAATCCGCGAGGGCATAGCTGTTGTGAAACGAACTGGTCCCGGGGGCGAACTCCAGAATCAAAAACGCCTGTCTCTCTTCCCGCAGCGCGGTGTCTTGCAATGCGAGTAATGTCCGGCGAACCTGTCCCAGCGTCTCTTCCCCGATTGTTCCAGCGATAGGGACCAGCCGGGCAATCGGTTCCGGCGATGTTTGATTTGTGTCTGCTGCCTGTCCTGTTTGTGGCAGTAGCAGCCCAAAGACCAGTGCACCACAGATCAATGCCGTTGCCAGAAGTGCCTGAATGGGCCGATGTCGATTCATCACTCCACTCCATCGGAGACCGGGTGATCGCGGAGTTTGCTGAGTTGATGTTGTTGACGTGAATTGCACGGCATTCACTCCACGAACAGGAACCACCAGCGCATCCGAAATGTTAGACCCGCAGAATGTTTTATTCATTGTGGTCATCGATATGTGTTCTATCCAGACTCCATTCATTGAAATTTGACCTGCTGGTCCACTTTCTTGTTCACCGGAATCTTACTTCATTATTGCCGATGTACGTTTTTTGCGACCGAATTCCAGTCATGTGTTCAGGTAAACATGTGGAATCGGTTGGCGTTTCCCTGCAAATTTCCGAAGAAACATGGGCAATGGAATGGGGCCATCACTCTGAGTCGGCCTTGTTGACGGCGGTGACGCCTCCGGATTTGCGGGCCGATACAATCTGATGGTGTTGAACTGGACCGTCTTGTCTGTTCGTCTTATTGGAGCGTGTGAAGATCGCACCCGGTTCGGGGAATTTGCAAAAATTGGCGGACTTCACTTGCGAGAGCGTTTTTTCCGGGCAGGGGCTGGGGAGGCATTTGGGGCCTCATCGTACTGGGCGACCATTTTTCTTGCTCTCGATGCCACCAGTTCGACAAGGGGTTCCGGTTCCAGCACTTGTGCCTGATCGCCATAGGAAAGAATCCACCAGGAAATTTCGTGTATCCCGTCAACCGTCACTGAGAAGTTAAGTGTCCCATCAGGATTCCACTCGATTTGCTGGGTCGGGTGCCAGCAGATCTCAGCGACGTTTTGCGCAACCATTGGCTGGAATCGAACGACGACCTTCGTCCGCGCACCTGGTTCACAAATCATGTTCCACGCGAGCTTGAAGTAGGACTTCAGCGAGAATCGAGGGGGAATTTCGTACCCGTCTTGCGTCAGTTCAGACTCTTCAACTCTGCCAATATGGAATGTTCGTACGCTTCGATGAATCGATGAACGCCCAATGACGTACCAGGAGTGACGACGAAACAGGAGCCGATAAGGACTGAGAAGCGTGATGATCGTTTTCTGCTCGGCGAAACTTCGATAGGTCAAACGGACTTTTTTCCGCTGGGTATAGGCTTCGAGAATCCGTTGATAGTGCGTTTCGCTTGTTGCGAGTTCGGCCTGTGGTTCGGTGTGAATCCGGATGCCGTCCAGCAGTTCATTCGCATATGGGGCCAGATGCATCGGGAGGTTGCTTTGAAGCTTGAGAGCAGCATCCCGAGCGGATTTCTGGAAGGGGATGGAACGGTCACCATCTCCGGCAGCATTCGCCAGTAACAACAGCGCTAGTGTTTCCTGAAGCGTCAGATTGGTGGGGGGGAGCGTCGACGAGGCTGTGATCCAGTACCCTTGCCGGGCGGAATCATACAGGATCGGAATCCCTGCCTGCTGTAATGTCTTGATGTCGCGAAAAACAGTTCGACGACTGATTCCGCAGAAATGACTCAGCTCTTCCGTCGTGTGAGTTCTGCCCGATTGCAGCCGCTCCAGTAATTGTAAAAGCCGCCTGACTTTTCCAATCGCGCTCATGATGCTCCACAGCACAGAAGAGTGAAGAAGCCGATGTCCTGACGGGCGGATGATAAATCACAGCCAGTCATTCAGGAATCATGAGCAAGCGTTGCCGGGAGATTGCCTCCTTGTTTGCGGCGTTTCTGCAACAGGAGCTGATTATTCGGAGTTGAGTGTCGATACTGAGGATTCGATTATGTCGCGCGAGGCAGTCCCGATCACACAAAGCCGAACCTCATCTCGCCCCGCATTCGATCACTGACGAGGCCAGAAATAGGGACATCACAGGCTGTGGTGACGATGGCGTGGAGATGCTGAATGAGGGGGCCTACCACACGATATTCACGTTTCGGCTGACAGGACCGGGAGAATACCAGGGGCGTCGGTAACTGTAGTAGGGGTACCGGGCATGTTCTCCACCTGCAGGTCCTGACTGGTACCAGAGGAGATCATTTGACCCCAGCGAAAAGCTGTTGTAGGGGGGGATTTCCTGCGGATATCCGTAAAACCCGGGCATTCCATACGACCCGTAGGTCGGAACCTGCTGCCCGCCATAGTAGGGCATCGCTTCGGGAGTCATTGTTGCCCCATCATGTGTTCCCCCGTGATTCGGGACAGGGTGCCCGGACACGGCTGGAGATGAATGGGGATCTGGGCTTGAGGAAACCGGCGGAGGGAGCGGGTCTCCCGGTACGGCTGGTGTGGCAGACTGAGGCTGTGATGTTGACGAGTGAAATTGAGGAATCACCTGTTGAGGATTCAGGCCCGGGACAGGAGGAGGGACCGGAACGGTTTGCGCAGCTCCTCCATTCGAACCGGGAGCGGGAGGAATCAGGGGTTGCCCTGCCAGTAGAACGGGAGTCCCAGCTACCAGCAGCACTCCAGCAATCACGGTCTGTTTCAACATGGTGTCTATCCTGAGTTGTTCGGTCGCGTGCCGATTCCCGGCGGAGTTTCCGCTGTGTGAACATACCCCTCGCGAACAGGGGATGCGGGAGTTGCTTCAGCAAAACTGAAGAAATTTTCAAAATCTTTGCGAATGAACTCTGAATTTGCGGAACATGACCGGCCCGCAACTTTTTCCGTATCAGAAATGGTTTCAGACGTCAAAATCGCTTCGATTTCCGGATTTCAGGCAGTGACCGTTGCCGATGGAAAAGAAGTGGGAAGCTGCGTCGATGTCCCCGTTAGGCCTGCAGAAGACAGGCGGACCGGGACGAGATTCATGGAAGCGAGACTATGAAGAACGGACACTTGGCATTGCTCGGTCTGAGTTTGATGGCGGGGACCGTCGAGGCGCAGGACCCCCGCTTCATTCCTGAAGCGACTCAGGATGTTGGATACGGGGGCCCCTATATTGGCCCCGGATCGGTCGGCAGCGGGGAACCGTTGTTCCGATACGATGATCAGGAGCGGTGGAAGCACGGCTGGGTTCAGAATATGCCCTATTACGAAGGGTTTCATTCCTTCCGCCCGTACAACTACCACCACGTCTTCAGTCAGGCTCAAACGGCAGCGGGTTGGGGAATGCCTGCGACGATGCCCTATTCGCAGCAATTCTGGCATCGATATGCGAAGATGACTGACCTGTCGCGGGGAGACCATTCGCCGGTGGCACCCTATGTCCCGCCGCCGAGCGAATTTGATCATTACCCGAAACCGCTTCGGCAGGGGACATTTATGTTGTCGCCACCCCCTTCGCCGGAACAGCCGCCCCTTCCTCCGGGGTCTGAGAATTCTCTTCCTCCGCAAACGCTCCCCTCGGCGAATGTCCCTGCGGCTTCGTCCGGGAACATCATTCCGACGCAGGGAATTTCTCCGACTCCCTGGAGCGGATTCGCCCCGACGCAGCCGGGCCCTCTCCTTGCCCCGTTCTAGGCCTTGAGTCCACTCCGGTCGTCAAGGAACCTGAAGGAAGCCGATCGAGCCGATCAGCTCAGCCCTGCAGCGCTGGAACGGAAGAGAGGGCAGTACCGATCAGGCGTCTCGCTGGAGCAGGAACGTTGGTTCAGTTTGTTCCATAGGCTCCGGTCATAGCGGGAGTCTTCAACGAAGGGGAAACGCCCGGGATGGAGAGGACTTCCCGGAGAATTTCTGCGGCTTTCCGGATCTGTGACTCGTTGACATCCAGATGAGTACAGGCACGCAGTCGTTGCCGTCCCCCAGCGGGATTGATCCGAACGCCCCTCTCGCGGAGCGCTGCAGAAATCTGCGCAGCGGTCCCGAAACCGGGATCGATTTCGAAGAAAACAAGATTGGTCTCAATTGCATCGGGATCGATCACAATTCCGGGAATCGAAGAGACGAGTTGGGCAAAGAGTTTCGCGTTGGCATGATCTTCTGCCAGCCGAGAGACGTGATGGTCCAGGGCATACAGGCAGGCAGCTGCGGGAACTCCCGCCTGGCGTAACGCGCCTCCGAAGATCTTTCTTGCCCTTCTGGCCCGCTGAATGACCTCTGCTGACCCGACAAGGACAGAACCCATTGGGCAACCGAGTCCCTTCGAGAAGCAAATTGAGACAGTGTCGACGTGTTTGGCAACGTCGGCCGGAGAGTAGCCTCGGGCGACACAGGCATTGAAGAGGCGGGCTCCGTCGACGTGGACTTTCAGGCCATTGCTATGGGCCCATTCCCCGACGCGCTTCAGCTGATCCAGCGGATATGTCCTTCCACCTCCCAGATTCGTGGAATTTTCCAGGCAGAGGAGACGGGTCGGGGCGAAATGAACATCTCCCCCCCGGGGTTGTCCTT
>CALLWY010000235.1 GCA_938015865.1 uncultured Planctomicrobium sp.
CGGACGTTTTTAAAGTTGACAATGACCAACTGCCCTCCATGGTCCTTCGTGTCGAGTTTGTTCTGGATCTCCTTCCGGCGTCGCGGGCCCACCTCGGGATCATCATCCCGCCCGATCAAAGCCTTCGTTCCTCCGGACGTTGCCCAAAGCGGAACGACAGTCGCCGATAACGATGTACTGGCTGACTCACATTTGATCATCAGGCGCGGCAAGGAGAGGAACGCATCAGGGGAGCTGCCCCCCAAACTGACGAACCGCCTCATAGATCACGGTGTTGGCCGTGCTCGCAAGGTTCAGGCTGCGAACTGACTCATACATCGGTAATTTCAGACAGTTTTGCGAGTTGGACTGTCGCAGGTTTTCCGGAAGTCCCCGGGTTTCACTTCCGAAAACGAACACATCCCCTTTGCGAAATTCGGCGTCCCACACCAGTCGCTCAGCGAACTTCGTGAGAAACCAGAAACGGGGAGGCTCCGGGAGTTCACCAGACAATCGACTCACCAGCTCATCCCAATGATCCACTACTTCGTAGTTGACCAGAGGCCAGTAATCCATTCCCGCCCGTTTCAGATAACGGTCATCCAGAAGGAAGCCGAGCGGACGGATCAGCCACAGCTTTGCCCCCACCGCAACACAGCTTCGGCCGATGTTCCCTGTATTCTGGGGGATATCCGGCTGATAGAGGACAACGTGCAGGAGCGGATCAGGGGATTCAGACATCGGGAGAAAGAGTCAACGGCAAAAGCCCGGCACCAGATCACTGGCGTCTCCAACTGTGACCGGAGCAATCAACGTCGATCAGAAGAGACGTCATGAGTCACTGAAAGAGACGTAAAAAGAGATGTACCAATCCGGTGGCATCTGAACCACCGACACTCACAACAGGTTACTCGTCGTCCTCCGAACTGGCCGAATAATGGTCCCATTGCTCCTTAAGCTCAGGACCTCCGAAGTACACCAGCCCTGCGAGAACCAGGACCGAAAGCAGGCTGAATCCGATGGCAGCAACCTTGATCTGTGGGTCCAGCGTATTTTTTTTCTTTTTCTTCTTTGTCTTTTTGACTTCCGGCTTGTCCCGTTCATCCAGAACCTCACCCTCAGGAACTTCGACATCCTGATAGGCCCCCAGATTCAGGGACAAAAGATTCTGCTCCGGATCATCGGCTGGTGCCCCCTTTGCAGCCCCTCCCTTTTTCCCGGCAGCGGCTCCCCCACCGACAGCACCGGGGGCTTTGCATTTGGGACATCGGATTTTCTTTCCGGCCAGTTCGTCCTTGACGTTGGTCTGAAAACCGCACTGGCTGCACTGGAATGGGGCCGGCATGACTGCATCCACGTCGTAAAGGAGAGAAAAATGTCACTCCTATCAGACTAATCACAAACCGGGACGAAGTCACCTGTCCTGACAGGATTGACCGCCAGCGCGGCCCATTTCCGCAGTATTCCGTTCCTGAACCGGGTTTCCGTAGAAGGGGTTCTCAGTACAACTGAACCTGCTTCTCGTAAGAAATGTCGTACTTCTTCATCTTCTTGTACAACGTTGTCCGGTTGATTCCGAGGAGGCGAGCCGTTTCCTGACGGTTCCAGCCGTTCTGCTCCAGAGCGTCGATGATGATCTGACGTTCCGGGTCTGCAAGAGCGGACTTCAGTCCGGCGGCCCCCAGAAGGCGATGATAGGACGGAACGGGTTCAACCTCTTCACGTCGCAGATGCTCAGGGAGGTCTGCCACTGTAATGATGTCCGACTTGGACAGCACGACCGCCCGTTCGATCACATTCACCAGTTCACGGACATTTCCGGGCCAGTTGTATCGCTGCAGGGCGTGCATCGCGTGATCGTCCAGACCACGGATGTTCTTCCCGTTTTGTGCGTTGAACTCTTCGAGATAGTGATTCACCAGCAGCGGGATATCCCCCAACCGCTCACGAAGCGGTGGCTGAGTCACAGAGATGACGTTGATCCGGTAATACAAGTCCTGATGAAACTCGCCGGAACGGACGCGGGCTTCCAGATCTTCATTTGTCGCCAGAATGAGTCGGACATCAACCTTATGCGTTGTGTTTCCACCGACAGGTTCGAATTCACGATCCTGAAGAACGCGGAGGAGCTTCACCTGAAGACTCTGTGACGCTGTCCCGATCTCGTCGAGGAACAGGGTTCCTCCGTTCGCCTGAAGGAACTTTCCAACCTTGTCGTGAGTCGCTCCGGTAAACGCCCCTTTCACATGACCAAAGAGTTCACTTTCGAGAAGTGAGTCGGGAAGGGCACCGCAGGCCACTTCAATAAATGGCTGGTCTCTGCGGGAACTCAGCTGATGAATCGCGCGGGCGGTAATGGTTTTTCCAGTCCCGTTTTCACCGAGGATCAGGACTGTCGTCCGGGTGTCGGCAACGCTTTCGATCAGATCGAACATCTTCGCCATTTTGTAATCGCGACCGATGATGTTCGAAATCCCGAACTTCTCGTTGAGCTGCTTGCGCAGGTATTTATTCTCTTCAACAATCTTTCGCTGGCCCAATGCACGCTGAATAGAGAAATTCAGTTCGTCATCAATCACCGGTTTGGTGAGATAATCGAACGCTCCGAGCCGAATTGCTTCGACCGCGCTTTCAATGGTCCCATAGCCAGTCAGAAGAATGATGGCTGTGTCCGGACAATGCGTGACGCCCCACTCGAGAAGATGGAATCCATCATGATCGGGGAGATTCACATCGCAGATGACGACGTGAAAGTTCGCCTCTTTCATCCGATCCATGGCATCGCGGCAATTGATTGCGGTTTCGGTTCGGTGGCCGAGGCTCCGAAGGTAATCCGCCATGGCTTCACAGATGTGACGGTCATCATCGACAACTAGTAACGAACCCTGGTTCGTCATGGCAATTCTTTCTGTATTCATACGGCGGTGACAGTTGCGTGCATCTTGCCTGCCACGCCGAACTGAACCGACTGTCCCTGAATCAGGGCACTCTGGACGGTGAAAACCTGAGATGTTGAAATCTGGTCCATTGCAATCTTCTGACTGTCATCGTTCTGCTGAACGAGACAGGGAAGCGCCAATCCTGTATCACCGGAGTGCGGGAGGGATCCGCCAGACCGACATTCCGGGACCACGCCTGTTCAATTCCAGTGGCGCTCCGGGCACTGACAGCAACCATTCGGCGACAACCATTCCGGTGATTCGCCAGATCGATTCGTCAGCCCCATTCTGCGGGGATGTCGGTATTTCTCCGTTCTCAACATTGTCTCCTCTTCAAGAGAGGAGTCCTCCTGGCCGTGTCTGACGGACCATGCCACCAATCCATGGCGCACGTTCCAGTTGCCCGACAGGAGATGCTGGGAACCATGTTGCCTTGAGGGTACGTAACGCTACGTCACAGGTGAGAAGACGCAACAAATTTTCGGGCAGAATGTGGTCTTCGCGAATCGTTTCCATGAATTCCCGCTGAAAGGGATTCATTTTTGAGCATGCTTCCGTTGCATCTCTTTGCTGCAATGCCCACCGGAATTCCGGAGGAGGGCATGTCGAAGCATCTCCTGTTTGTTGCCGATCTTTTGCTCAGGCAGAATCCGCCACTCCAGAAAAGAATTTAACGTCGGCATCTGTTTTGCATTGGCTTTTCTGCCGATGAACTTCATACAGCCGGAACAATCGTTGTCGCGGTTCAACAACAGGCGGAATCGACGTTGCCATTCGGCAACATTCCACACCACTTCAGGAACCCGACATAGAGTTGTTTTCAGGCCGGAACGGAGACGACAAAGAGGACAGTCATCCCATTCGTACGGGGAAACTTGTTCTCAGGGTCACTCCAGAATCCCACCGCGAAAGAGGAATCGAATTCTTCGTCCTACGAATGAAGGAGTTCTCATGTCCCACCTGAACGCATCCATCCGCAATGACCACCTTCGGATCTCCTTGAGCGAACAGCAGATTGACCTCAAGGACCTGCATCAAATGCGGTCTGAATTTATGGAGTACCTGAAGCAGAATGACATCGCAGATGTCGTGATTGTCGACCTGCCGGGAATTCAGAAACTCGACTCGAGAATGGTCCGACTCATTCAGAGCTGGACCCGAATGGCAGCGTCATTCGGTCGAACACTTCGACTGAATGGAGTCAGCCGGGTTCTTCATGATCTCCAGCAGCACATCAACCGGCCACATCATCGCTCTGTCGCCCCGACAGCAACCTTGTAATCGCACCAGCACTGCCGCGGGCGTTCTCACATCACACTACCAGAACAGACACGGCGAGCGAATTGGACTGGAAACTCAGAACGTTCCAGAACAGCGGCGCCATGTCGTCATTTTGAGAACGCCATCGCCCGGGCAGAATTCGGATTTCGCTTCAGAATGGCCCGCTGCGTTAAGAGTGTCTGCATCGCGTCAAACACCGGGGCGTCCGGTTGAGCTGACGGGTGCTCCTCAGAATGCTCAGTGCGTTTCTGGGCGAGATGTGGGAGAACCATCTTTTCGATCGTCTCGTAACGTGCCAGTCCCGGCAGGAACTCGACAATCTTCCCATCCTTGACGACGAGGAGAGTCGGATAGCCCTGAATCTGGAATGCCTGGGCCACTTTGGCGTGCTTCTCTCCGTCGACTTCCACCACCTTCAGGCGCCCTCCGTAGGCCTTGGCAAGATCCGCAAGAACAGGTGCCAACTGCTTGCAATATCCACACCACGTCGTGGTAAATTCAACAAGAACAGGTAGTTCACTTTGAGTGACCTCCTGTTCAAACCACTCATCACCCGGAACTGAGCTGGAGTGCCCGAGAAGTGGATATTGGGGCGGACGACTCATCTGCATCAAAGTGACGTAGAGGAGAAGGAACAGGGTGAAGACAGCCCCGAGGGTCAGTAGCATTCGCTCCATGATTCGGCTCACTTGGATCGGTTTGATCCCGTCACTGGAATCAGTGCTGACAGCAGCCACTCGTATCATCGGGGAGCAGTCCGCACATGGGAAAGAATCTGCCTGCTCGTGAGAGCATTCGGCAGATCCCGATCTCAACTCACACAAACCAGATTTCCCGTCGGATCGGTTCCGCCGACTCGCCTGGATCGAGCTGACGTCAGTAAACGACGGACGTCCATATTCAATTCGGGCTGCCCCGGTTCGAATGCGGACTCAATACGCCCCGGATGATTTGCACGTTTCATCGCAGGATCGCATCGAAGAACAATTATCAACGGCAAACTGACAACAGGCAAGCCCGGAACATTTCCAATCATCGGTTCCCATCCCGCTCATGGCCTGCAGTTTCCGCTGCACCGTCCGAATTCCCTGAGAAACAGGACGCAATCACTTCCCAATCAATATCGCACTTCTCTCCTGATCAGATTTCGTTTCAAAAGTGCAGGGCAGTGACTCTAGAGTGCGTCTCACGAACGTGTGGCGACCCAGAGGTAAAAAACACAGTGTTTCAGCGACAAGCCACCGCTACACTCCCCTGAGATCGGGGCTAGGGGAGGCCATTCAGTTTTCGGAGAACCCATTCCGCCATCGCGGCAGCGCTGAACAGAACAAGAATGATCCAGTGGCTATAGAGAGGGATCTCCTGGCGGAGCGATGTCGCAGGAGTCTGATCCTGAAAGAGATCCGTTAAAGAGTGAACTTCATTGAGATAGAGAAATCTCCCGCCGGTTACCTCCGCAATCTTCTCCATCAGTCCCTTGTTGGCACTGACATCCTGCCGTTCCCGGGACAAGTCCGCATTCACGTGAAAGGTGAACTCTGGTAACTCCGATTCCATCTCCGCTCCATCCACCTTCAGCCGGACCCGATATTCCCCTGCGGGGAGGGGGGACGTCCTTCCGGAGAAGAGACGGACATTTCCTTCTTCCGGTGTCAGCTCAATCTGCTGCCGAACAGGGCGGGGAACCGACTGCTGTTCAATCTCCACCGTCGCATTCATCCCGGGATGTTCCGCGAGAAAACCAGGATTCCATCGGGCCTGAATCGTCGCAGTTTCCCCTTCTTTGAGCGAGGTTTCAGCGACTCCGACTCGAACCAGATCGCTGCCAGCACTGGATCTCATGCGGACCGCCCAGCGAACCAGCTGTCCCCAAAACCGGTGATGGATTTCATCCCCCACCAGGTAGCGCCATCGCCAGGTACTGTCGATCCCGATCCAGACCACCTGCCCGGAACCAAGATAATGTTGAGCAATCAATGCGTTTTCCCGCTCCTCCGCTAAACCGGATTTGCCTGCATTGTCTCCCCTTTGAGGATGGGCCACGGTTGCCCAGACACTGGCCCCACCATGAGCAGTTCCAGCCAGCCCCCAGAGGTGCCCAGCGAGATTCTGCCAGAGTCGCTGCGAAGCGGCCGGGTCGGCATTGAGTTGAAAAATCGGAAGCTGCTCGCCATCCGGGGTGATCGAGAGACGAAATCCCCGCGCGGAGGGAGGACCAACATCCGCTGCCACATTCGACCGGATCTCACGTATCCCTTCCACCGGAAGCAGAGTCTCTGCAAGCGTTCCATGATACGATTTCGGGAAAAATCGCTTGCCGGCGGTCAACACAAGCGTCCCCCCTTCCTGTCGAACATAACGGTCGAGCTGTTGCCAGTGCAGGGGATTCAGATGTTGGGGGGAGACATCTCCCACAATGACGACATCATAGATCGCGAACGGCGTACTGTTGCTTGCCGGGGGATTCAATTCCTCAATCGAACGAGGGAAAAATGGTTTGTCCAGAACACGCAGGTAGGGTTGCTCAAAAAGAACCTGATCTACTGAGACCCGCTCATCGCGAGAGAGCGCCGCTGCCAGAAATCGGGTCTCCCAGCGGCTTTCCCCATCGATCAGTAGCACTCGCGCACGGTCATCAATCACTGTCAGGACGAACTCGTGCGTATTGTTATCCTCGCGGGTTTCATTGGCAGCCACATCGGTCCGAATTCGATAGCGGTGTCGCCCCATCGAAAGTTCCGGAAGGACAAACTCCACTTCTTCGGAGGAAGCGTTCGGTTCGAGAACACGTTCCATCGGCACCGCTTCAGGATTGTCGAGGTCATCCAGATAAACCACGATCGAATCGCCTTCAAAACCGGACCTCTGCAACGTCGCTTTGATTCGAGGCTGATCCTGAACGAAAACGGTTTCTGGAGAGTCAACATGCAGAATCGAGATATCGCGAGGTCGATGTTCTGATCCCACAAGGACCGTATGAACCGGCACCCCAAGCCCCTTCATTCGACTCAGAAGTTCGGTAGCTCGTTCCGGGTCTGTATCATGCCCATCACTCAGCAACACCACTCCTGCGAGCGGTTTTCTGTCCGCACCGGCCTGGGTGTCTGCAATGGCCTGTTCCAGTCGGGAGTGGTCTCGCCCGACTGTCTGGGATTTCAGTGCATCGATTGAAGCGATGTCCTCATCGCTGAGAGGGACACATTTCTGAGCAAACCCAGCCAGCTGAATGTCTGCCCACTGCTGAAGATCCTTCAGAACAGAATTCGACGGCACCATCAAAGATCGTTGCAGCAACTCAAGCCGTGAATACTCCCCCAGATCTCTGAGCAGGGTGTCAAGGTTCTGTTGCCGGGCACGTGCCAGTTGTTCCCGACGCGCTGCATTGGCTTCTTCCTGCTCCAAAACCCAAACCGGCTCCTTTCCAGCAGTGAATGAAGCGATCCAGCCATCTGACAGTGCTCGCGCCGAATCACTCCCGAACATCCCAATGGCCTGAGCCCATCGAACCTTTTCCGCCGTCGTTGCCTGCAGATCGATGGTGTCCATGCTTTCGGACAGGTCGAGCGCCAGCAGTACACGCGGACGTTCGCGTCGACTGGACGACCAGACCCAAACCGGTTGTAACAACGCGAGGACGAGAATCAGCACGAGAACACATCGCAGTCCAAGGAGCTGGTAGCCCAGCTGAGGAGTGACGAGTCGCTGTTCATCCTGAAACAGGACGGCAATCGCAGCGAAACATCCCGCTCCCAGCAACAAAACACCCCAGAAGCCGGGAGAGTTCCAACTCCGCAGGAATGTCAAAGTCCAATCCCGAAAGAGGAGAGATCCCAGACCGGACAACACGACTGCTGTGCCGCAGGCCAGCACGATGAAGAGGGTAACCGAAACAAGAATCCTCCGGGACGGCGACATCGGTTCCACTCATTCCGAATGTTCTGCAGCGGCCTGCTGAAACTCCACAAGACGCTTATTGTAGGCAGAGATCGCCATTCGATGCCTCAATGTCCCCAGAATTTTCCCGGGATCATTTGCATCGACAACGGGCAGCTCATCCAGTGCGGTTGTTGTGAATTTTCGAAGCGCGGTATTCAGGTCATCGTCCGGTGTCACCGTGACGACTGCGGACGTCATCACATCCCGGGCATTGGCCAGCGTCCACAATGTTTCATCGTAAAGATAGGACCGGACATCGTCCCCCGAAAAAATTCCGACCATCTTTCCGGAAGGGTCCACCACAGGAAAGTAGTTCTGCGTTGTGGAGGCCAGCAAATGAACAATCTCCTTCAACGAAGTCCCTTCCGGGACCAGAACAACATCTTTTGGAAGTGGCTCATAGACATCACCAACACGAAGCCCCTCCAGGACATCAATCAGGAAATCGCCCCGATGAGCAGGGGACTCCATCCGGGTCGGGACCTGTTTCGAGTAGAGTTTCCACGGCTGGCAGAGCATGAACGTGATGGTTGAGACCCACATCGTCGGAAGCAACAGGCCGTATCCTCCCGTGATTTCCGACACCATGATGATCGTCGAAAAGGGAGCATGGGCACATCCGGAGAAGAACCCTGCCATCCCCACCAGTCCATAACATTCCGGGTGGTGAACCAGTCCCGGCCAGATTTTCTGGAACACCAGCCCCATAGCCGCCCCGACACACCCCCCGATCACCATCGATGGTCCGAAGACCCCTCCTGAGCCCCCGGACGAGATGGTCAGTGAGGTGGTAATGATCTTGGTAATGGCCACCGCGAAGAGCAGGGGGATTCCCACCTGACTCGCATTTGAGAGGGCATCCTGCAATGTCCCGTACCCGGTTGACAGCACCCCCAGGGCCGCCCGGTCGCGATGAAACAGTTCATAAAGTCCCACTGCCACGACTCCCGCAAGCCCCGCCCCGAGTGCCGGGCGCAGCTTTTTGGTGAACGGCAGTTTCGCGAACAATTTTTGTGTTCCATAGAACACGTTGACATAGATCGCAGCAAACACCACCAGCACCAGAGCCAGTAATCCATACGGGATCAGCTCCAGAGTGCTTTTCCATTCATACCCTTTCAAACCGAGTCCAAACAGCGGGACATAGCGAACCGATTCCGGAAGCCAGAAGGTATAAACGCTGTAGCCGACAATGCTGGCGGTCGCGGCCGGGATAATCACATCTGTTTCGAAATCGGACTGACTGTAAAGAATCTCGGCAGCAAAGAGGGCGCCTGCCAACGGAGCACGAAAGACGGCCCCCACACCAGCCCCCACTCCCGCTGCAAGCAGGATGCGACGATCCCGGACCGAAAGGTTTAAAAGGTGCCCCAGATACGATCCAAACGCAGCCCCAATTTGAGCGATCGGCCCTTCGCGTCCCCCTGATCCTCCCGTTCCCAGCGTGAGTGCAGAGGCAGCGATCTTGACGAAGGGAATGCGAGCCCGAATCCGGCCGCGTCGATTGTGAAAGGCATCAATCGCGGCATCGGTCCCGTGTCCTTCTGCTTCCGGAGCGAACGTGTACACGAGCCAGCCCGACAGGATCCCCCCGACAATCA
>CALLWY010000236.1 GCA_938015865.1 uncultured Planctomicrobium sp.
CCGCCAGCCAGTTCAGCACCATTCCGCTGGCAATTCCATAGATCGCGTAAAAGATGATCAGCCGCTTCATGATGGGGGGAGCGAAGCTGGCTGTGATCGACAGGACCAGCACCGCAAGCAGACCACCCCCCAGCCAAAACAGGTTGGCCTGAAGTGTCTTCCGCCCGGAAGGGGGAGAATCAGTTTGAGGGGGTGTTTGACTGTTCACGATCACAAATTCTCTGCGGTCGCCGAAGTGTCAGGTCCCGATGCGTTCCGGGGGCCATCAGGAAAAGACGCTTCGGTGAAATTGCTCGCGGGAGTTCACCGGGACAGTTACGCAAGTCGTTCCTGCCAGATCTTGAGTTGCTCCCGCACCCGCTGCGGTCCACCGCTTCCGTAACTGATCAGTGCTGCGGCAGCGTTTTCTGCACCAAGAACCTTGTAAATGGATTCGTCGGCCTGCGGGGCGACCTTTTGAAGTTCTTCGAGCGACAGGTCCGCCAGACGGCACCCGCGTCGTTCACACTCCGCGACCAGCTTGCCGACGATTTCATGGCCGGTCCGCATCGGAGTCCCGAGCTTGATCAGGTATTCCATCAGGGCAGTGGCATCAAGGAATCCTTCGTCGAGTCGGCTGCGAATTCGTTCCCGGTTCAGGGTGGCCAGCGCGACGATGGACGGAGCCACCTGCAGGCAGGCACTGATGGTGTCGTACGCGGTAAAGGCGGCCAGCTTGTCTTCCTGCAGGTCCCGATTGTAGGCCATCGGAAGCCCCTTCATCAGCACATAAAGTTGCTGAGTCGAAGCGATCACCCGGGCCGACTTGCCGCGGATCAGCTCGAGGACGTCCGGATTCTTCTTCTGCGGCATGATGGAAGAGCCGGTCGTAAAGGCGTCAGGAAGAGTCAGGAAACCGAACTCGGTCGTGCACCAGAGAATCCATTCCTCCGCCCATCCGGAGAGGTGAACAGCGATCAGGGCCAGCGCGCTGGTGAACTCCGCCAGATAGTCCCGGTCGCTGGAAATATCCAGACTATTCGCGGCCGGATGGGAGAAATTGAGCTTCTGGGCCGTGAAATCGCGATCAATCGGCAGGGTTGACCCTGCCAGAGCAGCTGCCCCCAGCGGAGAAATGTTGACCCGTTTCCGGCAGTCGGCCAGTCGGTCCCGGTCCCGCTGTAATTTTTCGCAGTAGGCGAGCCAGTAATGGACAGCGTTCACCGGCTGTGCCCGTTGAAGATGCGTATAGCCGGGAATGGTGACATCGATGTCCTTTTCCCCGCGACTGACAAACGCCCGCTGGAGCTCCAGAAGCTGCTGATCGAGCGAGTCGATTGCATTGCGGATGTACAGTTTGATATCGGTCGAGACCTGATCGTTCCGCGATCGCCCGGTATGGAGTTTCCGACCCACATCCCCCAATCGGGCAATCAGGGCCGACTCGATGTGCATATGGATATCTTCAAGGGAGGATTTGAATTCCATCTCCCCGCGTTTGATCTCTTCGAGGATTTCGGTCAGCGCGGAGCAGATCTGCTCACACTCTTCCGAAGTGATCAGCCCGACATGAGCCAGCATCTGAGCATGCGCCTGCGACCCTTGAACATCGACCTCTGCCAGGCGGGAATCGAATGAAATGGATTCGGTGAACAGTTCGACCTGTTCATTTGTTGGCTCGGTGAATCGTCCCCCCCAGGCTTTCTCTGCCACTGCTGCACCTTTGGAAAATCAGATCAATCAAGACGTCAATACCCTGCCCCCGATGAGAGGGACAGTCTCAAAGCATCACGAAAAAGTGTCGAATCTGCCAGAGTGCGCCGCAATTTTACCGGAAGCCCCCGGAATGAATGGATTTGACGAGTCTTCAGTTCGACGGAGAGGATTTGCAACGGGAAAACCGCTTGCGTACTCTTGATGCTGTCTCTTTCGTTTCGTGCGAGTTCTCCTGAGTCGAAGAAGTCCCTTCATGATCAAACCTGTCATCTCTATCGCGGGAATTGTTGCCGTCATCTGCGGCCTGCTGGTGGCTGCAGTGTACATCCCGATGGATGGAAGCTCTTCCGCTTCAGATTTGATTGTGAACGCCCCCGGGAAGGCTCCCCCCGGCATGGTCTGGGTCCCCGGAGGGACATTCCGGATGGGGAATGAGGAGGTCCTGGACGCCTCCAAGGGGAATCCCGACCGGATCAAGCAGGATGAAGTTCCGGCCCATACGGTTGAGCTGGATGGGTTTTTCATGGACGAAACACCCGTCACGAATCGCCAGTTTGCAGAGTTCGTGATCCAGACGGGGTACGTCACCTTCGCAGAACGAAAACTGACCAAAGAGGATTTTGCCGCCCGCGGCGCAGATGTGTCCGCATTTCCGCAGGATGTCATCAATCCGGGATCAATGTGCTTCAATCCCAAGTTTGACCGCACCCAGCTGAGAACTGATGTCCCGATGTGGGAATACAGCGTCTGGCATATCGTCGATGGGGCCAACTGGAAGCATCCGGATGGACCGGATTCGACCATTGAGGACCGGCTGGACCATCCGGTCGTTCACGTCGCCTGGGAAGATGCTGTGGCCTATGCGGAATGGGCGGGGAAGCGACTCCCGACGGAGGCGGAATTTGAATATGCCTCACGTAATTGCGGGAAGAACGTCAAGTATCCGTGGGGAAACGAACTGGTTCCCGATGGAACGGTGATGGCGAATTACTGGCAGGGAGAATTCCCGCTCCAGAACAGGAATGAGGATGGGTTTACGGTAACCTCTCCCGTCAAAACGTTCCCCGCCAATGAGTTAGGTCTTTACGACATGGCTGGTAACGTCTGGGAATGGTGCTCAGACCTGTACTCTGTCGATTACTATTCCGTCTCCCCGCGCCGCAATCCGAAGGGACCGGCTGAATCGTACGATCCAGACATGCCGGGCCAGATTCTTCGAGTCCAGCGAGGGGGATCATTTCTCTGTAACTACAATAACTGTACGGGTTACCGGACGACCGCCCGGGGACGGGGGGACATTGCATCCAGCAGCTATCACAACGGGTTTCGGTGTGTTGTCGATGCGTCAATGTATCCCCGGTACCTCAAGCGGCAGGAGGAATTACAGAAACTCGGGGTATCTCCCTCAGGAGCCTCGGATGAAAAAGTTTCCGCCCTGCTCCGCTGAGATGGGAAAGCGAGTTTGACGCACACTTCAACATTGCGTTACGCTTCGGTCTGGTGTATCCGCCTGTGTTGATTCGCTCGACTGACCACCACGACGGGAAGATCGAATGCCGCCGGGAAAGACTCCCAAACCTGCTGCCGGACAGACTGTTGAAGTCCTTGCTGGTGTCAATATGCCAGAGTTCGATGGTTTACCCATTGGCGGATGGAGAGGGACCGTTCTCGAGACCTCTGGAACCGGGGCAAAGCTCAAAGTCATCCTCGAATGGGATGCGGAAACGACCTCCCGCATTCCTGAGAATTACAAATCCCACTGCGAATCGCAGGGCCTCCTCTTTACAATGGCCTGCCTCCCGGGAAGCGATGTCCGCGTGGTCTCCTGATCTCCTGACCGAATCTCCAGTTTTGCTTGCTCCACTCTGACGGGATTTCTCGAAATTCATGACACCTCCGCGCCTCCCTGTCGGGTAGAAGAAGCGTAGCCGGTGGACGTTTGACCGACTGAGTTTTCGGGCACCGGTCAACTCTGAGCTGTCTTTCGTGCCCGGACGGACCCGGGATTCTCTCGTTCGACGGGATGGACCATCATGTTGAAACCTCTCCGCAGTGTCAGAAATCCGGCGCCCGGGATTTTGTCTGAGATTCTCGGGACCCGCTTGAGCAAATTCCTGACTGCCTTCACCCTTCTCACCGGGCTGCTGCTTCTGGGGGCAAACCCCGTCCGGGCGCAGGATGAGGAGCCGGTTGATCCCCCTCCCAAGCTTGTTCCCGTTCTCATCTTCAATGTGGCGAGCATTGATCGAAGCCTCAATGACATTTCCAACATGTTTCAGGTCGCTGGTCGTCCTGACATGATGGATGTGATTCAGGGATTCCTCGGAGAGAAGGCGGATAACCTGAAGGGCTTTGATAAAAGCCGCCCCTTGGGGTACATGGTTTTTCTGGAACCGACCCTTCCTCCACGTCCCCGGCTGGTGTTCTATCTTCCCGTTGAGAATGAAACGGATTTCGTGAACACCCTCCGGCTGGGACCCGCTCCGATTACGGAAGTGGGAGAGCATGAATACGAGATTGAGAATCGGGGCCGCCGGGGCAAAACCCCTCTGAAAATTCAGGGGGACTACGCCTTCATGCTTCCGACCGGCGAAGGTTTTCTGAAGGGGGAGACGTTCCCGGACCCCCGAAAAGTCTCGGCAGACCTGACCTCCCGCTACGATGTTGCCTTTTCGATCCGCCTGCGTGGAATCCCTCCTCTGATTCGTGAGGTCTTTGGGACGTACCTGTCCCAGCAGTTTTCTACTCAGATGCAGCAGCGCGATTTCGAAAGCGACGCTTCCTATGAATCTCGCAAGGCTCAGGGACTGAACATGATGGAGTACCTGCAGCAGCTGCTTCGCGATGGGGACGAAGTCACACTTGGTCTGGATGCAACAGAGAATGGCCGTCGGGCGGTTCTGGAGCTGTCTACCTTCGCACGGCCCGACAGCGAATTTGCCAAAGCATTGACCGGAATTGCTGGAAAACAGTCCTACTTCACCCCCCTGCTCCAGCAGACAGAACCGCTTCAGGTCTCCATGTCATGGAAGCTGAATGCCCGTGAAGAAAAGGCTTTGCTGGGACATCTCAAGGCCATGCGGATCGGGTTGAGGCAAGAGCTGGATACAGCTCCAGAGCAGACGATCAATCAGTTTGTCGATGCTCTCGAAGCAACGGTCAAGGGGGGACATCTGGACGCCCTGATCCAGTTTCAGAAACGCCCCGATGGAATGCTGGTGATTGCGGGAGGGGTAAAAATTGTCGGGAGTGAAGCGGTTGGGAGTTCGCTTCGGGGAATTCTGTCGGCGGTCAATGACAAAAGACCGGACGCCAATATCCAGATCGATTATCACGAGTTTCAGGGGGTGAAGTTCTGCCGCATTCCGTCCCAGACTCAGAATGAAGACTGGTTTCGACTCTATGGGGGAGTCCCGGATCTCTATCTGGGGACGGGGAACGGGGTCTTGTGGTTCGCCTTTGGGGGGAAGGAAACGCTGTCCGTTCTGGAAAAGGCGATCGAGACTTCGAATACCGCTCCACCCCGACCGGATTTGGTGACGTCGGCACCGTTCCAGGCGATCTTCTGTGCCTCATCCTGGCTGTCATACGTCAACCGCAGCGACCTCGATACTCCACAGGGAGAACTCGTTAAAGAGGCTTTGAAAGCAGAGCGAGACCGGGTCCGACTTGAGGTCGTTCCTCTTGAATCAGGGGCGAGACTCTCGATGCAGTTCGATGAAGGATTCGTCCAGCTCCTCGGCTCACTTCTGGCACAACTCTACGACCGAACCCAGCTGTAAGAGGCCGTTCCCCGGTCGAAAACCAGATCGATCTGCGGAATGGTCCGGGGCCCCCTGGTCAAAACAAAAAGATTCGATGCGCATCGGTCAGAGTGATCACGCATCGAATCTTTTTTGGATCTGCGGCTGTAGGCAGTCGAAGTCGAGACTTTTTCGCGCCGGGGTCAGTCCTTCACGCAGGCGGTCCATTTCAGGACCGGGTTGCGGGCGGCAGCGACTTCGTCCGGACGGCGGACGGGAGTCTTGTGTGGTGCTTCGTGAAGCATCTCCGGATCTTCGCTGATGATCTTGCGAACGATCTCCGCAAAATGGTCCAGCGTTTCCCGTGATTCTGTCTCCGTTGGCTCGATCATCAGGGCTTCCGGGACCACCAGCGGGAAGTAGACCGTCGGAGCATGGTAGCCGTAGTCCAGCAGCCGCTTGGCGATCTCCATTGCACTGATCCCCTTCTCTTCCTTGAGCTTCTTCGCAGAAGCGACGAACTCGTGCATGCAGTAGGGGCCGTTGGGGACCGGGAGAACATCCTGAAGCCGGGCCCGCAGGTAGTTGGCATTCAGAAGAGCGTGTTCGGAGACCTTTCGTGCTCCCTTCGCACCGAGGGTGCGGAGGTAGAAGTAACCCCGGAGAAGAATTCCGACGTTTCCGAAGAAGGTGCGGACACGTCCAACAGACTTCGCCGGAGTCGTCAGATGATAGGTCCCGTTATCGTCCTTCGTGACCACCGGTCCGGGCAGGTAATCCGCCAGAAACGGACGGACAGCAATGGGGCCAGCCCCCGGCCCTCCCGCTCCGTGGGGACCGGTGAAGGTCTTGTGAACGTTGTAGTGCATCATGTCGCCACCGAAATCGCCCGGACGGGTGATCCCCAGAATGGCGTTCATGTTGGCGCCGTCGATGTAAACCAGTCCTCCTGCATCGTGGAGAATCTTGCAGATCTCGGCGATATCCTTTTCAAACAGCCCCAGTGTGTTGGGGTTGGTGATCATGAAGACCGCAGTCGAGCTGTCGACCTTGGCCCGAAGTTCATCCAGATCGACGAAACCGGACTTCGTGGGGCTCATCTGGATGCAATCGAATCCTGCAAGTGCAGCACTGGCGGGGTTGGTCCCGTGGGCGCTGGCGGGGAAGATGACCTTGGTCCTCTTCTCCCCTTTGTCACGGAAGTATGCCGCTGCCACCAGCAGAGCGGTAAATTCCCCCTGTGCCCCCGCAGCAGGCTGAAGCGAGACCGCCGGGAGTCCGGCAATTTCGCCGAGCATGGACTGCATTTCGTAGAGCATTTCCAGCATCCCCTGTGAGTCCTCGGGACGCTGATATGGGTGCAGGTCGCCAATGCCGTGCATCCGGGCGAGCCGCTCATGCCGCTTGGGGTTGTACTTCATCGTACAGCTCCCCAGCGGGTAGAAATGAGTGTCGACGCACATATTCATTGTCGACAGGTTCACGAAGTGACGGACGACATCTCCTTCGGACAGCTCCGGAAGGGACGGGGGAACGTCGGTCAATGCGGCGTCCGGGACCAGTTCCGACAGCGGCCTTTCCGGGACATCGCAGCTTGGAAAGACAGCTCCTCGACGGCCGGAGACCGACATGTCGAACAGTGATTGTGTGGCAAGTGGGTTTCGCATGGGACAATGCTCGTGATCAATTTGAACGCGTTTCAAACGCGAATTGTTTCCAAATCAGATGGGAGAATCTCACCGGACTCATTCCTGAAATTGAAATTGGACAGCAGCGCGAAGTGGCTGCTTCCTACTTCTTCAAGGACTGAACAAGGGCGTCGATTTCTTCACGGGTCCGTGCTTCCGTGACAGCGATCAGGATTCCGTTGTCGACATCGTTTCCGAGGCCGGAAAACCGTTTCAGTTCCGGGCCGATGTCGAAACCGGCAGCTGCGGCTTTGGCAATCACCTCGTCCACAGACAACGATGTGGTGCGAATCACAAATTCCTTGAAGAACGGCGCCCGGAACATCAGTTCGATGCCCGGAACCGTCGCCAGCTGTTCGGCTGCGTAATGAGCCTTCTGGCAGCAGAGTTCGCTCGCTTCCCGCAACCCCTGCTTGCCCAGCAACGACAGGTAAACGGTCGCCCGCAGAGCGAGCAATCCCTGATTGGTGCAGATGTTACTTGTGGCCTTGTCGCGGCGAATGTGCTGTTCCCGCGTCTGGAGTCCCAGTGCGTAGCAGACCCGGCTATCACGGTCGATGGTTTTCGTGATGAGTCGACCGGGCATCTTCCGGACGAACTCGTTTCGGCAGGTGAGAATCCCCAGGTACGGTCCGCCATACTGAAGGGGCGTGCCCAGCGACTGCCCTTCCGCAACGGCGATATCCGCACCGTATTCGCCCGGACGTTTCAGAATGCCGAGGCTGAGCGGATCAAATGAGACAACGGCCAGCGACTTCTGGCGGTGTGCCAGCTCACACAGTCCCTGTGCATCTTCCAGACAGCCGAAGAAGTTCGGGTGCTGGAAAATGACGCAGGAGGTCTGCTCGTCGACCAGCTCGGCTGCTTTGGCCAGATCGGTTCGCCCATCGACGGTGGGGAGAATGACAATTTCAGTCCCCAGATCCCGCATGTAGGTCTGGATGATTTGCAGGTATTCCGGGTGGATTGCTCCGGAAACAGCAATCTTCTTGTCCCTTCCGTTCACCCGGATGGCCATGAAGGCGGCTTCGCTGACGGCGGTCCCCCCTTCGTAGAGACTCGCATTGGAGACATCCATCCCCGTCAGTTCACAGATCAGGGACTGAAATTCGAAGAAGGCCTGCAGCGATCCCTGGCTGGCTTCCGGCTGGTAAGGAGTGTAAGCGGTGTAAAACTCACCTCGACTGGTCACTTCGTCCACGACAGCCGGAATAAAGTGGTCGTAGGCCCCGCCCCCCAGAAAGCAGACACGGTCGGCGACGTTTTTTCGTGCCAGACGGGCAACATGCTGCTGCAATTCAAGTTCTGTCAGGGCGGGAGGAAGGTCCAAGTCCCGCTTCAGTCGAAGTTCCTCGGGGACCTGATCCAGCAGGGTGTCGATGGACGGGACGCCGATCACCTGGAGCATTTCCTGCTCTTCCACAGGTGTACTGTACAGATAGGCCAACTTGTCTTTCTCCTTGAGTGAACTGACCCTCACAACCTGTCAGCTGCCAGACATCCGCGTCGATGAGAGGAGCTGATCAGAATGACCGGAGACCGTCCGGGAGATGAAATTCGACCACGATCGAGAGATAACGAGGGTGATCGCCCGGGGACATCGGCCATCGAGAGCAGATGTCAGATTAAGGCATGCGCGTCAAAAAAACGAATCCACCACGGAGGAAATTCGTTTTCAGGAATGGAGACTTCCTGCCGACAGCGCGACGTCCTCAATTTTGATACGGGAGAGGCAATCCCGGTGAGGACGCAGTGCGCAAAAGCATTGATCGAAGGAGAAAAATCTCAGCTCCGCCTGTCCGGTGTCCTGTTACGCAGCACGGGGATTTTTCATCAGGCTGATCTCATCCGGTTCGATGAACTGGCCGCCGACCTCCCCTTTCTGGCCGGCCCGGATTCGTTTCCAGATCGCCCGGCGCATGGCGGAGTGATAGCTCACGGATGTGGTGAACAGCGTGATCAGGTCGAGAAACTGCGTTTCTTTCGCGAGTTCGGGTTCGAAGATGGTGATGTAGGCATTGTATCCAAACCCGAACAGGGCTCCATCAATCTCTCCGATCCGCCGCCCCTCAGACTCGATCGTGAAATCAGTCCCGATGGAAATCCATTTCCGTTTGATGTTCACATACCACATCCGGTTTCTTTTCATGTGGAAATATCCGAATGAAAAGATGGATGGGATGCGAAAGGTCCGGAAATTCTCCTGAAGGTCCGTCATGTACGGATGGGAATTCAGGGTCGTTGTCATCGACAGCAGGGCCCGACGGCTGGCAATCGAGTTGTGGACCTCGCTGGTGGTGACTTCCTCCATGGTCCCTACCCACCGGATTCGCTCAGAGTTCCGGAAGAGCTTCATCACCAGACGCCGCCCTTCCAACTGGCTGGGCTGCATCTTCATGACCGGATCGGAGACGATCATTTTGTGGAGACGATCCGTTTCCGCTGCGCTCAGGGCACCACTCGGCTTGATGCGACGACGTAGAACGTCGATTCGATCTTCCTGAAGGGCTTCAAGACGTCGCTGCAGTGTCTCCGGCTTGGGATTCCACGCATCCATTCGCATGGCAGCCAGGTGCGTGTTGATCCATTTTCCGGTCTGCAGATCCTCTTCCATCACCGTCCCGCAGACTTCCATGTTGGCGGTGAACTGCCGGTCATCCGCCATTTTGAGACGCTGGAAGAACTCGCTGTTCGTGGGATGAACGCCCGGAAAGGCCCACATATCGACGTAGCGGCGGGCTCCATCCTTGAGCTTTTTCTTCGAGCGGGTGGAGATAGTGGCCATCGGATCATCCTGGATCACGGGGCGGAAAATGGAACAGACCGTTTAGACCGTTTGCGGGAGGGTGTCGTGCGGAAGGCTGTCGACCTGACCGCGCACGGGGAGCCCGGAAGGCAACCCGGATTGCTACCGCCTGTTCCGAATTCTGCCAAGGCCAGCCCGGAACAGAATCGAAGGAATGTGTTTCTATCGGCAGAAACGGCCTCCCCTATCGATCGCCCTCTCTTCGCGCTTTTGGGATGGAGATAGGGTGGGAGGAATTCGCCCCACTGGAAGTCGATTCTCTAGTGCGATGCGATGCAGCCAAAATAAAAAGACAGCCCCCAACGTACGTCGAAGGCTGCCTGGGAGGTCATCCAAATTAATTGACCGGGTGCACTGAATCCGAAAGAAGTTGCCGGTCCGGGAATCCTAGACTCCCGGGATGTCCAGCTTCTCTTCTTCCGCAATCTTGCGAATCTTCTGCATCGCGCGGGACTCGATCTGTCGGATACGCTCCTTGGTCACATTGAACCGCGATCCGACCTGTTCGAGGGTTTCCGGTTCGGTTCCCCGCTCCAGACCGTAACGATGCACGATGATCGCCCGCTCCCGTTCATCAAGGTTCTCGAGGATATCCAGAATGATTTCATGTTGCCGCCGGTTGATGGCTTCGTCTTCAAACTGGCTTCCGCGGTCGTCCTGTGAGAACTGGAACACTTCGTCCACACCGGTCCGATACCGGTCGAGCAATTTGTGTTCGGCCGGAATCGATCGGGCAAAGTTCTTCATGATCGCCCAGCTGGCGTATGTTGAGAACTTGTTTCCCTTGGTGTAGTCAAACTTCTCAATGGCGCGGATCAGGGACATGTTTCCATCGCTGACCATTTCAAAGAAATTGGTCGACGGTCGCATGTGCCGCTTGGCGATGGAGACCACCAGCCGGAGGTTGCTGCGGATCAGAAAGTTCTTCACTTCCACCGCTTTCTCCAGAAGGGCCTCGATCTCGTCCATCTCTTTCGTCTTCGGTCGGCGGTTGCCGATCTTCTTCTGAAGCTGAGCTGCCTTGAACTTCAGGTAGTTCATCTTCCGGAAGTAATACCCCTCTTCTTCCCGCGATAACAGCGGGACGGAGTACAGACTGGCCAGGTAGGGAGGCAGTCCGGGAGGGGCCTTGACAGCGCCGGATTTCTTTTCCGATTGCGGAGGTGGTCCAAGGATCACCATATCGGCATTCGGCTTGTGAAAGTCCGGGCTGTCCATGTAATCGATCGGGGTCTGCAGCAGGATTTCTGCACGGACTTCCGACACAATGCGATAAATGCTGGTGCGGGTCCGACAGTACTCCTGTGCCAATGCATCCGCAGACATCCCCCCGACGAACTTCTGATAAATCTCGTGCTTGCGATCCGCCGTCATCGGCATGCTCGCCGATGGAAAAATTGCATTTTCGGGATTCAGTTCATCATGTTGTTTGAGGGTGTACCGAATGGTCTCCGGCGAGCGGTTGAACCAGCGGGCGAGTCGCTTACCGACCTCAGCGGGACAAGCCCCATGACGGGCCAGCCGCTGGGCTTTCATGATGATTTCGATCTTTTCCGCTTCACTCAGTTGAGTGAACCGGGCTCCCCGTTCGATTTCTGTGCCGTGTTCGCTGACGAACCGGTCAACAGAAGAACGGAGGAAACCGACGCGAGTTCGGTTGCCGAATTTGAACTTTCGGCTTACCAGTCCTCGTTTCCGCCACCGATCGACTGTTTTCGTCGACACATTGAATTGCTCGCTGAGTTCGTCGACCGTCAGAACCGGTTCGCCCGCTTTTTCAACGGGCATGTCCAGACTGTCGGACAGCTCCTCAACAAACAGCGGCAGATCGTGACGCAGTTCGCTGGCCGTCAGAATCAGGTCCGGATATTTATCAGGACGAAATCCAGTTATCGCTTCACAGAGTTCGGGATAGCGATATGTGGTGTCATCGTCCAGGGCGTTCAACAAATCTTCGGCCCGGTCCATCTGCTCGAGTCGTTTGTCGAGCGGAGCGTAGCGCTTCTGTTGTTCCGTCAGCTGTTTCAGGACGGGATGCTGAAATTTACTTGTCATTGCAAGTCCCTCCCAGTTCTCCGCAGAGAATGGGGGTTCCACTCTCTACGTATTGTGACGTGAACCTTGAATGAGCAATTCCGGTGTCAGGTCTTGCTCCCACACATTCCCCGTCAAACCATTTTGCTTTCAACGGCGATTCTTACAGTGGAAACGTAAAACAGATGCTCCAGGTTCACCGAAAGTTCGCCTGCGAATCACGTTTTTTTGAAAATCGTTCAATTCGTAACTGGGAAGAAAGTTGCAGAAGACGTGCCGCATCCGGGTTGAAATCAGCGGATTATTTTTAAGTTATTTGTCTGCAATTGGTTGTGAAAAAAGATTCGGCCGGAGGTCTGATTGGGAGTCTCCCAGTCAGTTCCGGCCGATGCCGCTAAGGTCAGTTTGAAGACGGATTGTGATCAATTTGTGGTCGATCCTGCTTCCTGCGGAATGGGGGAATCACCAGCGTCCGGTGGAACGGGAGGAGCAGCTGGGGGCGTCACCGCCGGATGCGGAACGTTGGCGGGGACTCCACGGACTTTCAGATAGCCAGCAATGCAGACCACCGCAATTGCGCACAGAATGCTGACTGTCAGCCAGGTCTTTGAGTTTTTCCGCATGGTTGCGAAGGCTGCGACCCGGCCGGGGAGGACCGAGGCAATGAAAAAGACCACCATTGCGA
This sequence comes from uncultured Planctomicrobium sp., assembly GCA_938015865.1. Lineage (GTDB taxonomy): Bacteria > Planctomycetota > Planctomycetia > Planctomycetales > Planctomycetaceae > Planctomicrobium. The sequence goes on from CALLWY010000236.1 coordinate 12,652, forward strand.
GCAGGATCTTGATCCCCATCAGCATATGGTACTGCTTGTCCCCCTTGTGAAGAGGAAGCATGACCGCAAGGTAGTTATAGAATCCGGTCAGAATCAAAACGGTGATCCCGGCATGGACCCACGGTTTCCAGCGTTTCGTAATGTCCCCGCGAAATGTGTCCCGTTCTGATTCGGGGAGCCGATCCGCAGCGGGTGTCAGCAGGTAGCGGATGAAGATTGCCCCGCCTAACAGAGCAATTGCTCCAAGGACATGAAGACAACGGGACACGACGACCATGGAATCCGGCATTGCTCATCCTTCTACAGAAGCGGTTGTTCTTGAGTGAATGCATTTTATAGAGCGGAACGCTCCTTCACGGTAGGGAGGCCTGGAATTTCCCATTCGTTGACGGCTGGGGTCCTGTGTTCGCAGAGAGCGTGAATTTTCACGTTCGACGGGCATTCCGGTCTTGGGATTCGGACCCGGCGTGGTATGCTGGAGACGTGCTGAAAACGTCTTCGAAGAGCCAGGGACCCCGCCATATGATCAGCATCAAAAGTATTCTTGTTCCGACGGACTTCAGTGAATTCGGAAGGTGTGCGCTTCAGTATGGGGCTGAATTTGCACGCCGGTTTTCCGCACAGCTGCACCTGCTGAATGTTGTTGAAGACATCTATCCGCTCATCCCCGATCCCGGCGGTCTGAATTTTCCTCCCCCGGAAAATATGCTGATGGAGATGCAGGAGGCTGCCCAAAAAGCAATTACGAATCTCCCCCCATCCGAGATCATCGGAGAGACGAGTGTTGTCCGGGAGGTCAGGATTGGTGTTCCGTATCTGGAGATTGTTCGATATGCCCGGGAACAGAATATCGACATGATTGTGATTGGAACTCACGGACGGTCTGGGCTGGCGCATGTGTTGATGGGGAGTGTGGCGGAGAAAATTGTCCGGAAGGCCCCCTGCCCTGTTTTGACCGTCCGCCCGGAAGGCCACAATTTCATCATGCCGTGATACTTCGACAGACGACGTTCGGCGGAGTGGCAACGGCTGATACAGGCAAAAGTTGATACAGGCAAAAGTTGATACAGGCAAAAGTTGATACAGGCAAAACCTGTTCGAGAATACCGGGTTCAAAAATGCGGGAGCATTCATTGGCCGTTTGTGATCGGGGATCCCATGAGTACCCTCCCTTACATTCTCCTGATCTCCCTGATTCCGGCATTTGTGCTGGGAGTGCTGATCCGTCGAAGTCTGAGAGTCAATGAAGTCGATCGTGCAATCCGGCTCTTTCGGCTGCGGCGCGAGGTGCTCGAGGCGAAATTCTTTGATCTGGCGGTTCAGCGGGGAATTCCACGCGGGTTGACCTGGGTGAAGTGTGACTGGAAGCCGGAAGTCCGATTTGCCCGTGATCTTCAGAGTGGCTTGATCACTGCCTTTTGTGATGTCGATATCTATTTCAGCGCCGTCGAAGGGGGAGAGATGGAGGACGTTGAAGCCGTCTCTCATTTTCGTGAAGCATCCGCAGTCTTCCACTACCAGCGGGGGGCTTGGGGGACGGGCGGGAAAGCACTGTTTAACATGAGTCCTTCAGAGGCCATTCATCGACTTGAAGGACAGTATGTTCCCCTCGATCAGCCGGCAAAAGTTGTCAGAAACTGAACTTCCCGAAACAGATGCGGGATGCGTCCAATCTTGAATGTGAACGAGCTTACCAGGTGCTCTCGAGCGCCGTTGCCATTCGCGCATCACGCTGTTCTTCGGATTTCATCGCCAGATTGCGGTGCTCTCGAATTTTTGCCAGTCCATCGGTGTAACAGGTTTTGTGCTGAAGCCGGAGCGCCTGCATTGCCAGTTCTTCGGCGACGTCGTATTCCTGTCGATGATCTGCTGCAATGGCGAGATTGAACAAGGCGGCATGGTTGTTTGGAGAAATGGCGAGCGCTGCCTCCCAGTGTTCCACGGCCTCTTTCCACTTCCCCGCCTCTGCGAGGCGATTCCCTTCTTTCACTTCTCGGCGGCCACGAGTCCAGACGTCACAATTCGCCAGCTGAATTTCTGCTGTGGCTGCCTGTGGAGCCAGCATTGCCATCACATCGGTCAGGCATTGCTGCGTCAGGTCGTTGAGGACTTCGGTTTGAGTTGGAAGTCCCTCACCGTCGTTCGGTCCTTCTCCCGAATAACGATGCGTGAACCGTTTGCTGAAGGTGACATCACCGGTTTCCGCATCCACCAGCCGGAACTCAATCGTTACGACCCCTTCCCGGATCAAGATCTCTCGCGACTCGCGGCTCCGTGCGGCCGACGGAAGAAATGATTGTTTCCCTTCGCCGGGACCTTCTGAAACAATCGCCTTGCGGGCGTGGCGGTCTTCGCATCGATACTCAATGACCGAACCGGTCAGTATCCCTTCAGCCCGCTCTTTTCGTGCCGAGGCAAGGAGCTGTTGAAAGCGGTCCTCAGCGTCGTCTCCGCGTGAATGGCTGACGAGATGGTATTCCCGACCGGATTCCATCGGGAGGGAGACGATTTCAAACTCGTTCTGATACAGACGGGATCGGAGGGCTGAAGTCACTGCCCTCCCCTGATCTCCGCTGAATTCGGTGACTGCAATACGATTGACGTGCCCAACATCAATGGCTGCGGGTTGCCAGAACTGAACCACAGCTGTGCGGACGCATCCACAGCAAAGAAGGGAGAACAGTCCTACTGCCCAAAGCAATCGCATCCGTACCCGCCACATCTGACTGAAAAAATCTCATCCCGATCGTCAGGGGGGATCTCTGGTCACAATGCATGCGGATTGTGAATCGGCTGCAGTGCCCGCTTGCCTTCACTCAGCAGATGTGAGTTAGGATGCAATAACGGCATCGCATCGGCAAAATCTGCGCTTGATGGCAGTTTGCAGCATGTTCACGGATCAGATCGAATTGAGTCCGGGCCCCCCCGGTCCCGGTGCGCATGGTTCTCCCACGGCACTAGGCAAGTTAATATCGACCATTCCCCATCCGGAACGTCGAACATTGTGGACGGGGTCCGGTTAAATTGCAGTTTCTTCATCCAGCTTGAGGCCAAATCGGGTGTCATTACCGTCGCGACAGCAACTGAACCGTGGTCTGGTCGCCATTTTGGCAGTGGGCTGCCTTCTGGCGGGAGCGTGGCTGAGCCTGACCGGAGAACCCGGGGACAACAATCACTTTCTCGGAGGAAGTTTCGTCCGGTCGGGCCTGCTGTTGGGGGCATTCTGGCTCGGAATGCCGACCCGTGGACGTGCGGCCGCATGGGCCAATGTCTCTCCGTGGGTGACATTAGGGGTGATTGCCGCTGTGATCCTGTTGATCCGTCGCCCGCAAATCCTCATTCCGATTATCGGAGCATTCGGCTTCCTGCTTTACGTCATGCCGATCATGACCCGGCTCCTCGGAGCGGAGCGTCCCAATCCCCCGAAACACTGAACAAAATGTTCCAGCGTCACGGTCCCAACTCTCCTGTCCTGAGCGAGTCAATTGGAGAGCGAATGAAAATGGAGTTTCTGTCAGAAGCTGTCGACCGAGAGGAATTCAGTTTTCACTCTGAATCCCGCTCTCTGCTAACACCCGCATCGCGCGATTGCAGGCAGGAAGCAATGCTGTTCCGTGATCTTCACCGGCAAAGATCTCGGTGGTGACATTCAGAAAGGGAATGTTTCTGGACAAAATGTCTGCCAGCTCCCGAACATTGTCGACCTGGCGTCGGGCTTTCAGCATTTCTTCCCGGTCGGAGTCGTTTGTAAATCCTGCAGCTTCTTGTTCCCCAACCGACACATAGAGGCTGGGAAATTCACCCCCTCCGCTCGCTTTATCCTTATTAATCTTCTCTGCAAATGGAGAGATTTCCTTCAAGATTGATCTGTCGTTGACCCAAATAGACGGGCTGCCAGCAAAGTACATCGTGAAGAGATCCGGCCTCTCAAAAAATGTGTGGAGAACAAAAAGGCCTCCCAGTGAATAGCCGAAAAGCATCTGTCGATCAGGATCAATCTTGTATCGGCGTTCGATCTCGGGTTTCAGCGTGTCTGAAATGAACGCTTGGAAGGCAGCGGCCCCTCCTGCCTCCTGACCAATATATGTCCGATGTTGGGGAGGGATGGATTCCCACCAGCCGGGGTCAACAGGAAACAGCAAGTCACGGGTCCGCTGGCGGTAAAATCCCTCGCGCGGGAGTTCGGGATACCCAATTGCGACAATCACTGCATTGGCAAGGCTTCTTTGCCGGTTTGCCGCAGCGACCATTGGAATGATGTCCTTGTTTCCATCGGTCAGATAAACGACCGGAGACCCCGCTTCCGGGACTGGGGCCATCGGTTCGCGGACAAAAATACGGTAAGTCCGCCCCTCTTTTGAATTCAGGTCGAATTGGATGCATCCCGGTAACATGACCGGTGAGTCTTTTTCCGGATTGGCTCCCCTGACGAGACCCGTCAGGGCAGCAAAGACGACTGAGGCGGACAAAAGGCCGATTTTCACGTTGCGAGAGCTCATTCGAATCCCGGTTTGAGAGAAATAGAGGAGGACAATTCAAGTCGATCTTACTCAGGCGTTCACCCGCAGCAGTACGGGGCCTTGGTGGGGCGTCAATTAGAAGCTGTCATCTTCAGGCCACTGCTTCCTGTGTCCAGCGTCCAACAAGGGCGTTGACAATAAAGACAACGATCATCGAGATTCCGGTTGTCGGAAGGACAATGCCAGTCAGAATGACGACTCCCCAGCCCCAGAATGGCAACGATCTGGGGATTGGTCTCCTGGGGAAACCGGTCTGCCCTATGGGACGACGAATCCACCACATCCAGACACCCGTTACCGTCATTGCACAGATTCCCAGGCTCGTGACCAGCGCGAGAATCTTTGTGGGCATTCCGAAGATCTGTCCCATGTGGATGGAGACCGCCAGCAGGCGGACTTTATACAACGGCGGGACCTGAGACGAGTCCATCGCGTCCACCACTTCTCCGGTGTACTGGTCCACGGCCACCATCTTCAGGGAGTTCTTGTCTTCATCCCGCATAAAAAATGCTTTGTGTGCCAGCTTCGGTCCCGTTGCGAGTCGGATCCCGATGGAGTCGTGAGGTCGGGCAAACGTAAGCAGAGTGGCGACAATTCGATCCAGCGACACTGGAGTCGCCTCCTCGGGAGCAGGTCGGGATTCAGAAGGTCCAAACCATTCACGGGGCCAGTGACCTGCTTTCTTGACCGAGGCGTTAAAGGTGTTCCCAAGCGTGTAGGAGAAGAAAAGGCCTGTCGCCATCACAAGGAACGCAACTGGAAACAGATAGGCCCCCGGCACAGCATGCCAGTCACGGAGGACGGCATAAAACTTTCCTTTTGTCCGTGGCAGCCAGACTCCGACATTCTTCTTTCCGCGAGGCCACCACAAGTACAGGCCGGTAGCCAACAGAATTAATCCCCATCCGGTCACTAACTCAATGATGATTCGTCCCGGAGTGCCGGAAAGAAGCGAACGGTGCAACCAGAGAATGATGTAAAAGAAGTCCTGCTCAGCAATTCGTTTTCCAAGGAGTTCGCCGGTATAGGGATCGAAGTAGAGCTGTTCGTGCTGCTCTTTGGAATGATCCGCTCCTTCCGGATGGTGGTGAGCCACGAAGTGAATCGACCGGTTGGCCTCGGGATGAACAAACAGAGCTTCCAGTTCACCTGACGAGCTTGCCTTCAGTGCTCGTTCTCGTAATTCATCGTAACTGACCCGAGTGGCTCCAGGAGTGACATAGAGAATGTCGCGGTCTCGCCAGTGTGTCAGTTCCGTACGGAAGACATAAATCATCCCCGTGATCGTAATGAACAGAAGAAGCGGTGCTGTCAGCAGACCTGCATAAAAATGCCATCGCCAGACAATCTGGTACAGCGGAGTCTTTCTTTCCTGTTTCTTCGCCCTCTCTCCATGCGGCTCCGAACTGGAAGACTCGTGCGGCGGTGCCTCGGGAAGAAATGTGGAACTCATAGCGGTATTCGGAATCGAGAGATGTCTGGGAGGATCTGAAAAACTGTGCGAGGATGAGTCGGAGCAGATCGATTCACCCTCGCCTCATTGCGAATTCAGCCCGCTCAGGGTGGTATCAATCAGATTGAGCTGACTGAGATTTTGGTCTGTTTGAAACCTCAGAACTCGCCCAAAACCTCGCTTCCTCCACGCGTCCAGAGAGCGCGGTACGTCGTTGAGGAAATCGAATCGCTGACCGACCGGACACTTCCATCACACATCAGGATATTTGCTACTCCCGTGTGATAGCTTCGCGCGGCTGTCAATTTCGATGACCCACTGATGACGTCCGGTACCTTGCTGTTTGGTGTCAAAAATCCGTTCATTACACATCCACCGGGAGCGGTTCCCCGTAGCCAGGTGATCATTCGGTAACCGCCGGTATTAGGATAGGGAGGCGAAGATGCCGCCTGTGTATGAACGGGAGATCCGGCCATCGTATAGAGCCGGACATCATTGTTTGTAGACCCACTTGAGGCGTCACTTCCGGGGCCCCGCGTTGATTCGGCAAAGGCAACCGTGTTGCTTGTTCCATCGGAGACGTCACGGAGTCTCATGTTCGCTCCGGCCCAGAACAGGCCATTCCCCTTGTAGAGAGGATGAACATTTTCACTGACGTTGCTTGGGACTTCTGTTCCGTCACTTTGGTTGGCTCCGTAATTACACCCGGCGAATCGGACTGTGGTCTGGAGCGAATCCAGCGCAGTTGTTGGAGCGGGATCGCTGGGGCAGAGAAACAAGGGAATGACTGTTCTCGCCACTTCTTCCATTTCTGGAGGAAACACCGAGACCGAGGGATTCGGATGTCCCATCCAGATGTCGAAGTTGATGAGATTGTGGAGATTCACCTGATCGGTATAGGGGAGTAAGCGAGCAAGGGGAGAATGATCGTTAGGGTAGCGGCCGAGTTCTGTCGGGTATGGACTTCCTGCGTTTGGAAAGACCTCTGAATAGGTACTCAGATAGTTGTGCAGAGCCAGCCCGATCTGCTTGAGATTGTTCTTGCATTGGGAACGCCGGGCTGCTTCTCGTGCCTGCTGGACCGCAGGAAGCAAAAGTGCGATCAGCACAGCGATGATGGCAATGACGACGAGCAATTCAATCAGTGTAAAGGCTTTACGGAGTGTCTTCATTTTGGGTTTGATCGCTCTCTCTGAAGGTCATGTGCGTTTTTGTCGGTGTCGGTCAGGCATGGGCCTTCAGGAGAAGTGCCCTTCCATCGATCCAGTCATCTGGAGATGCGTTGAGCTGCTCGAACCTTGTCATTCGCTGGGGCAAAGCAGCGTGCTGCATCAATTGCCTGATGTGCCAAGAGGAACGGGGCTATTGCCTGTTCTTGTCACGAGATTCTCACTCTTGGCTGGCGAAGAGCTTGCTATAGAAGATGAGAATGAGTCTCAGTTTCAGTGTGAGATCGTAGCTCAATTGGATGGGTTTGCAAGCGTCAGCCCAGATCATTGCAGAAGGGAGACTGAAATTTTCTGGTTGGGTGAATGTACTTTACTTCAAAACTGTCTCCGCTCAGGAAAATTGTTCTCAGGCGATTCATGTGAATTTTCCTCAGCGAGCATCGCAGTGGGACTGGTCTCTTACTTCGACGCTGGTTGCCCTGCCCACGACCAATGGATCGAGAACGTGATGCCAACGAGTCCGGCGAAAACTGCCGATCCCGCATGAGTTGCCATCCGGGGAATCGGGAGAATTGGATTTTTTTCTCCACCTTTACTGACCCTTGTAGCCGATAGAACAGTTACCGGCCGCGCGCACGGTACAGGAATGAATTCGGGAGTGCTCCTCGAAGCCAGTCCCATGAGGGGACGTCGGGGACATTCAGGCGACAAGTCGGTTCGCACCGGCATTCCTGAGGCGATGGCGCCCCCGTTGTCCCTGACGACGGCGATTGGTGAATGCAGTCCGAACCGGGGCTGCCATGGATGGCAGTGAGGGGAAGCGAATTCATGAAATTCCAAGTCCGAATGAACTGGCTGGTTGCCTTCAGCGTGTTGACCGGTGGACTGGTCAGTGCACAGGACCACGCTCCGTACGGGCCCGGGATGCCTGTCCAGCCGATGTCGGGAATAGGCGCGCCCTATTCCGCCCCGATGATTCAAGCCTCGGGAGCGGTCCCCTTCTCTTCCGGCTATGACCAGAGTTACGGATACGATCCTGGCTATGGCGGGGCGTATTGTCCCCCCACTTTCGCTCCGACGAGTGATCTGTATGCGGAACTGCTCCCACAGGATCGTGGAGGGGCCTTCGCTTGTGATTCCCGCTTCGCTCTGGATCTTCACCAGATGTTTCGCGGTGCCTTCTTCCGTATGGAATACCTGCAGGGATCAACACATCATTCCGGAGGGCGTACGCTCGGGACTCCGATTGATGTCGAACCGGTTCCGAATATCGATCCGCTCCTTCCTCCTGCTATTCCGATTCCGGGACCGGCACAGGATGTGGCGAATGTGGCGAATCAGTTCCTGATCATTTTTGAAGACCATTCCAGCACCAGTACAGACGCTTCCGGTCTTGCCTATCGTTACGCTCAGGCGCCGACAACCGATGGCATCAACTGGAGAAACGTGCAAGGGGTCCGGGGAAGCTTTGGAATTCCGGTGCTGGATAAGATGTCGGTCGAAGGTTCGTTCACTGTTTACGCGACGGACACCGCTCGTATCAGTACGCCCCCGCTTCCGGTTCCTTACCCGCTGGCTCCTGGAACGGAACCGTTATTGGATGAGAACGGAAACACCATCATCGAAGGGACGAATGGAGCCAATCCGACAACGTTCCTCGTCACCACGTTAACAACGGATGGGGTTCCCGGGTCCCGGGTGATTCTGTACGACTCCGGGTTCTTCAGCCAGTACGATACTCGCTATATCGCAGGAAACGTCGATCTGGTGTTCAACTGGAAGAATCCGGAAATCGGATTTCGGGCCAAACCAATCTTCGGATACCAGCACCAGCAGTATCAGGAAGGGCTGGCGTTCGGCGGATTCTTCAATAACAATTCCCGGTACTATGAAAATCTCGGTGTTTTCGGGACTCCGCAATCCAACTACATCGGCTCCTCTGTGACCAACCTGCGCGACCTGGTTCATCTGGGGATGCGCAATGAAATCGCTTTGAAGTATGTCACGTTTGGCGTTCAGGAGAAGATCGGGCTTGGAGCCAACCTCGCTAAAGGCCACGTGATTACGCGGAACTTGCGGGAGCCTGGGACGGTTCCCGGGACGCTGGATGATCCTGATTTCACGGACTCGACTGACCGTGAGGTCGTCTTTGCCCCGTCGTTCGATCTAGACGTTTATGCCAGCATTCAGGTGACCCGCTGGATGAACTTCCGGGTGGGATACTCTTTCTCCCTTCTGGGGAATGTCGCGACCGCTGATCAGAGCTTCACATTGAATGAAGTCTCCGACGGAATGGGAAATACCACTCCTGATGTGGTCTCCCGCCTGCGATATGGGCACAGATCGATTTCGTCTCTGACTCTCGGAGGAGAAATCATTCTTCCGTAAGGGTGTGGACCTGGTTCCTCGGATCGAGCAGGACCCGGGGCTGCATTCTGTTCAACTCTGTCAGGTTCTGTCGAATTGACCAGCAAGAGTCAGCAGATGCCGGTATTCCGATTCGTTGTTCATCCCTTTCAGGCAGTTCAGGTCTGGATCCACGGATCGAAGCTGTTCAGGGTCGACTCTCGAGGTGTGACACGCGCGCAGTAACTGCTGCAGGCTCCGCTCGCCTGCTTCATACAAGATTCTGGCCTGCCTGAGGGTGGAGCATCGGTACACTGCGAGCAACGGTTGCCAGAATGATCCCTCTTCAACCGCGACGATCTCACTGTCGGATTCATTTGTTGATCCAGTGAGCGCGGCGTTCTCGTTCATTCTGTCGATCAGCAGAGCGATCACCTCCCGAGACAAAAGAGGAATGTCGCATCCGGTGACGAAAGCGGCGTCGACACGATTTTCCAGCAATTCCAGTCCCGTGATCAGTCCCGCTAACGGTCCCTGGTGTGGCTGTTCATCGGTCACGAACAGGACCTCTTCCGGCAGGTCGGGACGTTGCTGATGCGCCTGCCCGACCACGACCACCGGTGCCACCGCGCTGGCGACGATCCGGACGATCCGGGCGAGAACCGTTTCGTTTCCGAATGCCAGTTCCGCTTTCGGACGACCCATGCGAAGGCTTCTCCCCCCTGCCAGGACAATTCCTCCGACGTTCAGGAGAGGATGGTCGGAATGGGGGGGGAGTGTGGCAGTCACTTGATTCGTCCCGTGGCCGCAGAATTTCAGATTGGAAAATATGCCCTGAAAGGAGTTTTCGGGGGGATCAGCACGGCCATTTCAGGCGGATTTTGAGACGTTTCTGCTGTCATGATCGGAATGGCCTCCCTTAACTCGTTTTATTGACGAGATTTCCACAGATCAAAGGTTGCCATTACCGGAATTTCCCGGAGAATGGGATATCTCCTGTCGATTTGGGAATCCCATGCTGGGAGACCCGGTCCCACGTGATAGAATTCCTGATAAGTCGTCTGGGAATTTTGATTGTCGTGTGGAGATTGTGGCGACACAACAGAGACGACAAAGACACGACAAAAACACAATAACATTAGCATTATTCCGAGTCCCTTTTCGGGGCGTCACGGAAATTCAGACCAGAAAGTTCTGACTCGAAACCAATGGCTTCGCCCAATTCGACATCCTCCGGTGTGAATCGACGCGAGTTTCTGGGGAATAGTGCCAGAAACGCTGCGAGTGTCGCTGCCGGTGTCTTGAGCCTTGGGATGTCGACAGGAACACGACAGCCGGGGCCTCTGGATTCTGTTCATGTGGGGGTGATCGGTCTTGGGGAACAGGGGCGGGACCTCACGCTGCAGCTCGGGAAGATTCCCGGTGTCCGGATCGTGGCGATCTGCGATGTGGATGCTCATGTGCTCGCTGCCGCCCAGCATGAAATTATGGACCAGACGGGGCATCGCCCCGCGATTGTGGTCCCTCACGAACAACTTCTGGCTCGCAGCGATGTTGACGCTGTTGTGATTGCCACGCCGGACCATTGGCACGCATCGATGGCGATTGCAGCCTGTCAGGCGGAGAAGGATGTCTATCTGGAACAGCCGGTGGGGCATTCCATCGCAGATGGTCAGGCAATTCTGAAGGCGGCACGCGAGCATCGGCGAATCGTTCAGACTGGCCTGCCTCAGCGGAGCGGTCTCCATTTCCAGTCGGCGATTGATCTCTTGCGTTCCGGGGAGATCGGTCGGGTTCATCTGGCGAAGGCTTGGGCGGTCCACCGGCGACGGTCCATTGGAAGAGTCGCTTCCTCCCCTGCTCCTGCTGGTGTCGACTATCGCCGCTGGCTGGGACCGACAGGCGACCGTCCGTTCAATGTGAATCACTTTCACCAGAACTGGCCTTGGTTCTGGGAATTTGGGGCTGGAGAACTGGGGCTCTGGGGTGTTCAGTTGCTTGATGTGGTCCGATGGGGCCTTGATCTCGATCTGCCCAGTCGTGTTATCGCGTGTGGGGGACAGAGAGCATTCCACGATGATCGTGAGACGCCAGACACCTTGACTGTTCAGTACGAATTCCCCGAAGTGGATGTCGTCTGGGAACATCGTCAATGGAGCAGCCGTGGCATTGAAGGACGGACCGCAGCCGTCGCGTTCTATGGCGAGCACGGGACATTGATTGTCGACCGGAGTGGCTGGAAAGTGTACGACGGACGACCGGGACTCTTTGCCGAGACGAGCGAGATTCGTCAAAGTCATCTGCGGAACTGGATTGACTGCATCCGAACCCGGCAACTCCCCGCAGCCGATATTGCGATTGGCGAACGCAGCATGTTGATGTGCCATCTGGGGAACATTTCTTACCGTCTGGGGCGGGAGGTGCGGTTTCGGCCCGACACCTTGAGCTTTGATTCGGACGACGAAGCGAACCGGCTGTTGCGAGGACCGAATTCTGTCACCTGAGTGACGCCCACATTGATGAGCATGAGGAACGATCAAATCCCGGAGGGATGATGCCCGTCGAAAAGCTGATCATTGATGCGGATGCCGGAGTTGGAGACGCCATTGCCATTGCCCTTGCTCTGGTCGATCCCAGCGTGGAAGTGATTGCTGTCACCGCAACAGCAGGTGTGGTCAGTGGTGAGCAGTCATTCCGCAACTTGCAGACTCTGGTCAGTATGCTGGACCCGCCACGCTGGCCTCGTCTGGGCTTCAGCAACGCCCCACGGGTCAGTATCCCGGAGAGTCTGGATCGCTGCGAAATGCTGGTCTGCAACGGTCATCATGGACTGGCAAATTGCGAAATCATCGAGGCGATTCCGCACACCCCAATGGATTCGGCCAAGTTGTTGTGCGATGTCGTCCGGGAGTATCCGGGGGAGTTGACACTCCTGACGTTGGGACCTCTGACGAACGTTCGGCTGGCGATTGATCGAAACCCGGAGTTTCTGGAGCAACTCAAGGGGCTTTACTGTCTGGGTGGCTCTCTGGCAGCGCATGGTAATGTGACCGCAGCAAGCGAATTTAATATTTTCGCCGATCCCGAAGCGGCGCGAAATGTGTTGACATGGCCGGCCACCAAGACACTGATTCCGCTGGAGACAGCCAACCACTTCGGTCTGACATTCGGGCAGTACGATTCGCTCAAGATCGATGAGTTCTCCCGGCTGGGGGCGTTTCTCTCCAAGACGATTCCCTACCTTCTCCGGGAGAGCCGAATGCAACTGGGACGCGAGGGGGCTCTTCTCCCGGAAGTGGTCGCTCTGGCAGCGATCACCGTTCCCCGACTGTTTGTCCGTCATTCGATGCGGATTGATGTTGAGGTGGCGGGAGAACTGACGCGCGGTATGACGGTGTTCGACCGTCGTGGCATTGTCACCCGGCAGCCGAATATCGATGTGCTGACGGGGGTTGATTCCGTCGGAGTGCGGGACTATCTGACGAAACTTGTCCGGTCCGCAGACACGGGAGCATGATCCCTGTGCCGTGGCTGATGCTGCGTGATCCTGTCGGAAGGTGGCCGTGCATGAAAGCGATTCCGAACAGGGTGTTTTCATATGACGTTGCGATCTTTCGTCCCGGGATCTGAGCGAATTGGTAGACAAACCGCCATGCGGTGGTCATAATCGCTCAATGGAAACGTTTGGCATTTCGTTGACAGCCCGAAGTCGTGTCCGCATGCGTGCGAACAGGACTTCGGGCTGAATGCGTTCATGCATTTCTCCTTGCGATCTTTGAGGCAACGAGTGTCGTCGCTGGACGTGCATTCGTGTTAAATTTCCCGACAGGCATTGATGTTCACCGGATTAATTGAAGGACAGGGAACGATCTCCGCTGTCTCCCCCAACGGACCGGGGATTGATCTTGTTGTGTCCATTCCCGATGACCTTCCGGAACGGGACTCCGCCCGATTAGGGGATAGTGTCGCACTGAACGGATGCTGCCTGACGATTGTGAGCATCAATGGGAATGAGTGGACGTTTCAGGCAGGTCAGGAGACCTGTTCCCGGACGAACCTGAAGCTGCTGACTCCCGGTTCCCGAGTCAATCTGGAACGGGCTCTTCGCCCCGGAGACCGCCTGGGCGGGCACTTTGTCCAGGGGCATGTTGACGATGTGGGATACGTTGACCAGATCCTGCAGGATGGGGACTGGACCACAATGTGGTTTCGGGTTCCAGAACGACTCACCCCGCAGATGGTCCCTAAGGGCTCAGTGACTGTCGATGGTGTTTCCCTGACGCTGGTGAATGTCGAGGCAGAACGTTTCAGCGTTGCCCTTATCCCCCACACGTTGCAGGTCACGACGCTTGGGAGTCGAAAGGCCGGCGATATTGTGAACATCGAGACGGATGTCATTGGAAAATACATGGAAAAACTCGTCGGGAACGTGATGTCCACATTGTTTCCCCGGCGAGACAATTGAACGCTTGAGAGAGTGACCGATTTCCGCAAGCCCGGCGTTCCGGTGCGGACAGTTCAGCAGGAATCTGGTCATCAAGAATCTGGATGATGGAGAAGAGCGAACGACAGACACGGTCTTACCTGATGCGGCTCTTTGAGCGGCACGGGATCCATCCGCGCTGGAAACTTGGTCAGAATTTTCTCATCGATCTCAACATTATTGAGTTCATCGTTCGTGAGGCTGAGCTGACGTGTCAGGATGTCGTCCTTGAAGTTGGCCCCGGGACGGGCGGGATGACGACGTTCATGGCCCGCGAGGCGGGGCATGTGATTTCGGTCGAACTTGATCCGAATATGTACAAGCTCGCCAGTGAAGCGACCGCGGCCTATGACAATGTCACTCTCCTGAATCAGGATGCCCTGCGAAACAAGAATCATTTGGCAGAGAACGTCCTGCAACTGGTTCAGGAGCAACTGAGCGTCGATCCACGGCGGCAACTCAAGCTGGTCGCCAACCTCCCCTATGCCGTTGCGACTCCGGTGATGTCCAATCTGCTGGCGACCGATTTCCCGCTCGCCCGAATGGTCGTCACCATCCAGTACGAATTGGGGCTGCGGATGCAGGCTCCTCCTCGACATGCTGATTACGGGGCTCTCTCCGTCTGGATGCAGTCGCAATGCCACGTGGAAATCCTGAAAAAACTTGGGCCGACTGTCTTCTGGCCACGGCCGAAGGTCGACTCTGCGGTCGTGAAAGTTCTCCCGGATCCGCAATTGCGAAGCCGCATTGCTGACCGGACATTTTTCCATGACTTCATTCGTCGCGTTTTCCTCCACCGTCGCAAGCTGCTGCGGGGTGTCCTGACGGACATGTATCGGGATCAGCTTCCGAAAGCTGCAATTGAACAGACTCTGCAACAGCTCGGAATTCCTGATTCCGTACGGGCGGAAGAGCTGGAAGTGGCGACCCATATTGAACTGGCGAACTCCCTGCGGGAACTCATTCTCTCCGGGCGTCCCCTCACCCATCCCTGAATATCGCGCCGGCGGCGCGTTGTGAAATTGATTGAACAGGACAAGGACATGCAGGACCGTATTCTCGAAACCGGATTGACTTTTGATGATGTGCTTCTGGTTCCCGCCTACAGCGATGTCATGCCGGGCGAAGTCGATGTGACGTCCCGACTCACCCGGAACATTTCGATCAACATTCCGATCGTTTCCAGCCCCATGGACACGGTGACGGAAAGCGATATGGCAATCGGTATGGCACAGGAAGGTGGGGTCGGGATTATTCACAAGAACATGTCCATCGAACAGCAGGCGATGGAGGTGGATCGCGTCAAGCGGAGCGAGAACGGTGTCATCGTCGATCCACTGACCCTCCCTCCCACTGCAACAGTGCGCGAGGCCACAACGATTATGGACACCCGCAATATCGGCGGGGTTCCGATTGTGGATGAGAATGGAAAACTGCTTGGGATTTTGACCCGTCGCGACCTTCGGTTTCTGGATTCCGACCAGACTCCAGTGCAGGATGTGATGACGAAGGATCAGCTGGTCACGGCCCATGCGGAAACGGACCTCAAGACCGCAGAACGGATCCTGCGTGAGAACAAGGTCGAGAAGCTCCTGCTGGTGGATGAGAACTTCCAGCTGCGAGGCATGATCACCATCAAGGACATTGACAAGAATCTCCGATTCCCCCGGGCGAACAAGGATGACAAGGGGCGCCTGCGGGTGGGAGCGGCGATTGGTGTGTTCGATTTCGAACGCGCTGAAAAGCTGATCGATGCCGGGGTCGACTTCCTCACCGTCGACAGTGCTCACGGCCATTCCAAGAATGTGATTGAGACCGTCGCGAAGCTGAAGAGCCAATGGACGATCGACGTCATTGCCGGGAACGTCGCGACGACGGAGGGGGCCAAGGCACTCGTTGATGCTGGTGCGGACGGGGTGAAAGTCGGAATTGGTCCGGGGTCCATTTGTACGACCCGAATCATTTCCGGGGTAGGTGTCCCCCAGCTGACCGCCATTGCCAATGCTGCGAAAGCTCTGGGGAGTTCCGGGGTTCCGATCATCGCGGATGGAGGAATCCGTTACAGCGGTGATATTGCGAAAGCGCTTGCTGCCGGAGGACATACGGTGATGCTGGGCGGTTTGCTTGCGGGGCTGGAAGAAAGCCCCGGAGAGATGATTCTCTTCCAGGGACGCCGATTTAAACGATATCGGGGAATGGGATCTTTGGGGGCAATGGTAAAAGGAAGTAGCGAGCGCTACCGGCAGAGCCAAAGTGAAGAAGATGGACGGGGAACGCCGAAACTAGTTCCTGAAGGGGTGGAAGGACGGGTCCCGTACAAGGGGCCATTGAATACCGTCCTTTATCAACTCGTTGGGGGGCTGCGCGCCGGAATGGGCTATCTCGGGGTGCGCACCATTGAGGAACTACGCACCCGCGCACGATTCTTGCGGGTCTCGGCAGCGACGGTGAGGGAGAACCATCCGCATGACATCGCCATCACACAAGAAGCCCCGAACTACACGACGGAATATGCTCCAGTGGATGGGTTTTAGTCCGACTGGGGACCGTTCACTCCAAATCCTGTCCCGTTTGGGAACGTGGACTGCCGCGTGTCTCTGCTCTGTGGCAGCAACGTCATCGCTCAGTGCAGCGGAACCGGCGAAGTGGAAAGTCCGTCCAGTTGACTGGACCCGGGAACGTCCGGTGATTCAAAAGGCTCAGGAGATTCCACTGGAGTTTCCTGCTGATGCAGTAGAGACCGGCCAGTCTCAAGAGTCAAAGACGTCCAAAGTGGCGAATCCTGAGCCGCTGGACTTCTCTTTTTCCAACTTTGGCTGGAGAAAGAGCGAGCTTCCCATGGTTCGGCCGGAACTCCCTTCCGCACAGAGATCAGCTGCCAGCCGGTATTTTGACGGGGCAGGACAGACACTGGTCGCGAGCAATCCGTCCATTACTCTGACTGATTTCCTGGCTGAAGAAGCAGTCGCTCCGGTTCTGGCGGTCGATGAGAAGTTGCTTCCACCGGCTCCAGATTCGAGAGAAGCAACGTCCCCTGCCCCGATTCCCGCAGGGGATACCGGGGTTCCGGGGATGAATGACGACATCTTCCGGCCGATTTCCCAGATTCAGCCGTACTACACCTATTCTCCGACGGGGAAAAAGCCGTACGAATACCTGTGCCCGCAGCCTGACAGCATTCCCGAGAACGAACGCGCCCGCTGCCCGGAGTTCTTCCAGCTTCCTGCCGGAGGATCACTGGATCGGCATTTTGCCATGGTTGATTACCAGTTCTTCGCGACGGACCTGAAACACAAGCCGCTCTACTTCGAAGATGTCGCGCTGGAACGGTATGGTCAGCAGTGGCCGTGTGGAATTCAGCCGTTTGTTTCCATCGCCAAGTTCGGAGTTCAGGGAATTGGCCTGCCGTATCAGATGGCAATCGATCCGGTCTGGAGAGATATTTATCCGCTGGGATATTACCGACCGGGGGACAATGCTCCCGAGCTGATTCCGCAGATTCCATTTAACCTGAAAGCGGCTGCGGCAGCGGGTGGAGTCTACACAGGATTGATCTTCCTGATCCCGTAAGAATCAATCACCGGAAAACAGCCCTTGCGATGTGCGAACGTCGCAGGGGCTGTTTTCATTTTGAGCTTACTCATATGGGCGGAAGCTGGATGATTCTGAAATTGGGCGAACGTTGGGGTCTTGAAAGATGAACAGAATCCAAGGAGGTGGTGTCTACCCCGCGTGTAGCGATCGCGATTTTGCGGAATGTATCGATTGACCGTAAGCGTTATTCATTTTTTTCGGGGTCAATGATGTCGCTGTCCGCCAGTTCGATGACTTCGTCATCGGGAATCTGGGGAAGAAATTGGGGTTGAACGAAAGCGGGGCCGTTTCCAGTGCTGGAGCCAGAGAGTCCGTCTCCCTGCTTTTCAATTGAAGCAGGAATCGGAGGGGGCGTAATGGAGTGCCGGGGTGTCTCCCGAATCGATTTCGGCGCTGGATTTGAAGGAATGGGGGGGGCCTTCTGGCCCATCGTCTTTACTCCAATATCAAGACGAAATCCCAGGTCCCCGATCCACAGCACATCGCCCAGATTCAGGACGGTTTCGTCCTTCACGCTGGTGTCATTGACCCGGATTCCGTTCATGCTTCCCAGATCACGCACCACGATGCGGTTATTGATCTGGGCGACGCAACAGTGCTTCCGTGAGACCTTTCGGCTGTCGGTCAGAACGACATCGCATTCGGAACCCCGTCCGAAAAAGAGAATCGCCTTGTCCACGTGGATCGAAGGGCCGCCATGAAGAGGAACCAGAACTGGATTCATGACACGTTGACTTTCACTGGCGTCTCGTGCGGAGATGAAATGGACTGATCTTCACGGGGGCCGTGAAGGTCCCCTGACTGTTCCAACGTTCTTTTCAGTCCCATAACGGGGGCCACCGTTATGCATCGGGACATATCAGAGTCGGAAAAATCAATGTATCAAATTCATCGTCGGAATGCTGTCCACCCCGGCTCTCGGGACACGACCGCGGTCATCTCTTCTTTCCGCCCCACGCTCTGATGTCGCGGAAGAAGAAGTTGTTTTATTGTACTCTTCAGCATTACAGGTGAAGAGTCTGTTTGTTTCGATTGAGGGATCGAGGAGTCGCCGCCCCCAAGGCGATATTGCGAATTCAGATTTTGCTCGCCAAACTGCGCCGCAGCAGATCGGGTTGGACCGAAACGTCCATTGGAAAATGTCATTCGTCGAAACGCGACGGGGGCAATTGACTCCGGACAATCAATGGATGTCGGCCAGCGAGGGAAGGTGCGGTTGCCGAACCGTCTTGAATCACGATGCAAAGGAATTGGCTCTCCGTGAACAGGTTCGAGAAATGGTTTTCCTCCTATGACTGGAAGACATCCGGGAAATGGACCCTCCTGTCGATCCTGGTTGGTGTTGTGGCGGGCATCGGGGGGATTGTTTTTCAGTTCCTTGGTCAGGTTGTGGTGCATTACTCGCTGAGCACCTTTGCCGGGTTTGCTCCTCGGGAAGCGGAAGGGGAGCACGGCCTGTTCGATCACAGTCATCTGTCGACGTTTGAGCCTTGGGCGATTGTGCTCGTGATGATTGTCGGGGGGCTCCTGTCGGG